>NZ_JALHBK010000023.1:0-152909 GCF_031570565.1 Nonomuraea sp. 3-1Str
GAAAGACATGAAGGTGCGTGTCACAACTCCGGTTGGCGTCGGCCTCCACCGCGCTGGCCGGCGACTGCCAGGCCGCCACCGGCGCCATGAACATCGCCCTCGGCGCCCTCGCCGTCCGCGACGGCGTCGCCCCCGCGCTGACCGGCCTCGCCGACCCGCTCGCCGGCGACCTCACCGCGTACGTGACCAAACCGGGCCTGGACGGTCCGGTGGAGCGGGCGCTGGCGCTCACGGCGGCACCCGGCTCGGTCCGCGGCGCGGTCCTCCTGGGGTTGGCGTGAACGGCCCGCCCGCCTCCGCGGCGCTCCCAGGACACCTCACCGGCCTGCCGTTCGACGTCGCCGAGACCGACCGGCTGCTGACCACCACCCGGTCCGTGCGCCGCCGCCTCGACGTGGAGCGGCCCGTGCCCCGCGAGGTGGTGCAGGAGGCGCTGGAGGTCGCCGTGCAGGCGCCCACCGCCAACAACCACCAGAACTGGCGGTGGCTCGTCATCAGCGACGCCGCCGTCAAGCAGGAGCTGGCCGGGATGATCCAGTCGTCCTGGACGTTCCACCGCAACGACATGTGGACCAACGCCGGCCGCCGCCGCAACGACGCCCAGGCGCGCCGCAACTACGCCTCCGCGCAGGCGCTGACAGAGACCATCGCGGCGGTGCCGATCCTCGTCATCCCGTGCGTCCTCGGCCGCCCGCCCGACATCACGGCCATCAACGAGGCCTGGCGCAGGCGGATGTCCGACAAGGTCGCCGAGGACCCGGGCCACCAGGTCCAGCACGGCGAGACGCGGGCCAGCATCTTCTACGGCTCGATCTTCCCGGCCATCTGGTCCTTCCAGCTCGCGCTGCGCAGCCGCGGGCTCGGCAGCACGATCACCTGCCTGCACGTCCCGCACGAGCGGCAGGTCGCGCGGATGCTCGGCATCCCCTCGGGGGTGACCCAGGTGTGCATGATCCCCGTCGCGTACACCGTGGGCACCGACTTCCGCCCCGCAGAGCGCTACAGCGCCAAGGAACGCACCTACTGGGAGAGGTGGGGGATGTGACCGTACGACCCGAGCAGCCCGACGTCGTCATCGTCGGAGGCGGCATCTCCGGGGCGTCCGCGGCGTGCCGGCTCGCCGCGGGCGGCCTGTCCGTGGTGCTGCTGGAGAAGCAGGACGCCTACAAGGACCTCGTGCGCGGCGAGTGGCTCGCGCCCTGGGGCATCCGGGAGGCCCAGCGCCTCGGCGTCTACGACTGCTTCTCGGCCGGCGGCGCCTGGGAGATCCGCGAGTGGATGACCTGGGACGAGGCCGTGACCGACGACGAGGTCGAGGCCGTGGACATGACCAGGTTCATCCCCGGCATCGGCGGGCCGATGTCGTTCCCGCACCACGCGGTGTGCGAGCTGATGGCCGAGCAGGCCGTGGCGAGCGGCGCCCGGCTGGTGATGGACGCCTCCCGCATCGGCGTCACCGCCGGCACGCCGCCCGTGGTGACGTACCGGACGCCCGACGGCGACCACGAGCTGCGGCCCCGCCTGGTGATCGGCGCCACCGGCCGCGGCTGCACCGTCGGCCGCCAGGTCGGCATCACCATGAGCAACTCCATGCACCACTGGGGCGGCGGCATGATGGTGGAGGGCATGGCGGGCTGGCCGCCCGACGTGCAGGCCATGGGCACCGAGGGCGACGTCATGTTCATGGTGTTCCCCCAGGGCTACGGCCGGGCCCGCCTCTACCTGAACTTCCCCACGGTCAACAAGCACCGCTACCGGGGGCCGGGCGGCGTCGAGCGGTTCCTCGCCGCGTTCGAGCTGAACTGCCTGCCCGACCGCGGCAAGGCCGTCACCGAGGCGATCCCGGCCGGACCGCTGTCGGTGTGGCCGTCCGTGTCCAGCGTGCCCGAGGGGCCGCCGCTGGCCGAGGGCGTCGTGCTCATCGGCGACGAGGCCGGCAACGCCGACACGGTCCTCGGCACCGGCCTGTCGTGCGCCATGCGCGACTCGCGGACCGTCTGCGAGATCCTGCTCGCCTCCGACGACTGGTCGCACGAGGCGTTCGCCCCGTACGTGAAGGAGCGCGAGTTCCGCCTGGAACGGCTGGACTTCGGCGCCTCCATCATCAGCAGGCTGCACGTCGAGTTCGGGCCCGCGGCGGTCGAGCGGCGCCGCCGCGTCCGCAGGCTGATGGCGAAGAACTTCGCCGCCCAGGTGACGGGGCTGCTCAACATGGTCGCCCCGGAGGACGTACCGGAGTTCGGCTTCAGCGAGTTCTTCGCTGAGCGGCTGTTCAGGGAGACGGCATGACCGAGAAGAAGACCGTACACATCAACGGTGTCGACATCGCCTACGTCGACGAGGGCGAGGGCGACCCCGTCATCCTGCTGCACGGCTTCCCCGACTCCTCCTACCTGTGGCGGCATCAGATCCCGGCGCTGGTCGAGGGCGGGTTCCGGGTCATCGCGCCCGACCTGCGCGGCTTCGGCGACTCCGGCAAGCCGCAGGAGATCGAGGCGTACGGCATGCAGACGATCGTCAACGACGTCGTCGCCCTCACCATGCAGCTCGGCGTCAAGCGGCCGCACATCGTCGGCCACGACTGGGGCGCGGCCATCGCCTGGATGTACGCCTTCATGATGCCGCGCCGGCTCGACCACCTCGTCGTGCTGTCCGTCGGGCACCCCGGCGTCTTCGCCACCCCGTCGATCGAGCAGCGGGCGGCGTCCTGGTACATGCTCTTCTACCAGTTCCCCGGGGTCAGCGAGGAGCTGCTGCGCCGCAACGGCTGGCGGCTGTTCAAGGAGATCATGGGGCGGGACGGCGACTACGACCGCTACCTGCGCGACCTGGCCCGGCCCGGCGCGCTGACCGCCGGGCTCAACTGGTACCGCGCCAACCGCTCGCCCGCCTCCGAGCTGCGGCCCGCCCGCCCGTTCCCGCCGGTGCTCGCGCCCACCCTGGGCATCTGGGGCGCCGGTGACAAGGCGCTGCTGGAGGAGGGCATGACGGGCTCCGGCAAGTTCGTCAAGGGGCCGTGGCGCTACGAGCGCGTCGAGGACGCCGGGCACTGGCTGCCGCTCGACGCGCCCGACGAGGTGAACAAGCTGCTGCTCGGCTTCCTCGGCACGGAGCGGCCCGCCCACGAGGAGCGGCGGCCCCGGCGCCGGTTGTAGCCGGCGACCGGCTCGTGGAGCGACTGGCCTGTTGATGTGGCCGGCTGGTGGAACGGCCGGCCCGTGAAGGGAGCGACGTCATGCTGGGCTACCTCTTCCCCGGGCAGGGGACGGTGCGAGTCGGCATGGGCGCGTGGCTGCGCCGCCGGCCGGCCGCGCGCGACCGGCTGGAGGAGGTGGACGCGCTGCTGTCGCGCCCCATCTCGCCGCTGTGCGCGCGGGGGCCGCTCGACCGGCTGGTCGCCACGGAGCACGCGCAGATCGCGGTCACGGCCTGCAACCTCGCGGCGCTCGCCGTCCTGGAGGAGGAGGGCTACGAGCCCGCGATCGTGGCCGGGCACAGCGTCGGCGAGCTGACCGCGCTGCACGCGGCCGGCGTCCTGGGGCTGGCCGACACGGTCCGCCTGGTCGAGACCCGGTCCCGGCTCATGGCCTCGGTCGGCGTCATCGGCGGGATGCGGGCCGTGATGGGCCTGCCCGTGGAGGACGTCGAGGCCCTCGCCGCCGCGGCCTCCGCGCCGGGCGAGCCGGCCGTCGTCGGGCTGGAGAACGCCCCGGGCCACGTCGTGGTCTCGGGCGCGCTGCCGGCGCTCGACCGGCTGACGGAGCTCGCCACGGCGGCCAGCAAGATCGTGCCGCTCTCGGTGGGCAACGCCTTCCACTCGCCGCTCATGGGGCCCGCGGTGGCGGGGTGGGCGGCGGCGGTGGCGGCCGTGCCGATGCGGGAGCCGCGGGTTCCCGTCGTCCCCAACGTCACGGGCGAGCCCACCACGGACCTGGGCACGCTCCGGGAGGCGCTGGTGGCCCAGCTCACCGGGCGGGTCCGGTGGACGCGCACGATCGCCGCGGTGGACGCCACGGCCTCGGGCGTGGAGGTCGGCGACAGCAAGGTCCTCACGGGCCTGTCGCGGCGCGCGGAGGCGCGCTGCCTCAGCATGGCCGACCCGGCCACCCTGCGCCGCCTGGCCAAGGCGGTGGCGGCATGACGGGCGGCGGCCCCCTCCGGTGGGGGAGCGCGCTGGTCGGCTTCGCGGGGCTCACCCGGCCGCAGGAGCTCGTCGGCGCGATGCCGCTGGACGAGGTCTACACGGCCGCCGAGCGCGTCCGGTCCGGCGGCGCCACCGTGCAGCACTGGGCGGGCCGGCTGGCGGGCAAGCGGGCGGTCCTTCGCCTGCTCGGCCTGGCGCCCACGGCCGCGCGTCTCGGCCAGGTCGAGGTGCTGCCCCGGCCCACCGCGGCCTGCCGCGCGACGGCCGCGTGCCGCGACGGCCACCCGCCGGCCGTACGCCTGGCACCGGCGCTGGCCGAGCTGGTACGGCCGGACGGCCGCGTCCGCGTCTCCATCAGCCACACGGACCGGCGGGCGCTGGCCATGGCGATCTGCTCCACCCGCCTCCCCGAGGACGAGGAGACCTGACATGACCGCCCAACCCCCCACTCCTGCCCCTGAAGCCGCCGCGGACGTGCGGAAGGCGGCGGAGGCGCATCTGGACGCGTGGCGGGCCGGTGACGCCGGGGCCGTGGCGGCGGCGGTGGCCACCTACGAGGACCCCGACTCCGGCGGCGCGCTGGCCGGCGCTGCGCTCGCCGAGCACGTGACCCGGACGACGGCCCGCTTCCGTAACGCGCGCTTCGCCGTGGACCGCGTGACCGGCGACGCCGACGCGGCCACCGTCTCCTGGACGCTGCTGGCCGACCACCGCGAGTCCTACCTCGGCATGCCCGCCACCGGCGGCGCCGTCACCGTGAGCGGCGCCGACCTGGTCACCCGGGACGAGCGCGGAGTCCACGTGCGCCGGCTCTTCGACCGGCTCGCCCTGGCCGAGGCGCTCGGCTACACGGCCCGGTTCGTGCCCGGGGCGGACGAGGCCCGGGAGTTCGGGGTCAGCGCCCGCGCCGCCACCGGCCGCACCGACAAGCCGGGCGCGCTCGTGCTGACCTGGCTGGAGATCCGCGACGACGCCGAGGCCGCCGACGTGGACCTGCTCAGCGTGGAGATCGTCAAGTCGCTGCGGTCCTCGAAGGGGTTCCTCGGCGTGACCACGTTCGACATCGGCGCCCGCAAGTTCACGCTGAGCGCCTTCGACCGGCCCGAGTCGCTGCGCGCGGTCCACGCCCGGCCGCACCAGCGGGCCATGCGCCGCTTCTTCAAGGGCGGACTGTGCACACGGGTGCACACCAGCGTCTGGTACCCCGCCACCATCCGCGACTACGCCCGCTGCCCCGCCTGCGGAACGGTCGTGGCGGCGGGCAAGGACGCGGCCTGCGCGTGCGGATGGGCGCCGGAGGACGCGTCCACGCTGTGATCCACCCTCGCGAACCACGGGAGCACCTGATGATCGACTTCACCGCCGAGTACAGGATCGGCGACAGGACCGGCTCCGTCCCGGAGCCGCCCGGCGACGCCGGGCACGCCGCCGGCGGGCTCAGGGGCGGCGGCGACGGCAGGCCCGCGGTGGCGTTCATGTCCGCGCTGTTCGCGGGCGGCTGGATCTGGGAGCACCCGTACCGGCGCCTCGGGGCGGCCGGGTGGCCGGTGATCCGTACGCACGAGGCGATCTGCGCCCTCGACCGGCAGGTGGCCGGGTCGATCGAGCAGCTCGGCGACGCGCTGCTGCGCGCCTGCGACGCCGCCGGAGCGGACGACGTCATCGTCTGCGCCAACTCCCTCGGCGGTCTCGTCGCCATCGACCTGGCGGGCCGGTACCCCGACCGGGTCCGGGGCATCGTCGTGAGCGGCGCGCCCGGCCTCACCGCCGACCCCGACGTCGGGCTCAGCTTCGACCGGCGGGGCAGCGTGCGGCCGTTCGGCGACGAGTTCGGCGAGCGGATGGTGGCCGCGCTCTTCCACGGCGGTCGCAGCCTGTTCTCCGACGAGCGGATGTCCGAGGTGGGCGAGATGCTGCGCCGCCCCGAGGCCATGGTGAGCATGGCGCGCAGCCTCAAGGCCACCCGCCGCTACTCGGTGCGGCCCGCGATGGACAAGGTGCGGTGCCCGTCCCTGTACGCCTGGGGGCGGCACGACCGGATGACGCCCGTGGACCCGTGGCTGGAGCTGCTGGCCGACTACCCGGGCAACGAGGTGCTGGTCGTGGAGGGCAGCGGGCACATCCCGATGGTCGAGCGGGCCGAGGAGTACACCGGGGCCCTGGAGTCCTTCGTGACGCGCTGCGCGGGTGCCCTGGCATGAGCACCGTCGTCGCCCCCGCCGCCCTTCCCCGGGCCGCCGCGCCCGCTCCCGGCGAGCCGGCCGTGCTCCTCGGCGTGGACATCGTGGAGGCCGGGCGGCTGGCGCGGGCGGTGGAGCGGGGCGGCGAGGTGTTCGCGCGGCACGTCACCACCGCGGCCGAGCGGGAGGCCGCCCCCGAGGCTCCGGCGTTCGCCGTCAAGGAGTGCCTGATCAAGGCGGTCGGCGGGCGGGCGACGGGGTTCGCGTGGCACGACTTCGAGGCGGTGGCCGCGGCGCCGGACGCCTGGGCGCTCCGCCTGCTGGACGAGGCCGCCGCCGAGCTGGCCGCCTCGACCGGCGTCCGGCTGGACGGGTGCGCCGCGTACGCGGTCCGCGGCGCCTCCCGCGACGCGGCCCTGCAGCGCCTCCATCGGGGCGAGCCCGCCGAGGTGGCCGGGGTGGCTCGGTGGGGGAGCGGGGGCGGGTTGTCCGCAGCGCTGGCGATCGTCTACGTCGACAGGAAGGGAAGTGCCCGATGTCCCAGGTGAGGACGGCCCAGGTGAGGACGGTAAGACCGGGGGAGTCGATCCAGCGGGCGCTGGACGAGGCCGGTCCGGGAGCGAGCGTCGTGCTGACGGAGGGCACGTACACCGAGAGCGTGTGGATCCGGCACGGCGGCGTGTCGCTGACCGGCGCCGGCCCCGGCCGGACCGTGCTGGCGCCCGGCGGCGGCGTCCCGGCGGACGTGCCGAGGCTGCACGACGCCACCGAGGACGTCGTCAGCGGCGTCACCGTCTTCGGCGACGCGGTCGCGGGCGTGCGCGTCGAGGGGCTGACCGTCGCCGGGTTCACCGGCGCCGGCGTTTACGCGCACTCGGCCGCCGGGGTGAGCGTCCGCGACGTGGAGGCCCGCGGCAACGCCGTCTGGGGTGTCTACCTGCGGGAGTCCAGCGGCTGCGAGGTGACCGGCTGCCGCGCCTCCGGCAGCCAGTACGGCGGCGTCGCGCTGAGCTTCTGCCCTGACTCGGACGGCTTGGTCGCGGACAACGAGACCACCGCCAACGCCTTCGGGATCTTCATCGACAACTCGTCGGGCGCCCAGGTGGTGCGCAACGACTGCCACGGCAACGCGATCGGCATGCTCCTGCTCAACCAGGTGTACGAGGGCGAGCCGGCGGGCGGCGTCCGGGACTGCCTGGTGGCGGGCAACGACCTGCACGGCAACGACCTGGCAGCCGGGGCGGAGCCCGACGGGCTGGGCGCGGCCGGGCCGCCCATCTCCGGTGTCGGCCTCGCGCTCATCGGCACGCATCGGGTCACCGTCGTCGACAACCACATCCACGACAACCACCCGAGCGGCGAGTCCGTCATGGGCGCGGGCTTCGTCATCGGCTCCTCCAAGGACTGGGGCGGCGACGACGCCCTGGACAACCACGTCCTGTGGAACCGGATCACCGGCAACACCCCGCTCGACTTCCAGCTCGGCGCGGACCTGGCCCGGCAGACCTGCGCCGGGAACGTGGCCGGCAAGGGCGACCCGGCCGAGCTCCTGGACCGCGACGACGCCGCCGGGGGGTGGCGCCGATGACCGCGCCGGCCGCCCTGTCCTGCCAGGGGTTGAGCAAGCGCTACGGCGACGTCGTCGCCGTCGAGGACGTCGGCTTCGCCATCGCGCCCGGCCAGGCGTACGGGCTGCTGGGCCCCAACGGCGCCGGCAAGACCACCACGATCTCCATGCTCGTCGGCCTGCTGCGCCCCGACTCCGGCACCGTGCTGGTCGGCGGCGTGGACCTGGCGGCCGAACCGACCCGCGCCAAGGCGAGGATCGGGTACGTCCCCCAGGAGATCGCCCTCTACCCGGAGCTGACCGGCCGGGAGAACCTGCGCTTCTTCGGCCGCCTGTTCGGCCTGTCGCGCCGGCGGCTGGCGGCCCGCATCGACGAGGTGCTCGGCCTCATCGGCCTGACCGACCGGGCCGACACGAAGCTCAGCACGTACTCCGGAGGCATGAAGCGCCGCATCAACATCGGCGCCGCGCTGCTGCACCGGCCCGAGGTGCTGATCCTGGACGAGCCGACCGTCGGCGTCGACCCGCAGAGCCGCAAGGCCATCCTCGACGGCGTGGAGCGCCTGGTCCAGGACGGCATGGCGCTGCTGTACACCTCCCACTACATGGAGGAGATCGAGCGCGTCTGCGACCGCGCGGCGATCATCGACCACGGCCGGATCATCGCCGACGGCACCCGCCACGAGCTGGTCTCCCTGGTCGGCAGCGCCGACAAGGTGGAGCTGGTGCTCGACGGGGACGTGGAGACGGCCTTCGCCAAGCTGCGCGCCGTCGAGGGCGTGGTCGAGGCGGCCCGGACGGGCGCCTCGTCGGTACGGCTGATCGCCGAGGGCGGCAGGTACCTGCTGCCGGCCCTGATCACCGCGGTGGAGGGCAGCGCCACCGTCACGGCCACCCAGGTCATCGAGCCCGACCTGGAGGCCACATTCCTGCACCTCACCGGCAGCACACTCAGGGACTGACGATGGGGTCGGAAAGGGGACGGGCCATGTGGCGGGCGATGTGGACGGTGAGCGCGCTGGAGCTGCGCGCCCGGTTGCGCGACGGCACGGCGATCGTGATCGCGCTGATCGTGCCGGTGACGCTGGCGACCCTGTTCGGCCTCGCCCTGGGCGGCGACGACCCGCCGCTCAAGGCCACGGTGGGCTTCGTGGACCTGGACGGCGGCGAGTTCCCGGCGAGCGTGCGGCGCGAGGTGCTGGCCGCCAAGGAGCTGAAGGGCTCCGTGACGCTGCGCGACCTGCCGAGCAGGGACGAGGCCCGGCGGGCGCTGGACTCGGGCGCCATCGGGTCGGCGATCGTGTTCCCGGCCGGGTTCAGTCAGAGCGTGGGAGCCGGCAAGGGGGGCGACGTGGCGGTGCTGAAGACGCCCGAGTCGCCGCTGGCCGGGGTGGTGGCGGGGGCCATCGTGGACCGCATCTCGGCCGTGGTGGACGCCCGCACCCTGGCCGTACGGGCCGTGCTGCGCGCCGGGGTGCCCGGTGACCAGGTCAAGGAGCTGGTGGAGCGGAACGGCGCGGCCGGTGCCGCCCTCAGCCTGGCCGACGACCCGCTGGCCGGCGGCAAGATCGACCTGTCGGTCTACTACGGCTCCGGCATGGCGGCGCTGTTCGCGTTCTTCGTCGTGGGGGCGTCGTTCCGTGGGCTGCTGACCGAGCGGAAGCTCGGCACGCTCGACCGGATCCGCGCGGCCCCGGTCGCGGCCTGGGTGCCGGTCGCCGGCAAGGCCGTGGTCGGCTTCGCGCTGGCCGTCGTCGGGGTGTTCCTCAACTGGGGCGCCTCGGTGCTCATCTTCGGCTCCACGTGGGGCGACCCGGCGGCCGTGGCCGTGGTGCTGGTCACGCACGTGCTGGCCGCCGCGGCGATCACCATGCTGGTGACCAGCCGGGTCAGGACCGACGCCCAGGCCGACGGCGTGATCATGGTCGTGTCGTTCGTGATGGCGTTCTTCGGCGGCAGCCTGGTGCCGATCTACAACCTGCCCGGCGCGCTCCAGACGGTCGCGCTGCTCACCCCGAACGGCTGGACGTCCAAGGCGCTGACCGAGCTGGCCGGCTCGGGCGCGGGCCTCGCGGCCGTGGCCCTCCCGGTGGGCGTGCTGTGCGGGATCGCGCTGGCGGCGGGCGGCCTCGCCGTCCTCGGCTTCCGGAGAGGACTGCTGTTATGACCCCCGTGGACGTGCCCGTGGAGGCCGAGAAGCTGCGGCCGCGGCCCGTGCTGGCGCTCGTGGCCGCGAACCTGCGCCGCCACACCCGCGACCGCGTCGGCCTGTTCTTCATGGTCGTCATGCCGTTCGTCTCCATCGTCTTCGTCGGCATGGCGCTCGGCGGCGGCACGGCGGGCTCGTCCCGGCTGCCGGTCGGCGTGGTCGCCGAGGACTCCGGACCGGTGACGACCGCGCTGCTGGCCGAGCTGCGCCGCCACCCCGACCTGGAGGTCACCACCATGACCTCGGCCGCCGACCTGCGCTCCGGCGTGCGGGAGGGCTCGCTCGCGGCGGGCCTGGTCATCCCGGCCGGCTCCACGAAGCTGGACCTGGTCGTCACCGAGACCAACGGCAGCGGCATGGCCGCCCGCAGCGCCATCGACGTCGCCGTGGGCAAGGTCGCCGCCGTCGAGGAGGCCACCCGCGCCGCCAGGACCGCGGGCGCCACCCCGGAGCAGGCCGCCCAATACGTACGGCAGGCGCAGGCCGAGTCCGGCCGCGTCGCCGTGACCGACAGCTCCACCTCGGCCGGCGACCCCCGCGGCTTCGCCTACACCGCCCCCGCGAACCTGCTGCTGTTCACCTTCATCAACTCCATGGCCGTGGCCGCCGCGCTGGTGGAGAGCCGCCGGCTCGGCATGCTCCAGCGGGCGCTGACCGCCCCCGTGCGGCGGCGGTCGGTGCTGCTCGGCGAGGCGCTGAGCCGGTTCCTCGTGGCCATCGCGCAGGCCACGCTGATCATGGTGGTGAGCTCGCTCGCGTTCGGCGTCCGCTGGGGCGACCCGCTCGGAGTGGCGGCGGTCGTGGGGACGTTCGCGCTGGTCGCGACCGGCGCGGCGATCCTCGTCGGTACGCTGCTGCGCACCCCCGACCAGGCCCCGGCCATCGGGCCGCCGCTCGGCGTCGTGCTCGGCATGCTGGGCGGCTGCCTGTGGCCGCGGGAGTCCTCGGGCGACCTGATCAACGCCGTCGGTCACCTCTTCCCGCACGCGTGGGGGATGGACGCGCTGCTGGCGCTGGCCGTGCCCGGCACGGGCATCGGCGCGGTGCTGCCGCAGCTCGCCGTGCTCGCCGGGATGGCCGTCCTGCTGTTGGGCGCCTCCCTCGTCCTGTTCAGCCGCCGCACCCGGGCCCTGGGGTGAGCGCCATGCGCGACGTACCGCACCGACCACAAGGGGGACACATGAAGGGCATCTTGCTCGCCGGGGGCAGGGGCACGCGGCTGCTGCCCACGACGCTGGCGGTGTCCAAGCAGTTGCTGCCGGTCAACGACAAGCCGCTCATCTACTTCCCGCTCTCGGTGCTGATGCTGGCCGAGATCCGGGACATCCTGGTCATCTCCACGCCCGAGGACCTGCCGCAGATCCGCCGCCTGCTCGGCGACGGCTCCCACCTCGGGCTGCGCATCACCTACACCGAGCAGGACGAGCCGAACGGCATCGCCGAGGCGCTCGTCATCGGGGCCGACCACATCGGCGACGACTCGGTGGCCCTCATCCTCGGCGACAACGTCTTCCACGGCTACTCCTTCCAGGAGATCCTCCGCCAGGAGTGCCGCGACATCGACGGCTGCGTGCTGTTCGGCTACCCGGTGCGCGACCCGGAGAGGTACGGCATCGCCGAGACCGACGCGGACGGCCGGTTGCTGTCCGTCGAGGAGAAGCCCGCGGCGCCCCGCTCCAACCGGGCGGTCGTCGGCTTCTACCTGTACGACAACGAGGCGGTCGACATCGCCAAGAACCTCTCCCCGTCGGCGCGCGGCGAGCTGGAGATCACCGACGTCAACCGCGCCTACCTGGAGCGGGGCCGGGCGAAGCTGGTCGACCTCGGCCGGGGCTTCGCCTGGCTCGACGCCGGCACCCCGGAGTCGCTGCTCCAGGCCGGGCAGTACGTCCAGCTCCTGGAGCAGCGGCAGGGCGTCCGGATCGCGTGCCTGGAGGAGATCGCCCTGCGGATGGGCTACATCGACGCGGCGGCCTGCCACCGGCTGGGCGTCGAGCTGGAGAAGTCGGCCTACGGCCAGTACGTGATCTCCGTGGCGGAGCAGTTCGCCGCCCGGTGACTCGTGAGCAAGGAGGCAAGCCATGACCATGACAGCACTGTTCACCGGCCGTTCGGCGGCCGGCGGCGACCATGTGACGGACGTGTACCGCTACGCCGCCCGCAAGGGCGCGATCGAGACGGTCGAGGCGGCGGCCGAGGACCTCGGCCTGGCCGTGCGCGAGGTGCGCGAGGCGGTGGAGCACCTGGTGGAGAGCCGGCTGCTCCGCATCGACGACAACGCGGGCCTGCGGTTCGTGCCCGTGGACCCGGAGCTGGCCGCGGCCTCCCTGGTGTCCTCGGTCGAGCGGGAGATCTACCAGCGGCGCGAGCTGATCGACCAGATCAGGGAGCGGATCGGGGTGTTCCAGCAGGACTACCCCGCGGTGGAGGCGGGCACCGCGCCGCGCGCCGTGGACTACCTGGTGGGCTCCATGGAGGTGCGCGGCTTCCTGAAGACGGCCGGCGACGCCTGCCGCGACGAAGTGCTGGTGCTCCAGGCGTCCGGCGGCGTGACCGGCGACCTGTCGGAGACGTTCCTCACGCTGCTGGCGCGGGGAGTGGTGGTGCGCATCATCTGCCAGCACCGCAACCGCGGGGACGTGTCCACCCGGATGCGGATGAAGCGGCTGACCGATGCCGGCGCCGTCGTCTACACGCTGAGCCACATCCCGCGCTCGGCGGTGGTCTTCGACCGGTCGCTGGTCGTCATGTTCGGGGCGAACGGCGAGGAGGCGAACGTGGCGCGGGTGCGCGACCACGGCATCGCGCAGTTCTTCCTCGACCTGTTCAACCACCTGTGGGAGATGGCCACCCCGCTGGAGGGCATCGAGTTCGGCTACGCCGACGTGGCCGACGACCTCCAGCAGGCCATCGCCGCGCTGATGGCCAAGGGCTACACCGACGAGGTGGTGGCCAGGAAGCTCGGCATGTCGGTCCGGAGCTGCCGCCGGCACATCGCCTCGCTGATGCGCGACCTGGAGGCGACGAGCAGGTTCCAGGCGGGGGTGGCGGCGGCCAGGAGCTTCCTGCGCAACGCCGGCTGACCGCCACCCGTGGAACAGATCTCAGACGACCTGGTGACCGCGCATCGCGGCGGCCACCCCGGCCAGCCCCCGGGCCCGCTCGACGACCGTCTCGACGCCGGCCACCAGGTCCTCGTACGGCATCCGCGGGTCCAGGCAGATCCGGACGGAGCTGTTGGCGTCCTCCGCCTCCACCCCGATGGCGGTCAGCACGTACGACGGCTCCTGGGAGCCGGAGTTGCACGCCGACCCGGTGGACAGCGCGACCGTGGTCAGGCTGGAGACCAGGCTTTCGCCGCGTACCCCCGGCAGGACCACGTTCAGCACGTGCGGCACGCCGCCCCGGGGGTCGCCGTTGAGCCGCGCGCCGGGGATGCCCGCGAGGAGGATGTCCAGCGCCGTCGCGCGCAGCTCGCGCACCCGCCGCAGATCCGCCTCGGCCCGCGCCAGCGCCAGCTCCGCCGCCTTCCCCATGCCCACCACGAGGTGGGTGGGGATCGTGCCGCTGCGCAGCTCGTACTGCCCGCCGCCGAACATCACCGGCCGCAGCCGGTGCCGGATCTCCGGCCGGACGTACAGGGCGCCGACGCCCTTCGGGCCGCGCAGCTTGTGCGCCGACAGCGACAGCAGGTCGATCTCCGCCTCGCGCACGGCGACGGGCACCCGGCCGGCCGCCTGCGCCGCGTCCACGTGCAGCAGGGCGCCCACGTCGTGGCAGATCGAGGCCATCGCGTGGACCGGCTGCACGGTGCCGATCTCGCTGTTCACCCACGCGGCGGTGGCCACGCGCGTGTGCAGGTCGAGCAGCTCGGCCAGGTGCACCAGGTCCACCTGGCCGTCCCGGCCGACCCGCACGGTCCGCGCGTCCACGCCGCGGGCCGCCAGCGCGCGCCCGATCGACAGCGACGACTTGTGGTCGGTCGGGCAGAACACCCCGTTGACCGGCGCCCGGTCGTCGTGGCCGAACGCGCCCAGCAGCGCGATGTTGTTGCTCTCGGTCGCGCCGGAGGTGAACAGCACCGCGTCCGGGTCGGCCCCGATCAGCCGCGCCACCGACTCGGCCGCCGCGTCCACGGCCCGGCGGGCCCGCTTGCCGAGCACGTGCGGCGACGACGGGTTGCCGAACTCCTCACGCAGGTACGGCAGCATCGCGTCCAGCACCTCGTCGTCGACGCGGGTCGTGGCGCAGCCGTCCAGGTAGATGACCTTCATGGCGCGTCAGCTCCTCAGGGTGCTGACCGTGACGAGCTTGGCGTAGATCTCGTCGGTGGACGTCTCGCCGCTGCCGCCCGGGTCGGCGATGACCACGCGCATGTCCGGCAGGCCGTACAGGTTGAGCGCGATGTCCACGCCCGTCTGGACCGGCATGAGGCACTCGCCGGGCGCGAAGATCAGCAGGTTGCGGTAGCCGGCCTTGTGGACCTCCGACACCATCTCGGTGATCTCGCCCGCGCAGCCGGTGATGCCGCAACTGATCAGCGTGCGGTAGTTGCCGTCGGCGTCCACGAACGCCACCTCGGCGTCGCGCCGCCCGGAGCCGCCGGCGGGGTCGAGGTAGCGCTTCTCCAGCAGCCCCTGCTTGACGAACTTGTCGGCGGCCTTCTGGAAGCGGTACTTCAGCCACGTCTCGGGGAAGGCGAGATGGTGCTTGCGGCTCGGCAGCACCAGCTCCGCCGGCAGGCCGTAGTCGCACAGCGCCTTCTCGTACGAGGTCGGCAGCGTGGTGAACCGCTCGAAGAACTCGGCCCGCAGCTCGCCGGCCGGGCGGTCGTGGGCCGGCACGTACTGCCAGTCGTTGATCAGCAGCAGCAGCCGGCCGGAGACCCCCGCCTCGGCGTACTCGCCGAGCAGGTCGAGCGACAGCTCCCAGGTGTAGCCGGGGAAGATGCCGACGCGGCCGGCGACGCGGCGGCGCATGGTCTCGTCCTTCTGCTCCTCGACGACGCCCGGCACGAGCCGGCCGGTGGCCTCGTCCTCGAACAGCATGAAGTGCCCGCCCATGACGACGAGGTCGCCGAGCTCGGAGGCGGGCAGCTCGTGGGCGATCGCGTCCCGGAGCTCCTGCTCGGAGGCGACCAGCCGGTGGGTCTTGGTCACTCGGTCGGTGACGGCGTGGTTCATCGAAACTCCTTGAGGCTGAGGCTTCAGTCCTGGGGGGAAGCCGGACACCATCTCCGGGCCTTCAGGCAGGGGGAGATGGTCAAGGCTTCACTCCGAGGCGCATGAGATCTGATGGACGGTGGTCATCCGCGAGCGGCCGGATCGGGACGAGCAGGCCGGCGAGGACGCCGAGCGGGACCGGTCCGGCGAGCTGCTGGAGGGTCAGGCCCTCCCAGCCGCTCTCGCGCAGCTCGGCCAGCACCCGGGGGATGCGCAGGGCGCGGCCTCCGGCGAGGGTGTAGCTGTCGGAGAGGTCGAGAGGGGGCAGCGCGTGGACGAGCCGCACGGCGCCGGCGAGCGCGCGGGCGGCCTCATCGGCCGGGGCGCGGTCCCAGGAGGGAAGCGCGGCCGTCCCAGGAGCGGCCACCAGGGGCGGATCGGGCAGCCCGGCCAGCCGGGCCACGTCACCGAGGCGGGGACCAGCCGTCGCACTGTCGTCGCAGGCGAGGATCAGGGCCTCGTGGCCGCGCAGGAACGCCTCCACGGCCGCGCCGTCCATGACCGCGGACGACGCCTGGAGGGACACGGCGACCGCGTCGCGCCACTCGTCCACCCGCAGGTACGTCTCGGACCCGGCGTGCGCCCACGCCTCCGGCACCGGATGCCAGGCGACGGCGGTGCGCCGGCCCCCGTAGTCCTTGGTGCGCTGCTTGATGAAGTTGACCTCCGAGCCGAGGCGCACCGCCTGGCCACGCCGCGAGCCCTCCCGGGACACCAGCTCGGTCACCTCGTCGTAGGGGAGGTAGGAGTGCTCCTTGGCCCGCTCGAAGGCGGCCGCCACCCGGGCGAGCAGCTCGGCGAACGTGGGATCGCCGGAGCAGTCCACCCGCACCAGCGTCGGCGAGAACATGCAGGTCAGGACGTCCGGGTACGGGTGGGACTCGCGGTTGCTGACGAACGACAGGAGGCCGGCGGAGTCAAGGCCGGTGTAGGCGGCGGTCAGCGCGGTGTGGGCGGCCAGGTGGACCAGCGACGGCCACACGCCGTACCGGGCGGCGACCCGCCGGGTGGCCTCCAGCAGGGAGGGGGAGGTCAGCGTCGCGTGCCTGGCCGGCGGCTCATCGGTCGCACCCGGGCCGTCCCGGAGCGCGGCGAAGGGGTCCCGGCCCGCGCCTTCCCGTCGGCGCGCGCCTTCCCGGCGGCGTGCGGCGAAGGGGTCCGAGGGGAGCGCGGCGACCTGCTCCTGCCAGTACGCGACGGAGCGGGCGGCCACCACGGTGGCGTCGGCCGACGTCTCGTGACGGGCCAGGTCCGACGGCCGGTGGCGGACCGGCATGAGCGTGGCGGGCCGGCGCGCGGCCAGACCGGCGGCCTGCGTGCGCAGCTCCCGCTTCAGCTCGCCCAGCGTCCACACGTCCACCGCCAGGTGGTTGAGCACCACGACGGCGCGCTTGGCCACTCCGCCCGCCGTGATGACGACCGCCCGGACGGGCCACTCGCCGGCCAGGTCGAACGGCCGCGTGCTCAGCTCCTCGATCACCTCGGCGGGCGCGGCGGTGCCGTCCCGCTCCGCGGTGACCTCCATGACCTTCAGGGCGCCCGGCGGGTGGATCCGCTGCACGGGCCCGGTCCCGGGCTCTCCGGCGTCGAGGTGGTACGTGGTCCGCAGCGTCTCGTGCCGGCGGACCAGAGAGGTGATCATCGCGCGGCAGTGGGCGAGCGTCACACCGGGGGGCACGTCGAAGGTGAGGACGACGTGCGTCTCGTGCTGGTGCCCGGGCGGGAGCTGGTGGACGCGCAGCCACATGTAGCGCTGCCCCCAGCACAGGTTCGCGGATCTCACAGTGGACAACTCGGCCTCCACCGCCGGCGATAGTCGGACTACCGAACAAACCGAGGATTGGCTTTTCCTGGGACCGTGACAAGCGGTCCGCGCTGGCATGTTGGGCGCGCCACAAGCTGCCAGCGTGCTCTTTCCCGGCCTTCTTGACCGCTGCTCCGCCATTCCCCGAAGCTTTGTATGAATGGATTTTTCTGGCAGATCGGCGGATGACGATGTCTGAAATTCCGAACCAGTTCCAGAGCCTTCTGCGCGCGCACCTGCCGTACGCGGACGCGGCGGAGCTCTCCGCCCGGGACGAGCTCGCCGGTCTCGGCCTCGACTCGATGGGCGTCGTGCGGCTGCTGGTCGACATCGAGAACGGCTACGCGGTCGAGCTGCCCGACGAGATCCTGGACGAGACGACGTTCGCCACGGTCGGCTCGCTCTGGCAGGCGCTGACCACGCTCCCGGCGTTCCCGCCGGTCCACTGACGCACGGATGTCAGAAGGGCGGGGGCCGGTTTCGCCGGCCCCCGCCCTCTCCCGTTCCAGGCTCCTTTTCAGGCCTTCAGGGTTGTGGCCAGCGCGCGGCGGTCCACCTTCCCGTTGGCGTTGAGCGGCAGCTCGCCCAGCACGGTCACCGCGCGCGGCACCATGTAGCCCGGCAGCACCTCGGCGACGCCCTTGACCAGCGCCACCGGGTCGAGCGCCGTCCCGGTGCAGGCGGCCTCCAGCTCCAGCTCGCCGTCCGCCCCGGGCAGCGCCAGGACCACTGCCTCGTCCACTCCGGGCCTGGCCCGCAGGGCGGCCTCCACCTCGCCCAGCTCGACCCGGTGCCCTGAGATCTTCACCTGCTGGTCCAGCCGCCCGAGGTGGACGAGCAGCCCGTCGCGCCAGGCGACCCGGTCGCCGGTGCGGTACCAGAGCTCGCCGGCCATGGTGGCGGCGGCCGGGGCGGGCACCGCACGGACGCCGTCGAAGGCGACGAAGCGGCCCTCGTTGACCTCCGGGTCCGTGTACCCCGGGAAGCGCTGCGGGCCGCGCAGGCACAGCTCGCCCTCCGCCGCCGGCCGGCCGTCCGCGTCCAGCACCACGTGCTCCACCCCCCGGTACGGCAGGCCGATCGGCACGGTGCCGTTGGGCGTCTCCGGCCAGCGGGTCCGGTCGGCGGGCAGGCGGTACTCGGCGCAGGAGATGGTCAGCTCCGTCGGGCCGTACAGGTTCTCCAGCACGCTGTGCGGCGCCGCCTCCCGCCACGCGTCCGCCTGCCGCAGCGTCAGCGGCTCGCCGCAGAACAGGCTCCAGCGCAGCGACGGCATCGAGCCCGGGGCCAGCCGGCGCAGGCGCAGCGCCAGCGAGACCACCGACGGCACCGAGAACCAGTGCGTCAGCCGCTCCCTGGCCACGAACGCCACCGGCTTGAGCAGGTCGTACCGGCTCGGGACGACGAGCGTCGCCCCGCCGCCCCAGGTGGCGAACATGTCGAAGACCGACAGGTCGAAGGTCAGGTCGAACGTCTGCGACGTCCGGTCGCCCGGCCCCAGCCCGTAGCGGGGGACGACGTGCGACAGGTACGCGCCGACGGAGCGGTGGCGCAGCGGCACACCCTTGGGCGCGCCGGTCGAGCCCGAGGTGAACAGGACATAGGCGAGCCCGTCCACCCCGTCCGGCGGCGCCAGCGGCTCCGCCCGGTCGCCGCCCGGGTCGTCCAGGGTGACGGCGAGCGTTCGCGAGGGGAACGGCGGCAGCGGGCCGCGGGCGGCGTCGGCCAGGACGACGTCCAGGCGGGCGGCCCGGGCGACGGCGAGGTTGCGCGCCGCGGGCATGGCGGGGTTGAGGGGGACCGCGGTGGCGCCGATCCGCTGGACGGCCAGGTACCCGGCGTAGGCCAGGGTGTCGCGGGCCGCGTACAGGCCGACCCGCGACGGGCGCCCGCCGGGGCAGGACGCCAGGATCCGCGCGGCCAGGCGCGCCGCCAGGTCGTCCAGCTCGGCGTAGGTGTGGCGGGCGCCGCCCGCCTCCAGCGCCACCCGGTCGCCGAAGCGCGCCACCGAGCCGGCGAACCACTGGTGAAGGGTGCGTTCCACGCGGGTGCGTTCCACAAGGGTGCGTTCCACAGTCGTCTCCATGGTCGTCCCGGGCCCCCGGGACTACCCGGGGTGCCGCGGCGGGTCGGGGAGGTCGCGGGGGAAGAGCGACGGCGGGAGGTCCTGCCCGGAGCGGCCGGAGCCCTCCCACAGGTCGGCCAGCCGCCGGTCAGGGTCGGCGACGGCGAGCTGGGTGCCCAGCGCGAGCGTCCGCATGATGTCCACCATCGCCTCCGCGGGCAGGACGTCCGGGTCCGCCAGCATGAGCACGCTGGTACGGCCCCCCTGCACCGCCACCCGCACCCGGAACGCCTGCCCGTACTGCTGCGCCAGCGGCGTCCAGGCCAGCTCCGCCGGGCTCTGGTCGGCCGGGTCCGAGGGACGGCGGTCCACCTGGATGTAGTTGAACCAGGCCCGGAACAGGTGGTTGACCCAGCAGTCGTGCCCCGGGTCCCGGCCGGTCCTGGCCGCGTCGCCCGCGGCCAGCTCGGCGACGCGGTCGAAGTCGTAGCAGGAGTACCGGTACGACTTCGCGCCCGCCCAGTGCAGCCGCCTGATGTGCTCGGCGAGCGTGGCGCCGGGGTCCACGCCGGTGACGAAGGGGATGAGCTGGTTCATCGTGCCCACGTTGTGCTGGTCCTCCTGGGCGAACCGGTTGGAGGACATCAGGCTCATCGTCACCCGGTCGGTGCCCAGGTGGCGGGCCAGCCCGGCGGCGATGAACGCCATGACCACGGCCGGCGCGGTGACCCCGTGCCGGCGACCCGCCTCCGCCGCGAGCCCGCCGAGCCGCCGCGAGTGCAGCGTGAGCTCCAGCCGGTTGCGCTTGACGCGGGCCGGCAGCGTGGGCAGCCGGTCCATGAGCCCCTCGGCCAGCACGTCCTGCCAGTACCGCTCGGAGCTCTCCTGCCGGGGCCGCCACGCCTCCTCCCGCTGCCGCCGCGCCAGCTCGCGCGGGGCGAGGCCCCTCGCGGCCGTGGCGTCCGGGTCGGCCACCAGCGCCTTGAACTGGTCCTGCAGGTGGTGGATCGACCACAGGTCGAGGATGAGATGGGAGAAGGCCAGGCTGATGTAGAGGGGCGCGCCGTCGGGGGAGCGGACCAGCCGGCCCCGCCAGTTCAGGTCGCCGCTCATGGCGAACGGCCGCGCCACCAGCTCCGCCTTCGTCTGCTCGTGCTCGGCGGGGTCGGTGACGACCCGGTCCACCGTCTCGACGGGCAGCGGCGCGTCGTCGTGGACCACCTGGACCGGCCGGTCGCCGCCCGGACGGTAGGTCGTCCGCAGCGCCTCGTGCCGGTCGGCCAGCCGCCGCAGGGCGGTCGTGACCTGCCCGTTCGACAGGCCGCGCAGGTCCCATGTCGTCGCCAGGTTCGCCTCGTGCAGCCAGTCCTCCGGATACCGCTCGATCTCACGCCAGCTGAAGAGCTGGCCGTTGCTGAGAGGCGCCTCGACGGACATGTGGTCTCCTCCCGGCGGCTTTCTCCGTCCGTCATTCATTGCGCGGGCGAACGTCCGGGGTCAAGGCCGGCGGGGGTGGCCGGCGCTGGCCACTAATGGCGGCCACAAGGTGCCAGTCGGCGACCGTGTCCCCGAATTGTGCACGCCCATAGTGTCTTATCCACAACTATGCGAAAGCCGCTAGACCAGAACGCCGCGGAGTAATTATCCGCGCGGTCCCAATAAACCGGCGGCGCCGTGTCGAATGGCGCCCGAGGCTTGAGGTGGCGCATTGATGGCTGGTGAGTCGACACAGCGGGCGGGGACCGGCGGGCCGGACGCGATCGCCGTCGTCGGCATGGCGTGCCGGCTGCCGCGCGCCGCCGGACCGGCGGAGTTCTGGCGGCTCCTGAGCGAGGGTGTGGACGCGGTCACCGCCGCCCCCGAGGAGCGCTGGCCGGGGGCCGGTCACCGGCGGGGCGGGTTCCTGGAGTCCGTGGACGGGTTCGACGCCGCGTTCTTCGGCATCTCGCCGAACGAGGCCGCGGCCATGGACCCGCACCAGCGCCTCGTCCTGGAGCTGGCCTGGGAGGCGCTGGAGAACGCCCGCGCCGTCCCCACGGGCCTGCGCGGCAGCGCCGCCGGCGTCTTCCTGGGCGCCATCTCGAACGACCACGCCGCGCTCCAGGCCAGGCTCGGCGCGGAGGAGCGCGGCCGGCACGCGTACGTCGGCGCCAACCGCGCCATGATCGCCAACCGGGTGTCCTACTTCCTCGGACTGCGCGGCCCCAGCCTCACCCTCGACACCGGCCAGTCCTCGTCGCTCGTCGCGGTGGAGATGGCCTGCGAGAGCCTGCGCCGGGGCGAGACCGCCCTCGCGCTGGCCGGCGGCGTCAACCTCAACCTCCTCGCCGAGACCACCGACGCCATCGCCGGGCTCGGCGCCCTGTCGCCCGACGGCCGGTGCCACGTCTTCGACGGCCGCGCCAACGGCTACGTCCGGGGCGAGGGCGGCGGGCTGGTCGTCCTCAAGCGGCTGTCCGACGCGCTCACCGCCGGCGACGCCGTGCACGCCGTGATCCTCGGCGGGGCGGTCAACAACGACGGCGGCGGCGAGGGCCTGACCGTGCCCAGCCGGGACGCGCAGGCGGAGGTCATCCGCCTGGCGTGCGCGCGGGCCGGGGTGGACCCCGCCGACGTGCGGTACGTCGAGCTGCACGGCACGGGCACCAAGGTCGGCGACGCGGTGGAGGCCGCGGCGCTCGGCGCCGCCTACGGCGCCGCCCGCCCGGCGGACGACCCGCTGCTGGTCGGGTCGGCCAAGACCAACATCGGCCACCTGGAGGGCGCGGCGGGGATCGCGGGGCTGCTCAAGGTGGTGCTGGCACTGAAGCACCGCACGGTGCCCGCCAGCCTGCACTTCGAGGCGCCGCCGCCGGAGATCCCGCTGGGGGAGCTGCGGCTGGAGGTGGCGCGGGCACGCCGCGACTGGCCGGGGGACGGGCGGGCGGCGGTGGCGGGGGTCAGCTCGTTCGGCATGGGCGGCACGAACTGCCACCTCCTCCTGACCGAACCGCCGGCCCCCTCCTCACTCCTGCCTTCGACTTCGGGCCCGGCCATCGCCGAACTGTGCGCCCCCACCGCCCCGTCAGGCCCCGACCCCTTCGCCCTCCCGCCCATGCCCACCCAGGGGGCGCCATGGGTCGTGTCGGCGCGTGACGGGGCGGCCCTTCGCGAGCAGGCGCGCCGGCTGCTGCCTCTCGCCGAGGACGCGGCCGTCGCCCCCGATGACGTCGCCCTGAGCCTGGTGGGCAGCCGGGCGATCTTCGAGCGGCGCGCCGTCGTCCTGGCCCCCGACCGGCCCACCCGCCTGGCCGCGCTGCGCGCCCTGGCCGCCGGGCAGCCGCACGACGACGTCGTGGTGGGAACCGCCGCGAACGGCGTGATCGGGAACGCCGCGCGCGGAGACGTGGCCGGGACCGGTTCGAGCGGAGAGATCGCCTTCGTCTTCCCCGGCCAGGGGTCCCAGTGGCCCGGCATGGCCCGCGAGCTCCTGGCCTCCTCGCCGGCCTTCGCCGCGCGCCTGGCCGCGTGCGCCGCCGCCCTGGCTCCCTTCACCGACTTCTCCCTCATGGACGTCCTCCAGGAGACTCCCGGCGCCCCGGGCCTGGAGCGGGTGGACGTGGTACAGCCCGCACTGTGGGCCGTCATGGTGTCGCTGGCCGAGGTGTGGCGCTCCCACGGCGTCGAGCCCGGCACGGTTATCGGCCACTCCCAGGGCGAGATCGCGGCGGCCACGGTCGCCGGCGCCCTCACCCTGGCCGACGCCGCCCGCGTCGTCGCCCTGCGCAGCCGCGCCATCGCCGGCATCACCGGCCGCGGCGGCATGCTGTCGGTGGCCGCCCCCCTCGACCTCGTGCGGCGGGTGATCGCCGAGGTCGAGGCCCCCGTGTCGGTGGCCGCCGTCAACGGCCCCCGCTCCGTGGTGGTCTCCGGTCCGAGCGACGCGCTCGCCGTGCTCGCCGACCGGCTCTCGGAGCACCGGGCCAGGCTCGTCCCCGTCGACTACGCCTCCCACTCCGCCGAGGTCGAGGAGGTGCGCGACGAGGTGCTCGCGGCCCTGGCCCCGGTACGGCCGGTGAGCGTCGCCACGACCTTCGTCTCCACGCTGACGGGCGAGCCGATGGACACGGCCGGGCTCGACGCCGGCTACTGGTACCGCAGCCTGCGCCACCAGGTGCGCTTCGCCCAGGCGGTGGAGGCGGCGCTGCAGGGCGGCTGCTCGCTGTTCGTGGAGTGCAGCCCGCATCCCGTCCTGGTCACCGGCGCCGAGGAGACGGCCGAGGCCACCGGGCGCGACGTGGCGGTCACCGGGACCCTGCGGCGAGGCGAGGGCGGGCCGGAGCGGGTGCTGCGGTCGCTGGCGCAGGCGTTCACGCAGGGAGCGCCGGTGGACTGGTCGGGCCCGTGCGCCACGCCGGGCGCGCGGCCGGTGGACCTGCCGACGTACCCGTTCCAGCGCGAGCCCTACGGCCCCACCACCGCCCCCCTCCTCCCTGCCACGCGCATCGGCACCGCCTCCTCCAGCGGCCGCGCCGTTCCCGTGGGTGAGGCGGGAGGAGCCGCCGCGGGCGGCGGCGGCGCGGGCGTGTCCCGGGTCGAGGCGCGGGAGCTGGTGCTGGGTGCCGCCGCCCGCGTGCTCGGACACCGCGACCCGGGTGGGATCGAGGCGGGCAGGACGTTCAAGGACCTCGGGTTCGACTCGGTGGCGGCGGTGGAGCTGCGCGACCGGCTGCGCGCCGCGACCGGCCTGCGGCTGCCGGCCGGTGTCCTGTTCGACCACCCCACCCCGGAACGCCTCACCGACCACCTGCACGGCCTCCTCGCCCCCACCGGAACGCGCGGAACGGACGGGCCGGACCAGTCCGCCGAGACCGGTCCGGCCCCCGACGCCCTGACCGCGGACGTCCTGACCGCGGACGACCCGGCCGATGACGACCCGGCCGATGACGGGCCGGCCGATGACGAGCTGGTCGCCGTGGTCGGGATGGGGTGCCGCTATCCCGGCGGCGTGGCGTCGCCCGACGACCTCTGGCGGCTGGTCAGCAGCGGGACCGACGCCATCGGTGACTTCCCCGCCAACCGCGGATGGGACCTGGGCACCCTGTTCGCCACCGGCTCCGACCGGTCCGGCACCAGCGACACCCGGCAGGGCGGCTTCCTGCACGACGCCGACCGGTTCGACGCCGCGTTCTTCGGCATCAGCCCCCGCGAGGCGCTGGCCATGGACCCGCAGCAGCGCCTGCTGCTGGAGGTCTGCTGGGAGACCCTCGAACGCGCCGGCCTGGACCCGGCCGCGCTGCGCGGCTCGGCGACCGGCGTGTTCGTCGGCGCGATGGCCCCCGACTACGGCCCTCGCCTGGACCAGCCCGACAGCGCCGCCGAGGGGCACCTGCTGACCGGCACCGCGCTCAGCGTGGTCTCCGGCCGCATCTCGTACCTGCTGGGCCTGCGCGGCCCGGCCATGACGACCGACACCGCGTGCTCCTCCTCCCTCGTCTCGATCGTCCTCGCGGTGCAGGCGCTGCGGCGCGGCGACTGCGCGCTGGCGCTGGCCGGCGGGGCGACGGTGATGTCGCGGCCGGGGATGTTCGTGGAGTTCAGCAGACAGGGCGGGCTCTCGCCCGACGGCCGGTGCAAGGCGTTCTCGGCCGCGGCCGACGGCACCGGCTGGGCCGAGGGCGCGGGGATGCTGCTGCTGGAACGGCTGTCCGACGCCCGCCGCCTCGGGCACCCGGTCCTGGCCGTGATCAGGGGCGGCGCGGTCAACCAGGACGGCGCCAGCAACGGCCTGACCGCCCCGAACGGCCAGGCGCAGCAGGACGTCATCCGCCTCGCGCTGGCCGACGCCCGCCTGTCCGCGGCCGACGTGGACGTGGTCGAGGCGCACGGCACCGGCACCAGGCTGGGCGACTCCATCGAGGCCGAGTCGCTGATCGCCGCGTACGGCTCCGCCCGCGAGGGACACCAGGCGAGCGGTCCCGTCTGGCTGGGGTCGCTGAAGTCGAACATCGGGCACACCCAGGCCGCGGCCGGCGTCGGCGGCGTGATCAAGATGGTCAAGGCGCTGGAGCACCGGACGCTGCCGCGCACCCTGCACGTGGACGAGCCGACCCCGCACGTGGACTGGGACGCCTCCGGGGTGCGGCTGCTGGCCGAGCCCGTCGAGCTGCCGGACGGGCCGCGACCGGTACGCGCAGGCGTGTCCAGCTTCGGCATCAGCGGCACGAACGCGCACCTCATCCTGGAGAGCGCCCCCGGCGCCGGGGACTCCGGCGCCCCCGCCGGCGGCGACCCGCTGGTGTGGGCGTTCTCGGCGAAGAGCGCGGCCGCGCTGCGGGCGCAGGCCGTACGGCTGCGCGGCCACGCGGCGAGCCTCGCCGAGGAGGAGCTGGGCGCGGCCGGAAGGGCGCTGGCGCGCAGGGCCGGGTTCGCGCACCGCGCCGTGGTCGTCGCCCAGGACCGTGACGAGCTGCTCGCCGCCCTGGACGCCCTCGCCGCCGACGCCCCGCACGCCGCGCTCACCACCGGAACGGCCCTCGACGACCCCCGCCCCGTGTTCGTCTTCCCCGGTCAGGGCTCCCAGTGGGCCGGCATGGCCGTGGACCTGCTCGACGCCGACCCCCGCTTCCGCGAGCGGCTGGAGCGCTGCGACCGGGCGCTGGCCGCGTACAGCGGCTGGTCCGTCGTGGACGTGCTGCGCGGCGCGGACGGCGCGCGCCCGCTGGAAGGGGCGGACGTCATCCAGCCCGTGCTGTTCGCCGTCATGGTGTCGCTGGCCGGGCTGTGGCGCTCGCTCGGCGTTAACCCCGCCGCCGTGCTCGGCCACTCCCAGGGCGAGATCACCGCGGCGTGCGTCGCCGGCGTGCTGTCCCTGGAGGAGGCCGCCCGGGTGGTCGTGCTGCGCAGCCGCGCGCTCGTCCGGCTCGGCGACCGCGGGGGCATGGTGGCCGTCTCGCTGCCGGCCGAGCGGGCCGCGGAGCTGCTGGAGCCGTGGAGCGGCCGGCTGTGGCCCGCCGTCCACAGCGGTCCGGCCAGCTCGGTGGTCGCCGGTGACGCGGACGCGGTGGAGGAGCTCATCGCCGCCTGCCCCGACGGCGTGCGGATGCGCCGCGTCGCGGTCGGGTACGCCGCCCACACCCCGCACATCGAGGAGCTGCGCGAGGAGCTGCTGACCACGCTCGCGGACGTGCGTCCCGG
The DNA here is from genome assembly GCF_031570565.1 of Nonomuraea sp. 3-1Str. NCBI lineage: Bacteria > Bacillati > Actinomycetota > Actinomycetes > Streptosporangiales > Streptosporangiaceae > Nonomuraea > Nonomuraea sp. 3-1Str. The sequence continues at coordinate 26,368 of NZ_JALHBK010000023.1, forward strand.
CCCGGCCGACACGGCCTTCTGCTCCTCGTACGCCGGTGACTTCCTCGACACGGAGACCCTGACCGCCGAGTACTGGTTCACCAGCCTGCGCAACCCCGTGCTGTTCCGGCAGGCCGTCGAGACGGTCGCCGGGTCGGGCACGACCCTGTTCGTCGAGGCCAGCCCGCATCCGACGCTGATCGGCCACATCGAGGACACCCTGGCGGCGGCCGGGCTGCCCGGCGGCGCCACCGGCACGCTGCGGCGCGGCGACGGCGGCAGGCAGCGGCTGCTGCGGGCGCTCGGCCAGGCGTGGGTGCTCGGCGCGAGCCTCGACTGGACGGCCGCCCTCGGGCCGGCGTCCCGCCACGACGCGGGACTGCCGACCTACCCGTTCGAGCGCCAGAGGTTCTGGCTCGACCCCGGCCCCGCCGGCGACTCCCCGGCCTCCCGCCACCCGTTGCTGGGCACGGCCGTGCCGCTGGCGGCCGACGACGGCTTCCTGCTGGCGGGCCGGCTGTCGCGGGCCGGCGTCCCGTGGCTGTCCGACCACGCCGTGGACGGGGCGGTGCTGCTTCCGGGCACCGCGTTCGTCGAGCTGGCGCTGGAGGCCGCCGCCACGGCCGGGTGCGACACGGTCGAGGACCTGACGCTGGAGGCGCCGCTGTACCTGCCGGAGACGGGCACCGTTCACGCGCAGGTCGCCGTGGGCGGGCCCGACGCGGAGGGGCGGCGCACGCTCGCCGTCCACGCCCGCCCGGCGGACGACCCGGACGCGCCCTGGACGCGCCACGCCACCGGCCTCCTCACCACGGCCACCCCGAGCCTGCCGGGCTCGGCGGCGGCCTGGCCGCCGCCCGGCGCCGAGCCGGTGGACCTGGACGACCTGTACGGCCGGCTCGCCGGGCGCGGCTACGACTACGGGCCCGCGTTCCAGGGGCTGCGCGCCGCCTGGCGCGGGGACGGCGTCGCGTACGTCGAGGTGGAGCTGCCCGAGGCGGTGCGCGACGACGCGGAGCGCTACACCCTGCACCCCGCCCTCCTGGACGCCGCCCTGCACCTGGTGGTGCTGGAGCGGGCCGGGGACCCGGCGACGGTGCTGCTGCCGTTCTCCTGGAGCGAGGTGCGGGTGAGCGCCGGGGGCGCGAGCACGCTGCGCGTCCGCATCACCGACGGCGACGGCGACACGATCTCCCTGGCCGCCCACGACGCGGCCGGGCGACCGGTCGGCGAGGCCGCCGGCCTGGCGCTGCGCCGGGCGCCCCGCACCGGCGACGCCGCCCGCACGGGGAACGGCGCCGCCTCCTACGCCCTCGACTGGACGCCCGTGCCGGTCACCCCGGCGGACCCGGCCGGGCAGCGGTGGGCCGTCGTCGGCTTCGACGACCTGGCCGACGAGATCGACGCCGAGCTGGCGGCGGCCGGGATCGGCGCCCCCCGCTACTACGACCTGGCCTCCGTGGCCGACATGAGCACGGGGGAGATCCCCGGCCTGGTGCTCGCCCCCTGCCGGGGCGACGCCGCCGATCTGCCGTACTCCGCGCACGACACCCTGCACCAGGCGTTGGACCTGGTGCAGAGCTGGCTCGGCGACGAGCGGTTCGCCGGGTCGCGGCTGGTGTTCGTCACCCGGCCCGGCGACGCGGCGGGGGCCGCGGTGTGGGGGCTGGTGCGGTCGGCGCAGTCGGAGCAACCGGGACGGTTCGCGCTGGCGGAGCTGCCGGAGGGCTTCTCCGCGTGGGACGCGCTGGCGGGCGGGGTCGCGGCGGGCGGGACGCAGCTCGCCGCGGGCGAGGACGGCCTGCTGGCGCCCCGCCTGGTCCGCCGCGTCCCGGCCCCCGCCTCTCCGGAGGAGCGGGACGGCTGTGTGCTCGTGACCGGGGGCACCGGAGGGCTGGGCGCGCTGGTGGCGCGGCGGCTGGTGGAGCGGCACGGAGTACGGGACCTGGTGCTCGTCTCGCGCCGCGGCCCGGACGCCCCGGGAGCCGGAGCTCTGGCGGCCGAGCTGGCCGGGCTGGGCGCGAGCGCCGAGGTGGTGGCCTGCGACGTGTCCGACCGGCGCGCGCTGGCCGCCCTGCTGGAGCGGCTCCCGTCCCTGACGGGAGTGGTCCACACCGCCGGGGTGCTGGATGACGCGGTCGTCGAGGGCCTGTCGGCGCAGCGGCTCGACGCCGCCCTGGCCCCGAAGGCGGACGCCGCCTGGCACCTGCACGAGCTGACCCGTGACCTGCCGCTGACGTCGTTCGTGCTGTTCTCGTCCGTGGCCGGCCTGCTCGGCAACCCCGGGCAGGGCAACTACGCCGCCGCCAACGCCTTCCTCGACGCGCTCGCGCGGCACCGGCGCGACCTCGGCCTGCCCGCCGTGTCCATCGCCTGGGGGCTGTGGGACACCGGCGCCGACGGCATGGCGGGCGGTCTCGGCGGCGCCGACGTGGCCCGCCTGGCGCGGGGCGGCATCGCGCCGCTGACCGTCGAGGAGGGCCTGGACCTGTTCGACCTGGCGCTGCCGGGCCAGTCCGATCCGCTGCTCGTGGCGGCCCGGTGGGACCGGGCCGGGCTGCGCGACCGGGCCGAGGCCGGCGACCTGCCGCCCGTGCTGCGCGGGCTGGTCCGCGCGTCCCGCCGTGCCGTCCCGAGCGCGGCGTCCGCGCGGCCGGCCACGCTGCCGGGCACGGCCGGGCAGGGGCTCGGCGAGCGCCTGGCCACGCTGACCGAGCCGGAGGCCCACGCCCACCTGACCGCACTGGTCCGCTCGCACGTCGCCACCGTCCTCGCGCACAGCAGCCCCGAGCAGGTGGACGTGGACCGCGCGTTCAACGAGCTGGGGTTCGACTCGCTGACCGCCGTGGAGCTGCGCAACCGGCTCAACGCCGAGACCGCCCTGCGGCTGCCGGCGACCCTCGTCTTCGACCACCCGACCGTCACCGCGCTCGCCGGCTACCTCTACCGCACCCTCGCGCCCGACACCCCGTCCCCCGAGGACGCCCTGCGAACGGCGGTGGACCAGGCCGAGTCGGTGCTGCTGGCCGCCAACGGCGGGGCGGACGCGCTGCGCGGCCAGCTCGTCGCCATCCTGCAGAGCGCGCTCGGCCGCATCGGGACCGCCCCCGCCGCCGCGCCGGCCGCCACGCCGAGCCGGCCCGGCGGGGCCGCCGAGGAGATCGTCACCGCCTCCGACGAGGAGATCTTCGCCTTGATCGACAACCGGGCCATGACGGCCCCCCTGAAGCCCGCGGTGGAAAGGCCTGGCCATGGCGAGTGAGGACAAGCTCCGCGCGTACCTGAAGCGCGTCACCGTCGAGCTGGCGGAGACGCGGCGGCGCCTGGCCGAGGACGCGGGCCGCCGGCACGAGCCGGTGGCGATCGTGGGCATGGCGTGCCGGTACCCCGGCGGCGTCTCCGGCCCCGACGAGCTGTGGGAGCTGGTGGCCTCCGGACGTGACGCGATCAGCGAGTTCCCCGCCGACCGCGGCTGGGACACGGACCTGTTCGACCCCGACCCGGAGGCGCTCGGCAAGTCGTACACGCGGCACGGGGGGTTCCTGGAGGGGGCGGCCGACTTCGACGCCGCGTTCTTCGGGATGAGCCCGCGCAGCGCGCTCGGCACCGACCCGCAGCACCGGCTGTTCCTGGAGTCGTGCTGGGAGGCGCTGGAGCACGCCGGGATCGACCCCTCGACCCTGCGCGGCAGCCGCACCGGCGTGTACGCGGGCAACATGTACAACGACTACTCCTCGCGCTTCGTGCACGGCTCGATCCCCACCTCGGTCGAGGGCACGCTGCTGTCCTCCAGCACGCCGAGCGTCATGTCGGGCCGCGTCTCGTACACGCTGGGCCTGGAGGGCCCGTCGCTGACCGTCGACACGGCCTGCTCGTCGTCGCTGGTCACCCTGCACCTGGCCGTGCGGGCGCTGCGCCAGGAGGAGTGCTCGCTGGCGCTGGCCGGCGGGGTCACGCTGCTGGTCTCGCCGGACGCGTTCGTGGAGTTCTGCCGGCAGCGGGCGCTGTCGCCGGACGGGCGCTGCAAGTCGTTCTCCTCGACCGCCGACGGGGCCGCCTGGTCGGAGGGCGCCGGCGTCCTCGTCCTGGAGCGGCTGTCCGACGCACGCCGCAACGGGCACCGCGTCCTCGCGGTGATCCGCGGCTCGGCCGTCAACCAGGACGGCGCCAGCAACGGCATGACGGCGCCCAGCGGACCGGCCCAGGAGCGGGTCATCGAGCAGGCGCTGGCGGACGCGCGGCTCGGCGCCGACGAGGTGGACGTCGTGGAGGCGCACGGCACCGGCACGACGCTGGGCGACCCCATCGAGGCGCAGGCGCTGCTCGCCACGTACGGCCGGGAGCACGGCGCGGACCGGCCGCTCTGGCTGGGATCGGTCAAGTCGAACATCGGCCACACCCAGGCCGCCGCGGGTGTGGCCGGGGTCATCAAGATGGTCAAGGCTCTCGAGCACGAGACGCTGCCGCCCACCCTGCACGTCCAGGAGCCCACGCCGCACGCCGACTGGGACTCCGGCGGCATCCGGCTGCTGACCGCCGGCCGCGCCTGGCCGCGCGGCGAGCGCCCGCGCCGCGCGGCCGTCTCCAGCTTCGGCATCAGCGGCACGAACGCGCACGCCATCATCGAGGAGTACGTCCCCGAGACCGAGGCCGGGACCGGGACCGAGACCGGGGCCGAGCCGGGCCGCGTCCCGGAAGCCGGTGGGCCGCTGGCCTGGCCGGTCAGCGCGCACGGCGCCGCCGCCCTGCGCGGCCAGGCCGCCCGCCTGAGCACCCGCGTCATGGCCGCCGACGTCACGACAGGTCGGCGCCCGGACGCCGCCGACGTGGCGCACTCGCTCGTCACCACCCGTGCCCTCTTCCCGCACCGCGCCGTCGTCCTGGGCCGCGACGGCGACGAGCTGGCCGCCGCCCTCGGCGCGTACGCCCGCCGGGAGCCCACCCCCGCCGTGATCGAGGGCGTCGCCCCCGAGCACCCGCGTGCCGCCTTCCTGTTCACCGGCCAGGGCGGCCAGCGGCCCGGCATGGGGCGGGAGCTGGCCCGGTTCTCGCCGGTGTTCGCCGCCGCCCTGGACGAGGCGTGCGCCGCGCTCGACCCGTACCTCGACCGGCCGCTGCGCGAGGTGATGTGGGCCGCGCCCGGCACGCCCGAGGCGGCGCTGCTCGACGAGACCGCCTACACCCAGCCCGCGCTGTTCGCCTTCGAGGTGGCCGCGTTCCGGCTGCTGGAGTCGCTGGGCCCGGCGCCCGCGGCGGTCGCCGGGCATTCGGTCGGCGAGTTCGCCGCCGCGCACGTGGCGGGCGTCTGGTCGCTGGCCGACGCCGCCCGGCTCGTCGCGGCCCGTGGCCGGCTGATGCAGCGGCTGACCGCGCCCGGCGCGATGGCCGCCGTGGCGGCGAGCGCCGACGAGGTCCGGCCCACGCTCGACGGGCTGGAGCACCTGGTCTCCGTCGCGGCCGTCAACGGGCCCGCGAGCGTGGTCCTGTCCGGCGACGCCGACGCCTGCCTGGCCGTGGCAGACCAGTGGCGGGACCGGGGCCGTCGCACCCGCAGGCTGGCCGTCAGCCACGCCTTCCACTCGCCGCTCATGGAGCCGATGCTGGACGCGTTCGCCGCCGAGCTGGCCGCCGTCCGGTTCGGCGAGCCCCGCCTCGCGTACGTCACCGGCCTGACCGGCCTGGCCGGCACCCGCTGGACCTCGCCGGGCTACTGGCTGGAGCAGATCCGGCTGCCGGTCATGTTCCACGCCATGGTGGAGCGGCTGGAGAGCGAGGGCATCGGCGTCCTCGTCGAGGTCGGGCCGAAGGCCGTGCTGTCCGGCATGGCCCACGACTGCGTCACCCGCGAGGACACCGCCGTCATCCCGCTGCACCGGCGTGACACCCCGGAGCCGGACGCGCTGACCGCCTGCCTGGCCCGCGCCTGGGTCGCCGGGCTCCCGGTCGACTGGCCCGCGCTGTTCCGCCGCGGCACCCGTACGGACCTGCCCACGTACGCCTTCGACAGGCGGCGCTACTGGCTCGACCCGCCCGCCCGCGCCGCGGCCCTGTCCGAGGCGCTGCCCTCGGCCGGGCTGGCCGAGGCCGGTCACCCGCTGCTGGGCGCCGTCGTGGACCTGGCGGAGGACGGGCCGACCGTGCTGACCGGCCGCCTGTCGGTGGACGCCGCGCCGTGGCTGGCCGACCACCGGGTGGGCGGCACGATCGTCCTGCCCGGGGCGGCCATGGCCGACCTGGTCCTGGAGGCGGGCGCGCGGACCGGCTGCGAGCTGGTCGAGGAGCTGATGTTCGAGGCGCCGCTGGTGCTGCCCGCCCGGGGCGGCGTCGTCGTCCAGGTGGTCGTGGAGCGCCCCGACGCCTCCGGCGCCCGGCCGGTGCGGCTCCACTCCCGGCCCGCCGGCGACCCCGAGGCGGGGTGGACGCGGCACCTGTCCGGCACGATCACCGACACGGCGTCCCCCGCCCACGACGCCGCCTCCTGGGCCGTGGCGTGGCCGCCCGCCGGCGCGGTGGCGGTGGAGGTGGAGGGTGGTTATGAGCGGTTGGTGGAGCGGGGGTACGAGTACGGTCCGGCGTTCCAGGGGTTGCGGGCGTTGTGGCGGCGCGGGGACGAGCTGTTCGCGGAGGTCGTGGCTCCGGAGGGGGTCGAGGTCGCCGGGTACGGCGTCCATCCGGCGCTGTTCGACGCGGTGTTCCACCCGCTGGTGGTGGCGGCGCCCGACGGGGAGTTGCGGCTGCCGTTCGAGCTGCGGGGCGCGCGGCTGCACGCGGCCGGGGCCACGGACCTGCGGGTGCGGCTGAGGGAGATCGGCTCCGACGGGTGCGCCGTCGAGGCCGCCGACCCGTCCGGGCGGCCCGTGCTGTCGCTGGGCTCCCTGCGGGTGCGGCCGGTGCCTCCGGGCGCGCTGGGCGGGCCGTCCGCTCCGGTGTCGTACGGGGTGGAGTGGGTGGCGGCCCCTGCGGCCGGTGCCGCATCCGCTCCCGATGCCGGGGTGCCGCCGGTGGTGTGGTGCGTGCCGGAGGGGCCGGACGTGCCGTCGTCGGTGCGGGCGCTGACGGGGCGGGTGCTGCAGGCGGTGGCTTCGGCTCCGGCCGACGGGGTGGTGGTGTTCGCGACGCGGCCCGGTGATGTGGCGGCGGGCGCGGTGCAGGGCCTGGTGCGCACCGTCCAGTCGGAGCAGCCGGGCCGGTTCGTGCTGGCGGAGGTGGAGGACGGCTTCTCGGACTGGGCCCGGCTGGTGGCCCTCAGGGAGCCGCAGGTGCGGGTGGCCGGGGGCGAGGTCCTCGTGCCGCGCCTGGCCCGCCGCACACCGCCGGCCGCCTCGCCCCGCGAGGTGCCGGGTGCGGTGCTGGTGACCGGCGGCACGGGCGGGCTGGGCGCGCTGGTGGCGCGGCGGCTGGTGGAGCGGCACGGCGTACGGGACCTGGTGCTCGTCTCGCGCCGCGGACCCGAGGCCCCGGGGGCCGGCGCGCTCGTCGAGGAGCTCTCCGCGCTGGGCGCGAGCGTCAGGGTGGCGGCCTGTGACGTGGCCGACCGGGCGGCGCTGGCCGCGCTGCTGGACCAGGTGCCGTCGCTGGCCGGAGTCGTCCACACGGCGGGCGTGCTGGACGACGCGGTGGTGGAGGGGCTGACGCCGGAGCGCATGGCCACGGTGCTGGCGCCCAAGGCGGACGCCGCCTGGCACCTGCACGAGCTGACCCTCGACCGGCCCGTGGGATCGTTCGTGCTGTTCTCGTCGCTGGCCGGCGTGCTCGGCAACGCGGGCCAGGGCAACTACGCGGCCGCCAACGCCTTCCTGGACGCCCTGGCCGGGCACCGGCACGCGCTGGGCCTGCCGGCCGTGTCCGTCGCCTGGGGTCTGTGGGACACCGGCGCGACCGGCATGGGCGGCGGCCTCGACGCCGCCGACGTGGCCAGGCTCGCCCGGGCGGGCGTCGCCCCGCTGAGCGTGGAGGAGGGCCTGGAGGCGTTCGACCGCGCCCTCGGGGACGCCGAGCCGCTGGTCGTGGCCGCCCGCTGGGACACCGCCGAGCTGCGGGCCCGCGCCGAGGCCGGAGACCTGCCGGCCCTGCTGCGCGGCCTCGTACGGACGCCGCGACGGAGCGCCGGAGAGCAGGGCGGCGGCGTGGCCGGGCTGGTGTCCAAGCTCGCCGTGATGACCAGGGACGAGGCCCTGCGGCTGCTCACGGACCGCGTCCGGACGCACGTCGCCGCGGTCCTCGCCCACGGCAGCGCCGACCACATCGAGGCCGACCGGGCCTTCAACCGCCTCGGCTTCGACTCCCTGACCGCCGTCGAGCTGCGCAACCGGCTCAACGCCGACACCGGCCTGCGCCTGCCGGCGACCCTGGTCTTCGACCACCCGACGGTCAACTCCCTGGCCGAGTACCTCTTCCGCACGCTCGCGCCCCAGGCGCCGTCCCCCGAGGACACGCTGCGCACCGCCCTGGAGCACGTCGGCTCCATGCTGGCCGGCGCCAGGGAAGACGCGGACACCGTCCGCAGCAAGCTCGTCGCCGTGCTGCAGAGCAGCCTGGCCCGGTTCGGTGCGGAGCCGGACGGCTCCGGGCCCGCCGAAACGGTGGTGGACAAGATCGACTCGGCTTCCGACGAGGAGATCTTCGCCCTCATCGACAACGAACTGTGACGCCTGACTCCCGCGACCGAAGGGTTCACCGATGGGGACCGAGGACAAGCTCCGCGACTATCTGAGGCGCGCGACCGTCGAGCTGGCGGAGACCCGCCAGCGCCTCGCCGAGGACGTGGGCCGGCGGCACGAGCCGGTGGCCATCGTGGGCATGGCGTGCCGGTACCCCGGCGGGGTGTGGGGCCCTGACGACCTGTGGGACCTGGTGGCCGCGGGCGGCGACGCCATCGGCGACTTCCCCGCCGACCGCGGCTGGGACCTGGAGGGGCTGTTCGACCCGGACCCCGAGGCGTGGGGCAAGTCGTACACGCGGCACGGCGGGTTCGTGGGCGCCGTGGCCGACTTCGACGCCGCGTTCTTCGGGATGAGCCCGCGCAGCGCGCTGGCCACCGACCCGCAGCACCGGCTGTTCCTGGAGTCGTGCTGGGAGGCGCTGGAGCGGGCGGGCATCGACCCGTCGTCGCTGCGTGGCAGCCGCACCGGCGTGTACGCGGGCAACATGTACGAGCACTACTCGACCCGGTTCCTGGAGATCACCCCCGAGGCCGTCGAGGGCACCCTGTTCACCTCCAGCGCCTCCAGCGTCATGTCCGGCCGCGTCTCGTACACCCTCGGCCTGGAAGGCCCCTCGATCTCGGTAGACACCGCGTGCTCCTCGTCGCTGGTCGCCCTGCACCTGGCCGTGCAGGCGCTGCGCCGCGGCGAGTGCTCGCTGGCCCTCGCGGGCGGGGTCTCCGTCATGGCGTCGCCGGTGCCGTTCATCGAGTTCTGCCGGCAGCGGGCGCTCGCGCCCGACGGGCGCTGCAAGTCGTTCTCCTCGACCGCCGACGGCGCCGCCTGGTCCGAGGGCGTCGGCGTGCTCACCCTGGAGCGCCTCTCGGACGCCCAGCGCAACGGCCGCCGCGTCCTCGCGGTGATCCGCGGCTCGGCCGTCAACCAGGACGGCGCCAGCAACGGCATGACGGCGCCCAGCGGACCGGCCCAGGAGCGGGTCATCCAGCAGGCGCTCGCCGACGCCCTCCTCGACACCCGGGACGTGGACGTCGTCGAGGCGCACGGCACCGGCACGACGCTGGGCGACCCGATCGAGGCCCAGGCGCTGCTCGCCACCTACGGGCGGGCCCGCGCCGCCGACCGGCCGGTCTGGCTCGGCTCCGTCAAGTCCAACATCGGCCACACCCAGGCCGCGGCCGGCGTGGCCGGGGTCATCAAGATGGTCAAGGCCCTCGAACACCGCCTGCTGCCGCCCACCCTGCACGTCGAGGAGCCGACCCCGCACGTCGACTGGAAGTCCGGCGGGGTGCGCGTCCTCACCGAGGCGGTCGAGCTGCCCGCCGACGGGCCGGTGCGGGCGGGCGTCTCCAGCTTCGGCGTCAGCGGCACGAACGCGCACGTCATCCTGGAGAGCGCGCCCGAGCCCCGCCCCGCGGAGGAGATCCCCGGCCCGGACGGCCCGGTCGTGTGGGCGTTCTCCGCCAAGTCCGTCGCGGCGCTGCGGGCCCAGGCCGGCCGGCTGCGCGAGCACGCCGGCCGCGTCACCGGCGCGGAGGTGGCCGCGACCGCCCGGGCGCTGGCGAGCCGGGCCCGGTTCCCGCACCGCGCCGTGGTCGTCGCCGCGAACCGGGAGGAGCTGGCGGAGGCCCTGGAGGCCGTCGCCGCCGGCGCTCCGCACGCCGCCGCCGTGACGGGGGAGGCGCTCGCCGAGCCGCGCCCGGTGTTCCTCTTCCCCGGCCAGGGCACGCAGTGGGCCGGCATGGCCGTGGACCTGCTCGACTCCAGCGACGTGTTCCGGGCCCGCCTGCGCGAGTGCGACGCCGCGCTGCGGCCGTACACCGGCTGGGCGGCCGAGGACGTGCTGCGCGGCACCGGCGGCGCGCCCGAGCTGGAGGGGACCGACGTCATCCAGCCGGTGCTGTTCGCCGTCATGGTGTCGCTGGCCGCCCTGTGGCGCTCGTACGGCGTCCACCCGGGCGCCGTCGTGGGCCACTCGCAGGGCGAGATCGCGGCGGCCTGCGTCGCGGGCGCCCTCTCGCTGGAGGACGCGGCCAAGGTCGTCGCGCTGCGCAGCCGCTCCCTGATCGGGCTCAGCGGCACCGGCGGGATGCTCGCCGTCGCGCTGCCCGCCGTGCGGGCCGAGGAGCGGATCGCGCCGTGGGCCGGCCGGCTGTGGGTGGCCGTGCACAGCGGCCCCGCCGGGTGCGTGATCGCGGGCGAGGACGGAGCGTTGGACGAGTTCGCCGCCGTCTGCGGGGACACCGTGCGGGTGCGCCGCATCGCGGTGGACTACGCCTCGCACACCCCGCACGTGGAGGCGCTCCGCGACGAGCTGCTGGCCGCGCTCGACGGCGTCCTGCCGCGGCCGACCGAGACCGTCTTCTGCTCCTCGCTGGCCGGCGCGGTCGTCGAGCCCGCCCGCCTGACGACCCGCTACTGGTACGACAACCTGCGCAACCCCGTGCTGTTCGAGGAGGCGATCAGGGCGTTCACCGGGACGCCGCTGTTCGTCGAGGTCAGCCCGCACCCCGTACTCGGCGGCGACACCGGCGACATCTGCGACGACGCCGGGGTCACCGCGGGCGTGTGCGCGAGCCTGCGCCGCGGCGCGGGCGACTGGAGCCGCTTCCTCGCCGCGCTCGCCCAGGCGTGGGTGCTCGGCGCCGACGTCGCCTGGTCCGACGCGCTCGGGCCCGCGCCGCATCCCCGCGTCGACCCGCCCACCTACCCGTTCGAGCGGCGCCGGTTCTGGCTCGGCGACCGCGAGCGCGTCGGCCGGCCCGCCGGCGCGGGCATCGACGACGCCCGGCACCCGCTGCTCACGGCGGTCGTCCCGGTGGCCGGCGACGGTTACGTCCTGACCGGGCAGCTCTCGCTCAAGGGCGCCCCTTGGCTGGCCGACCACGCCGTCCAGGGCGGCGTGCTGCTGCCGGGCGCTGCCTTCGTCGAGCTGGCGCTGGAGGGCGGCGTCCACGCCGGCTCGCCCGTGCTGGAGGAGCTGGTCATCGAGGCGCCCCTGTACCTGCCCGACGCCGGGGCCGTCACCGTCCAGGTAACCGTGGAACGTCCCGGCGCCGACGGCCGCCGCGCCGTCGGCGTGTTCTCCCGCTCCCCTGACTCCTCGGAGGGCTGGCGGCGGCATGCCTCGGGCGTGCTCGCCGACTCCGCCCCCGCCGAGGACGCCGCTTCGTGGGCGGTGGCGTGGCCGCCCGCGGACGCGGTGGCGGTGGAGGTGGAGGGTGGTTATGAGCGGTTGGTGGAGCGGGGGTACGAGTACGGTCCGGCGTTCCAGGGGCTGCGGGCGTTGTGGCGGCGCGGGGACGAGCTGTTCGCGGAGGTCGTGGCTCCGGAGGGGGTCGAGGTCGCCGGGTACGGCATCCACCCGGCCATCCTGGACGCCGCCTTCCACCCGGTCGTGCTGGCCGGCGGCGACGGCGACGAGCTGCGGCTGCCGTTCGCCTTCAGCGGGGTGCGGCTGCACGCCGGCGAGGCGTCGGCGCTCCGGGTCCGGGTGTCCGGGTCCGGCTCCGGGTCCTTGTCCGGGGACGACGTGGTCGTCGAGGCCGCGGACCCGGCGGGCGACCGGGTGCTCTCCATCGACGGGTTACGCGTCCGCGCCGCCGCTCCCCGGTCCGTCGCCCCGTCCGCTCCGTCCTCGTACGGGGTGGAGTGGGTGGAGGCTCCGGCGGCCGGCGCCCTGGGCGGGGTGCCCTCGGTGGTGTGGTGCGTGCCGGAGGACCCGGACGTGCCGTCGTCGGTGCGGGCGCTGACCGGGCGGGTGCTGGAGGCGGTGGCCGCCGCTCCGGCCGATGACGTGGTGGTGTTCGCGACCCGGCCCGGTGACCTGGCGGCCGGGGCGGTGCACGGGCTGGTGCGGTCGGCGCAGTCGGAGCAGCCCGGCCGGTTCGTGCTGGCGGAGGTGGAGGACGGCTTCTCCGACTGGGCCCGGGTGGTGGCCCTGGGGGAGCCGCAGGTACGGGTGGCCGGGGGCAAGATCCTCGTGCCACGCTTGGCCCGCCGCCCTTCCCGGCCGTCCTCCTCCCCCGTATCGGGGGAGGTGTCCGGGACGGTGCTGGTGACCGGCGGTACAGGCGGGCTGGGCGCGCTGGTGGCGCGGCGGCTGGTGGAACGGCACGGGGTACGGGACCTGGTCCTGGTCTCCCGCCGCGGGCCCGAGGCTCCGGGGGCCGGCGCGCTGGCGGCCGAGCTGTCCGGGCTCGGTGCGTCGGTGCGGGTCGCGGCCTGCGACGTGGCCGACCGGGCGGCGCTGGCCGCCCTGCTGGCCGAGGTGCCGTCGCTCGCGGGGGTCGTCCACACGGCCGGCGTCCTGGACGACGCGGTCGTCGAAGGACTGACGCCGGAACGGATGGCCACCGTGCTGGCGCCCAAGGCGGACGCCGCCTGGCACCTGCACGAGCTGACCCTCGACCGGCCCCTGTCGGTCTTCGCGCTGTTCTCGTCCCTCGCCGGGGTGCTCGGCAACGCGGGCCAGGGCAACTACGCCGCGGCCAACGCCTTCCTGGACGCCCTGGCCGGGCACCGGCACGCGCTGGGCCTGCCGGCCGTGTCCGTCGCCTGGGGACTCTGGGACACCGACTCCGGGATGACCGGCGGGCTGACCGGAGCCGACCACGCCCGGCTGGCCCGGGCCGGCATCGCCCCGCTGAGCGTGGAGCAGGGCCTGGAGCTGTTCGACGGCGCTCTGACCGGCGCCGAGCCGCAGGTGGTGGCCGCCCGCTGGGACAACGCCGGGCTGCGGGCCCGCGCCGAGGCGGGCGACCTGCCGGCCCTGCTGCGCGGCCTCGTACGGGCGCCCCGCCGTACCGCGGGGAACGCCGGAGCCGCCGGCGGAGCCGGGCCCGCGGCGCTCACCCGGCGCCTGGCGGACCTGCCCCGCACCGACGCCCAGCGGATGCTCACCGACACCGTACGCGCCCACGTGGCGGCCGTCCTGGCGCACGGCAGCGCCGAGCACATCGAGGTCGACCGGGCCTTCAACCAGCTCGGCTTCGACTCCCTGACCGCCGTCGAGCTGCGCAACCGGCTCAACGCCGACACCGGCCTGCGCCTGCCGGCCACCCTCGTCTTCGACCACCCGACGGTCAACTCCCTGGCCGACTACCTCTTCCGCACCCTCGCGCCCCCGTCCCCGTCGCCGGAGGACACGCTGCGCGCCGTCCTCGACCGGGTCGAGGACATGATCGCCGCGGCGAACGGCGAGGGGGACGCCCTGCGCGACCGGTTCGTGTCGCTCCTGCAGAGCACCCTCGACCGGCTCGGCCCCGGCCCCGACGGCGTCGCGGACGTCGCCGACAAGATCGACTCAGCTTCCGACGAAGAGATCTTCGCCCTCATCGACAACGAACTGTGACCCGTGAAGCCCACGACCGGAAAGGCTCGCCCGATGGGGACCGAGGACAAGCTCCGCGCCTACCTCAAGCGCGCCACCGTCGAACTCGCCCAGGCCCGCCACCGCCTCACCGAGGCCGAGGAGCGCCGCCACGAACCCATCGCCGTCATCGGCATGGCCTGCCGCTACCCCGGCGGTGACACGGTCGAGGACTTCTGGCGCCTCCTGCGCGACAGCAGGAACGTCGTCCGCGAGGTGCCGCCCTCCCGCTGGGACGTCGACGACTACTACGACCCCGAGCCGGGCGTGCCGGGCGCCATGTACACCAGGTACGGGGCATGGCTGGACGACGTCTCGGGGTGGGACGCCGAGTTCTTCGGCCTGTCGCCGCGCGAGGCGCTCCGCATGGACCCGCACCAGCGGCTGCTGCTGGAGCTGGCCTGGGAGGGCCTGGAGAACTCCGGCATCTCGCCGTCCCGGCTGGCGGGCAGCCGCACCGGCGTGATGGTCGGCTACATGGACACCCTCCAGTACGGCCGGCTGCAGATGGAGCGGCAGGGTCCCGACGCCGTCTCGGACCCGTACCTGGGGCAGGGCGCGGTGTCGAGCGTGGCGGCCGGGCGGATCGCCTACCAGCTCGACCTGATCGGCCCCACGATGACGATCGACACGGCCTGCTCCTCGTCGCTCATCGCGGTCCACCTGGCCATGGAGAGCCTGCGCAGAGGCGAGTGCGACCTCGCCATCGCGGCGGGCGCGTCGCTGACCCTGCACCCCACCACGTTCGTGCAGGCGTGCGCGGGCCTGATGATGAGCGCCGACGGGCGGTGCAAGACGTTCGACGAGGGGGCCGACGGCTACGTCATGGGCGAGGGCGGCGGCCTGGTCGTGCTGGAGCCGCTGTCGAAGGCGCTCGCCAACGGCCGCCGCGTCCGCGCCGTCCTGCGCGGCTCGGCGGTCAACCAGGACGGCCGCAGCAACGGGCTGACCGCGCCCAGCCGCCGCGCGCAGGCCGACGTCATCGGCCGGGCGCTCGCGGCGGCCCGCGTCGCCCCCGACGACATCGACTACGTCGAGGCGCACGGCTCCGGCACCCACCTCGGCGACGCCATCGAGCTGTCCGCCCTGCACGACGTCTTCGGCGGACGCGGACCCGACCGGCCGCTCCGGGTCGGCGCCGTCAAGACCAACATCGGTCACACCCAGGCCGCCGCGGGCATCGCCGGCCTCATCAAGACGGCACTCATCCTGGAGAACGGGCTCATCCCGCCGAACCTCCACCTGACCACCCCGGCGACGGCCATCCCCGAGGACGGCAGCGTCCGGCCGGTCGACGATGCCGTGCCGCTGCCCCGCCAGGACCGGCCCCGGCTCGCGGGCGTCAGCTCCTTCGGCCTGTCGGGCACGAACGCCCACGTGATCGTGGAGGCGGCCCCGGACCCCGCCACGCCCGACCCGGCGGTCCCGGCCGGCGCCGGACCGGTCTCCGCGTACGTGCTGCCGGTGTCGGCGGCCGGTCAGGAGGCGCTGCGCGAGCAGGCCGACCGGCTCGCCACGTGGCTCGGCGAGCGTCCCGGGACGCCGCTCGCCGACCTCGCCCGCACCCTCCAGGCCGGGCGCGCCGAGCTGGACCACCGCCGCGCCGTCCTCTGCTCCGACCCCGGCGACGCGGTGGAGCGCCTGCGCGCCATCGCCCGTCCGGAGGGCCGTCAGGACGGCGGGCACCGGGTGAAGGGCCGCCCGCGGGTCGCGTTCCTCCTCCAGGGGGTCGGCGACCAGTACGCGGGCCTGGGCAGGGAGCTGTACGCCAGGGAGCCCGTGTACGCCCAGGCCGTGGACACCTGCGTCGAGCTGGTGTCCCGGCGCTCCGGCGTGGACCTGCGCCCCCTGTTCTTCCCCGAGGGCGACACCGGCCCCGCGCCCGCGGGCGACGACCTGGCCGCCCTGCTCGGCCGCCGCCCCGCGCCCGGCGACACGTCCACCGGGCACGACCCGCTGGACCAGGCCGCCATCGCCCACCCGTTCCTGTTCACCGTCGAGTACGCGCTGGCCAGGCTGCTCCAGCACTGGGGCGTCACCCCGGACGTGCTCGTCGGCTACAGTTTCGGCGAGTACGTGGCCGCCTGCCTGGCCGGCGTCTTCACCCTGGAGGACGCGCTGCACGTGGTCGTCGAGCGCGCCCACCTGATCAGCGCGGTGCCCGCCGGCCGCATGGTCGCGGTCGCCGCCCCGGAGGAGCGCGTCACCGCCGCGCTGACCGGCGCGGGGATCGAGGTGGACGTCGCGGCCCGCAACGGCCCCGCGATGACCGTGCTCAGCGGCCTGCCCGCCGACATCGAGGCCGCCACGGCCGCGCTGACGGGAGCCGGCATCGCGTGCCGCCCGCTGCGCTCGGCCCACGCCTTCCACTCGGCGCTGCTCCAGCCCGCCCGCGAGAAGCTCGCCGCGGTGCTGGAGTCGGTGCCGCGCCGGGCGCCCGCCGTCACCATCGTCTCCAACCTCACCGGCCGGCCGCTCACCGCCGAGCAGGCCACCAGCACCTCGTACTGGGCCGACCAGCTCGTCGGCACGGTCCGTTTCGCGGACGGCGTGCGGCACTGCGTGGGGCAGGACGTGGCGGCGTTCGTGGAGCTCGGGCCGGGGCAGACCCTCGGCGGTCTGGTACGGCAGAACCTCACCGGCGGGCCGGCCCCGGCCGTCCTCGGCACGCTGCCGCCCCGCTGGACCGCGGGGGAGCGCCGCGACGCGCACCAGGAGCTGCTGGCCGCCTGTGCCGCGCTGTGGGAGCTGGGCGTGCCCGTCGCCTGGGACCTCACCCGGCCCGGCGACGGCCAGGTGCTCGGCCTGCCGACGTACCCGTTCCAGCGCACCCGCTTCTGGCCGGACGCCGACCCGGACCTCGGCTCCGGCTTCGGCCCCGACCTCAGGCCCCGCCGCGCTTCCGGGGCCGGTATCGGGCCGCGCCGACCGGACGGGGCCGGCTCCACCGCGGCCGCCGTCGGACCGCGCCGGCCGGACGGCGCCGGTGCCCCCGAGGCGGCGGGCGCGATCCCGGCCGGCGAGCCGGACGGGGACTTCGTGTTCGTCCCGGCCTGGCGGCAGGACCCGGCCCGCGCGCCGCTTCCGGGGTCCGTGCGGCTGCCCGGCCCGCTCGTGGTCTTCGCCGACCCCGGCGGCGCCGGCACCGCCCTGGCCGACCTGGCCGAGGCGGCGGGAACGCCCGTCGTCGAGGTGGTCGCCGCCCCGCCCGGCTCCGGAACGACCGGGCCGCGACGAGAAGGGCGCCGCCTGACCATCGACCCGGCCGTGCCCGAACACCACGCCGAGGTCTTCACCGGTCTCGGCGACGGACCCGTGCACGTGGCGTACCTGTGGGGACTCGGCGACGGCTCCGCCCCCTCTGACGCCTCCGAGGCGGCTCCGGCGGCGTTCGCCGGGGACGCGGAGCTGCGCGCCGCGGTCGAGCACGGTTTCACCGGGCTCCTCCTGGCCGTCCAGGCACTCGGCGACCTGCCCGCCCGCCAGGGCGTACGGCTGCTGACCGTCACCAGCGGCGCCACCGAGATCGTCGGCCGGGACGCGCCGGCTCCCCACCAGGCGCTCGCCCACGGGCTCGGCCGCGCGGTGCGGCACGAGTACCCGGGCCTGACCTGGAGCGGCGTCGACCTCGACCCGGAGTCCGGCGGCCGGGTAACGGCACGGCCGCCCCACGAGCCCGCCACCGGGCCGGTCTCCGGACCGACGACCGGGCCGACGACCGAACCGACGACCGGGCCGATGTCCGGGCTGATGACCGGACCGATGTCCGAGCCGGCCACCGTGCTGCTGGCGGAGCTGACGGCCGCGCCGCCCGACGGCGCCGACCCCGACGCCCGCGACGCGCTCACGGGATGGCGGCGCGGCCGCCGCTGGATCCGCGCATGGGCCCAGGTCCCGGACAACACGGCCGAAGCCGTGTGGCGGCCCGACGGCGCCTACCTCATCACCGGTGGCACGCGCGGACTCGGCATGGCGCTCGCCAAGCACCTCGTCCGCGCCGGCGTGCGCCGCCTCGCCCTCGTCGGCCGCACCCCCATCCCCACGGACACCGCGCCCGGCACCCCCACGCGAGCCGCGACCGGCGAGACCGACGCGCGGGTGGCCGCGACCCTCCGGGACGTGGCCGAGCTGAAGGCCGCCGGGGCCGAGGTGCTGCTGCTCGCCGCCGACACCGGCGTCCCCGACCAGTTGCGCGACGCCCTGCGACGGGCCCGCGAGCGGTTCGGCCGGCTGCACGGCGTCGTCCACGCCGCCGGCCTCCCCGCGGGCGGCCTGACCCAGCGCCGCACGGTCGCCGACGCCACCGCGGTGCTCGCCCCCAAGGTCCTCGCCATGGGCCCGCTCGCCGAGCTGGTCGGCGGGGGCACACCCGCCGCCGAGCGGCCCGAGCTGCTGGTCCTCTACTCCTCCGCCGTCACGGCGTTCGGCGGCATCGGCGAGGCCGACTACTGCGCCGCCAACACCGTCCTCGACGCGTACGGCCAGGCGCTGGCCGCCACCGCCCCCTCGACCAGGGTCGTGTCGGTGGCCTGGGGTCCGTGGCGGCACGACGTGTGGCAGGCCGAGGGGCTGAAGACGACCGGCGGCCTGGCCGAGCGGGTGGCCGCCTACCGCGACGCCCACGGCTTCCCCGACGAGGCCGGGTGCGCGCTGCTCGACCGCATCCTGGCCGGCGGCCACGGCGGCGTCATGGCCGTACGGCAGCCGCTGCGCGAGGTCCTGAACGCCTGGTCGAGCATGCTCGACCTGGACGACCTCGTCGGCGCGGCGGTGGCGGCCGGGCCGAAGGGGGAGCGGTTCCCGCGCCCCGGGCTGCGCGCCGACTACGCGCCGCCCCGGACCGACGCCGAGGCCCGGATGGCCGATCTGTGGGGCGCGTACCTCGGCATCGACGGCGTCGGCGTCCACGACCCGTTCTTCGACCTCGGCGGCAACTCCCTGGTCGGCATGGCCATGGTGCTCGCCATCGAGAAGGAGCTCGGCCGGCCGGTGCCGCCCGCGCTGCTGTTCGAGCACGCGACCGTCGCGGAGTTCACGGCGGCGCTCGGAGCGGCGGAGGACGGCGGCGCGACCGGCCAGGAGGCGCTGGCCGGCAGTTCGGCACGGGGGGAACGGCGGCGCAGGGCCCGTTCCGGCAAACGGAGATGAGCGCGGGAGGCGAGCCCGTGGACCAGCGGCCCCCGACGCGGCCCGACAGCAGGCCCGACACGAGGACGGTAGACGTGATCGACGACATCGACGAGATCGACGGCGAAGGCTCCGGGACCGACATCGCGATCGTCGGCATGTCCGGGCGCTTCCCCGGGGCGTCCGACGTGGCCGAGCTGTGGTCCGCGATCCGGTCCGGCGCGTCCGGCGTCACCCGGTTCACCGACGCGGAGCTGCGCGCCGCCGGGGTCCCGGAGGAGCTGATCACCGACCCCTCGTACGTGAAGGCGAGCCCGGTGATCGACGGCGTCGAGCTGTTCGACGCGGGCTTCTTCGGGATCGGCCCGAAGGAGGCGCAGATCCTCGACCCGCAGCACCGGCTGTTCCTGGAGCACGGGTGGACCGCGCTGGAGGACGCCGGCTGCGATCCGACGAGGTTCGACGGGGCCATCGGCGTGTTCGGCGGGTGCGCGCACAGCTCGTACATGCAGAACAACCTGCTGCCGAGCGGCGTCGGCGCCGTCATGGGCGACCTCGCGGTCGGGCTGGCCAACGACAAGGACTCCCTCACCACCCGCGTCGCGCACACGCTCGGGCTGTCCGGCCCCAGCTACGGCGTGCAGAGCTACTGCTCCACGTCGCTGGTCGCGGTGTGCGCCGCCGCCACCAGCCTGGCGGCCTTCGAGTGCGACCTGGCCCTGGCCGGCGGCGTCGCGGTGAACGTTCCGCACCGCGTCGGCTACCTCTACCAGCAGGGCGGCATCGCCCCGCCCGACGGCGAGTGCCGCGCGTTCGACGCGGCCGGGATGGGCGCGCCCCTCGGCAGCGGCGTCGGCGTGGTCGCGCTGCGGCGGCTGGAGGACGCGCTCGCCGACGGCGACCAGATCTACGCCGTGCTGCGCGGCTGGGCGGTCAACAACGACGCCGGCCGCAAGGCCGGTTTCACCGCCCCCGGCGTGCAGGGGCAGGCCGCGGTCATGGCGGAGGCCCTGGCGAGCGCCGGGCTGACGCCCGCCGACATCGACTACGTCGAGGCGCACGGCACCGGCACCGCCCTGGGCGACGCGGCCGAGCTGGCGGCGCTGCAGCAGGTGTTCCAGGACGAGTCGGTGCTCATCGGCTCCGTCAAGACGAACCTCGGCCACCTCGACCGCGCCGCCGGCGTCACCAACCTCATCAAGGTCGCCCTCTCCCTGCGCCACGACGAGATCCCGCCCACCATCAACCTGACCGACCCCAACCCGCAGCTCGCCTCCGGCCAGGCCCGGCTGGAGATCGTCACCGGGCTGCGCGGCTGGCCGCGCGAGGCGGGCCGGACCCGCCGCGCCGGGGTCAGCGCGTTCGGGATCGGCGGCACCAACGCGCACGTCGTGGTCGAGGAGGCCCCGCTCGTGCCGCGCACCGAGGAGCCGCCCCGCCCCGAGCTGCTCGTCTGGTCCGCCCGTACGGCCGGCGCCGCCGAGGCGATGACCGAACGCCTGGCGGGACACCTGGCCGGACATCCGGCCGGACATCCGGCTGGACATCCGGCGGAGACGGAACGCCCGGCTGGGCAGGCGGCCGATCCGGCCGGCGACGGCTCCGGTCACCGGCTGGCCGACGTCGCCCACACCCTCCAGACCGGGCGGCAGGTCTTCGCCCACCGCCGGATGGTGGTGGCCTCGACCGCGGCCGAGGCCGCCGAGAAGATCCGGTCCGGGGCCGCGCTCGGCCGCGCCGAGAACCGCGCGGACCGGCCCGTCGCCTTCCTCATCGCCGGCACCGGCGAGCAGTACCCGGGGATGGCCGCCGAGCTGTACGAGACCGAGCCGGTGTTCCGCGCGGCGCTCGACAGGTGCCGCGCCGAGCTGCGCCGGCGGACGGGCGGCGACGACCCGCTCGCCGAGATGATCGGGCCGCGGCGGGACGGCGAGGGGGACGCGCTCGGCCGGCTGCTCGGCCGCGCCTCCGCTCCCGCCGCGGCGCCCCCCACCCGGGTGCTCCAGCCCGCGCTGTTCGCCGTCGAGTACGCGCTGGCCCGGCTCGTCCAGTCGTGGGGCGTCGAGCCCGCCGCCCTGGCCGGCTACAGCCTCGGCGAGTACGTCGCGGCCTGCCTGGCCGGGGTGATGTCCCTGGAGTCGGCCATCGCGCTGGTCGCCCACCGGGCGAGCCTCATCGACGAGCTGCCGCCGGGCGAGATGTGCGCGGTGCCGCTGGCCGCCGCGGACCTGCGCGAGCGCCTGGCCGGCGTCGCCGGTGTGGACGTCGCCGCGATCAGCGGCCCCCAGCTGACCGTGCTGGCGGGCGAGCCCGCGGCGATGGCCGCGGCCAGGGCGCTGCTGGCGGCCGACGGGGGGCCCTGCCGGCCGCTGGCCACGAGCCACGCCTTCCACTCCGGGATGATGGAGCCGCTGCGCGAGCGGCTGACCGCCTGGATCGCCGAGAACGTCCCCCTCCACGCGCCCCGCATCCCGTTGGTCTCCGATGTCACCGGCGAGCTCGCCACCGCCGCCCAGCTCACCGACCCGGCGTACTGGGCCGAGCACATGTGCTCGCCCGTCCAGTTCGACGGCGTGCTGAGCACGCTGCTGCGCCTGGACGGCGACACGGCGCTGCTGGAGATCGGGCCGGGGCAGTCGCTGGGCGCGATGACGCGCGGCCACCGCGACTGCCCGCCGGACCGCTGGCCGCTGGTCGTGGCCACGCTTCCCGGGGCGGACGACCCGCGCCCGGCCGGCGAGGTGCTGGCGGAGGCGGCGGGGCGGCTGTGGCTGGCCGGGGTGCCGATCGACTGGTCCGGCTACCGGCAGGACCGGCCGGTGGCCAAGGTCGGGCTGCCGACGTACCCGTTCCAGCGCGAGCGCTACTGGATCGACCCGCCGTCCGCCCAGGTGACGCGGGGAACGGCCTCGACCGGCACCGCGCCCCAGACCGCCTCGAACGGGTCCGCCTCTTCCAGCGCCCCTCTCAACGGAGCCGCCCCCCTCAACGGGATCGCCTCTCCCAACGGAGCCGCCCCCCTCAACGGGGCCGCCTCTCCCAACGGGGGCGCCTCCCTGAACGCGGGCTCCTCTCTCAATGGAGCCGCATCCCTCAACGGAGCGGGCCGTAAGAGCGGGCCCTCCCCGGCGGATGCGCCGGCCGATGCGGGGCGGCCGCACGTGGAGCTGCTCGTCCCGGGCTGGACCCACGCGGTTGCCCCCGCGATCGGGGCCGCCGAGCCGGGCGTCCGGGTGGGCCGGTGCGTTCTCGTGGCAGGCCGTACGGACGGAGAAGCCGCCGAGGCGCTGGGCCGGTCACTGCGCGCCCACGGCGTCGACGTCGTCACGGTCGCCGAGCCGGACGACCTCGCCGCGCTCACCCGGGGGTCGGACGCCGCCGCCCCGGCCACGGTCGTGGACCTCCGCCTCCTGGACGCCGTGCGCGAGCCCGCCTCCGCGCATGAGAGCGTCTCTGCCGGGATCGGGGACGCGCTCGTGCCCGTGGCGGGGCTGCTGGCGGCTCTCGGTGAGGAGGGCGGTGACGGGACCCGCGTCCTGCTGGTCACGCGCGGCGGGCAGGCGGTGGCCGACGGGGAGGTGCCCGACGCCGCCCAGGCCGCCGCGGCCACCCTGCCGATGGTCGCCAACCAGGAGTACCTCAACCTCGACTGCTCCGCCGTGGACCTCGACCCCGGCGCCGGCCCCCAGGCCGTGGCGGACGCGCTGACCGGCGAGATCCTGGCCCCGGCGGGCGAGGTCTTCGTCGCCTACCGCGCCGGCGCCCGTCTCCTCCGCACCTTCACCCCCACCGACGACTCCCCGACCGGCGACTCCGCGACCGACTCCGTGTCCGGCGACTCCGTGTCCGGCGGCGGGGCCGCTGTGCGGGCGGGAGGGACGTACCTGATCACTGGTGGGCTGGGCGACGTCGGGCTGCTGCTCGCCGGGCACCTCGCCCGCGCCGGCGCCTCGCGCCTCGTCCTCACCAGCCGCGGCGGCCTCCCCGCCGAGGCCGGCGACCCGCGCCGGCAGGCGGTGGAGAGCCTGCGCGCCCTGGGCGCCGAGGTGCTCACCCCCGCCGTGGACGTCACGGACGCCACCGCCATGCGCGCCGTGCTCGCCGGCCTCCTCACCGAAACAGCCGCCGGCGACCCGGGCGAGCAGGGCGTCCCGGGCGGGCCCGGCCGGGCCGGTCCCGCCGCCGGTGGGAGGCGGCGGCTCGACGGGGTGGTGCATGCCGCGGCCGAGACGCGGGCCGACGGGTTCCGGCCGTTGCGTGACCTCGACGCCGAGGCCGTGGGCCGCCACTTCGCCGCCAAGGTGACCGGCGCGCTCGTCCTGGAGGAGGTGCTCGGCGAGCTCCCGGCCGGCCTCGCGCCCCGGTTCTGCCTCGTGTTCTCGTCCACCTCCGCCGTCCTCGGCGGCATCACCTTCGGCAGCTACGCCGCCGCCAACGCCGCCCTCGCCGCGCTCGCCCACCGGGGCCACGCCGCGCATCTCGCCGGCCGTACCCCGACCCGGTGGGCGGCCGCGAGCTGGGACACCTGGGCCGTCACGCTCGACCGGCTGGAAGGCGGCATGGGCGCGGCGATGGCCGCCCACTCGATGAGCGCCGCGGAGTCGCTGGCGGCGTTCGACCGGCTGACGGCCGCCACCCGTCCCGGGCTGGTGGTCGCGGCGGGCGGGCTCGCCGACCGGCTGCCCCGGTCCGTGCCCGCGGCGACGGCCCTGCTCGCGGCGGTCGCGCCGGACGGCTCAGCCGGTGCAGCCGGCGCAGAGGGGCTGTCCGGCGGGGCGGGGGACCGGTTTCCGCGCCCCGAGCTTCCCCAGCCGTACAGCCCGCCGCAGTCGGCGGCCGAGCGCGGCCTCGCGGAGCTCTGGTCCGAGGTGCTGGGCGTCGAGCCGGTCGGGACCCGGGACAACTTCTTCGACCTGGGCGGCAACTCGCTGGTGGCGTTGCAGATGCTCTCCCTGGTGAAGCAGCGGTTCGGGGTCGCGGTGCCGACGGTGGCGCTGTTCGAGGCGCCCACGGTCGGCACGCTGGCCGTCATCCTCGACGAGCGCGGCGCCACGGCCACACCCGAGCCCCAGCCTCGCGAAGCGCAGGAGCGCGTGCGGGTCGTGGGGGAGCGGGCCA
Source organism: Nonomuraea sp. 3-1Str (assembly GCF_031570565.1). Taxonomy (NCBI): domain Bacteria; kingdom Bacillati; phylum Actinomycetota; class Actinomycetes; order Streptosporangiales; family Streptosporangiaceae; genus Nonomuraea; species Nonomuraea sp. 3-1Str. The sequence goes on from NZ_JALHBK010000023.1 coordinate 50,623, forward strand.
AGACGACCGCCACCGACGACGACCGGCGGATCGCGATCGTCGGCATGGCCGGCCGCTTCCCCGGCGCCGCCGACGTCGCCACGTTCTGGCGGAACCTCAACGACGGCGTCGAGTCCATCAGCTTCTTCTCCGAGGAGGAGCTGCTGGCCGCCGGCGCCGACCCCGAGCAGATCAAGGACCCCGCGTACGTGCCGGCCAGGCCCGTCCTGGACGACGTGAGCGGGTTCGACGCGGCGTTCTTCGGCATGAGCCCCCGCATGGCGGCCATCACCGACCCGCAGCAGCGCGCCTTCCTCGAAGTGTGTTGGGAGGCCCTCGAACAGGGCGGTTACGCGGCTCCGGAGCACCGGGGCCGGGTGGGCGTGTTCGGCGGCGCCAACATCAGCACGTACCTGCTCAGGATGGCCGACCACCTGCTCGGCGGCGGCCAGAAGGAGTTCAGCGGGTTCGAGGTGATCATGGGCAACGACAAGGACGCCCTGACCACGACCGTGTCGTACCTGTTCGACCTGTACGGGCCGAGTGTCGCGGTGCAGACGTTCTGCTCCACGTCGCTGGTGGCCGCGCACCTGGCCGTGCAGAGCCTGCGGGCCGGCGACTGCGAGCTGGCGCTGGCGGGCGGCGTGTCGATCCGCGTCCCCGACCGGGTCGGCCACCTGTACGGGCCCGGCGGCCAGGAGTCGCCCGACGGCCACGTGCGGGCGTTCGACGCCGGGGCCAAGGGCAGCATGTTCGGCGACGGGGCCGCCGCGGTGCTGCTGAAGCGGCTGCCCGACGCGATCCGCGACGGCGACCACATCTGGGCCGTCATCCGCGGCTCGGCCATGAACAACGACGGCGCGCTCAAGGTCGGCTACACGGCGCCCAGCGTCGTCGGCCAGTCCCGGGTGATCGCCGACGCGATGGCCGACGCGGGCGTCACCGGCGAGGACATCAGCTACGTGGAGGCGCACGGCACCGCCACCGAGCTGGGCGACCCCATCGAGGTGGCCGCGCTGACCCGGGCGTTCGGTACGACGCGGGAGCGGCGGTACTGCCCGATCGGGTCGGTCAAGACCAACGTCGGCCACCTCGACCGGGCCGCCGGGGCGAGCGGGCTCATCAAGACGTCGCTCGCGGCGCACCACGGGGTCATCCCGGCGAGCCTGCACTACACCAGCCCCAACCCGGAGATCGACTTCGACGGCAGCCCCTTCTACGTCAACGCCGAGCTTTCCCCGTGGCGCACCCGTGACGGCCGGCCGCGCATCGCGGGACTCAACTCCCTGGGAATGGGCGGCACGAACGTGCACATGGTGATCGAGGAGCCCCCCGCCCGCGACGAGGCCCCCGGGCCGGGCCGCCGGTACCAGGTGGTGACGGTCTCGGCCCGTACGGCCGACGCGGCGGACGAGGCGTGCCGGCGGCTCGGCGGGCACCTCGCCGACGGGCCGGGCCCGCGGCTGGCCGACGTCGCGTACACGCTCCAGGTGGGACGCAAGACGTTCGAGCACCGCAGGGCGATCGTCGCCGGTGACCTCGCGGCCGCCGCCGCGGCGCTGGACGGGCGGCGCGCGGACGACCTGCTGGGCCGCGTCGAGACCGTGCGGGGCAGGCAGGTCGCGTTCCTGTTCGGGGGCGTCGGCGAGCAGTACCCGGGCCTGGCGGGTGACCTCTACCGGCACGAGCCGGTGTTCCGCGCCGAGCTGGACGAGTGCCTGCGCCACCTGGGCGAGGCGCTGGACGGCGTCGTGGACCCCGCCGAGCTCGCCGACCTGCTGACCGGGGAACGCGGCGAGGCCGCCGGCCTGGCCGCCCTCCTCGGCAGGAGGGAGCCCGGCGAGGGCGGGCGGGAGGCGGCGCTGCGGCGGACCGAGGTGGTGCAGCCCGCGCTGTTCGCCGTCGAGTACGCCCTCGCGCGCACGCTCATGGCCTGGGGTCTCCAGCCCCGGCTCATGCTCGGCTACAGCCTCGGCGAGTACGTCGCCGCGTGCCTGGCCGGCGTGCTGTCCCTGCCCGACGCCGTCGCCCTGGTCGCGCACCGGGCCCGGCTCATCGCCCGGATGCCGGCCGGCTCCATGCTCGCCGTCTCGCTGCCCGCCGACCGGCTGCGCCGCCGGTTCCGGCTGGAGGAGCGGGGGCTCGACGTGGCCGCCGTGAACGGCCCGCAGGTCACCGTCGTCGCCGGCCCGGCCGAGGACGTCGACCGGCTGGCGGAGGAGCTGCGCGCCGCGGCGGTGCCGTGCCGCCCGCTGGAGACCACCCACGCCTTCCACTCCCGCATGCTGGAGCCCCTGGCCGACGAGCTCACCCAGTGGGTCAAGGCCAACATCCGGCTCAACCCCCCGGCCCTGCCGTACGTGTCGAACCTGACCGGCGCCGTGGCGGACGCCGAGCTGGTGCGCGACCCCGGCTACTGGGCGCGGCACATGTGCGGCACGGTCCGGTTCGCCGACGGGATCGGCACGCTGCTGGCCGACCCGGGCCTGGCCGTGGTGGAGATCGGGCCGGGGCAGTCCCTGGGCGCGATGGTGCGCGGCGCGGGCTGCCCGCCCGAGCGGTGGCCGCTCGTCACGCACACGCTGCCCGCCGCGAGCGACGCCCGGCCCGGTGACGAGGTGCTGGCCGGCTGCCTGGCGCGGCTGTGGCTGTGCGGCGTCACCCTCGACTGGAACGCCTACCACGGCCGGACCGGCGACCCGGGCGAGTCACGCCCTGGCCTGCCGGGGCGGGTGCCGCTGCCGACGTATCCGTTCCAGCGCCAGCGCTACTGGATCGACCCGCCCGCGACGCGCAGGCAGGCCGCCGAGTCCGCCGCGGACGTGCCCGCCGACCTGTTCGAGGCCATCACGAGCCTGCCCAAGCTGCCCGAGGAGCAGTGGCTGTACCTGCCGGTGTGGCGGCAGACCGCGCCCCCGGCGGCGGCCGAGCGCCGGCCGGACTCGTGGCTGGTGTTCGCCGGGGACGACGGGGTCGCCGGGGAGGCCGTGGCCGCGCTGCGCGCCGCCGTCGCCGCCACGGGCGCGCCCGTCACGCTGGTACGGCCGGGCGACGCCTACGCCGCCACCGGCGACGGCTACACGATCCGGCCGGGCGACGTGACCGACACGCTGGCCCTGCTCCGCGACCTGCGCCTCACCGGCCGCCCCCTCGACCGCGTCGTCCACCTCTGGACCCTGGACGCCGATGGCACGCAGGGCTCCGGGAAGGACGCCGTGGACCTCGGGCTGCGGACGCTCGTGGCGCTCGCCCGCGCCGCCGGGGAGTCCGGCATCGGCGCCTGGTCGCTGGACGTGGCCGTGGCCGGGACGCAGCCGGTGCTCGGCGAGGAGGTGGCCGACCCGTACGGCGCGACGCTGCTCGGCCCGTGCGCGGTGATCCCGCTGGAGTACCCCGGCGTGACCACCCGCCTGGTGGACCTGCCCGCCGAGCCCGGGGCGCGGGACCTGACCGCCCTGACGGCCGAGCTGGCCCGGCCGCAGACCGACCGGACCGTGGCGCTGCGCCGGGGCCGCCGCTGGGTGCCCGGCTACGACCCCCTCCCGGCTCCGCCCGTCAAGGAGCAGGCGGCGCTGCGCGAAGGCGGCGTGTACCTGGTCACCGGCGGCCTGGGCGGCATCGCGCTGGGCCTGGCCGAGCACCTGGTCCGCGAGTGCCGGGGCAGGCTGGTCCTGCTGGCCCGGCACGGCCTGCCGCCGCGCGCCGACTGGCCCGGCGTCCTGTCGGGGGACATCGCCGCCGGCGAGGTCACCCGCAGGCGCGTCGCCGCCGTCGCCGGGCTGGAGGCGCTGGGCGGCGAGGTCGAGGTCGTCACCGGCGACGTCGCCCGCCCGGAGGACGTGCGCCGGGCCGTGGACACGGCCGTGGCCCGGTTCGGCGCCTTGCACGGCGTCCTCCACGCGGCCGGCGTCCCCGCCATGGGGCTCATGCAGTTCAAGCGTCCCGAGGAGCTGGACGAGGTGCTGGCGCCCAAGGTGGCCGGCACGCTGGCGCTGGCCGAGGCGCTGCGCCTGGGCGGGCCGGACGAGGTCGAGCTGGACTTCCTCGTGCTGTTCTCCTCGATCACCTCGGCCACGGGCGGGGGCCCCGGGCAGGTCGACTACTGCGCCGCCAACGCCTTCCTCGACGCCTACGCGCACCGGCTCGCCGCGACGGGCCGCCGCGTGGTGTCCGTCGGCTGGGGCGAGTGGACGTGGAACGCCTGGGAGGCCGGGCTGGCCGGGTACGAGGAGGCGCTGCGCGACTTCTTCCGGCAGAACCGGGCCCGCGTCGGCATCGCGTTCGACGACGGCTGGCGCTCGCTGCTGCGGGCCCTGGCCACCGGCGAGCCGCGGGTCGTCGTCTCCACCCAGGACTTCCCGACGCTGGTGCGCGGCAGCGCGGAGTTCACCGTGGACGTGGTGACCTCCCCGGCGATGGGCGGCGCGAGCGGCGAGCGGCACCCGAGGCCCGAGCTGCTCACCGCCTACCAGGAGCCGGACGGCCACGCCGAGGAGACCATCGCGGCCATCTGGGGCGAGTCGCTGCGCCTGGACCGGGTGGGGGTGCTGGACAACTTCTTCGAGCTCGGCGGCAACTCGCTGCTCGGCGTCGCCATCGTGGCCGCCGTGCGGCGCGCGTTCGAGCTGGACGAGCTGCCGCCGCACGTCCTGTACGAGGCGCCGACCGTGGCCGCGCTCAGCCGGACCGTCGAGGCGCTGGCCTCGGGGGCGGCCCCGGTGCTGGCCGGCTCGGGCGGCGGCAGCCAGGTACGCGCCCAGCTCCGCCGTTCGGGCCTGGAGGCGTCGGCGGCGCGCAGGCGAGGACGGTGACGACATTCCTCCGACAAGACCGGCAACTCCCCCGAGAAGACCGACAAGGGATGAGAGACCAACGATGAGCGGAACGGAGCGGACATGACCGTTATCGGCGTGATAGGCGCTGGCGTCATGGGAGTCGGGGTCGCCCAGAACCTCGCCCAGACGGGACACGACGTGGTGCTGGTCGACAAGGACGAGCAGATCCTGGCGGACGCGCTGGCCACCATCGCCCGCAACACCCGGATGAGCCGGCTCATGGGCGGACCCGCCCTGGACCCGGACGATGTCCTGTCCAGGATCTCCACGTCCGTCGGCGTCGCGGGCGCGGCCAAGGCGGACGTGGTCATCGAGAACGTGACCGAGAACTGGGACGTCAAGCGGGAGGTGTACGAGGCGCTGGACCGCGAGTGCGGCCCGGACACCGTGTTCGTCGTCAACACCTCCGCCATCCCCATCACCAAGGTGGGCGCCGTCACCGGGCGGCCCGACAAGGTGATCGGCGTCCACTTCATGAACCCCGTCCCGGCCAAGCCGGCCGTGGAGCTGATCCCCGGCTTCCACACCTCGCCGGAGACGATCCAGCGCACCCGGGACCTGCTGAGCGCCATGGGCAAGAAGGCCGTGGACGTCAAGGACTCCTGCGGCTTCATCTCCAACCGGGTGCTGATGCTCACCGTCAACGAGGCCGCCTACCTCGTGCACGAGGGCGTGGCCGACGCCGAGTCGGTGGACGAGGTCTTCCGGAGCTGCTTCGGCCACCCGATGGGACCGCTGGAGACCGCCGACCTGATCGGCGTCGACACGATCCTCTACAGCGTCGAGGTGCTCTACGAGCACTACGCCGACAGCAAGTACCGCCCCTGCCCGCTGCTCAAGCAGATGACCGACGCCGGGCTGCACGGCCGCAAGTCCGGCCGCGGCTTCTACACCTACGCCCAGTAACGACTGAAGGAGCCATTCGATGACCGACACCCAGGGCCAGATCCTCGGCTTCGTCCGCGACAGGTACCCGCAGGCGGAGATCACCGAGTCGCAGGACATCTTCGCGCTCGGCTTCGTGAACTCGCTGTTCGCGATGGAGCTGGTGATGTTCGTCGAGAAGACGTTCGGCGTGACCATCCCGAACGAGGAGCTGCGGATCGACAACTTCCGCACCGCGACCGCCATGTCCGAGCTGGTGAGCCGGCTCGTGGCCGAGCCGGCCGTCGCGTGACGGTCACCGGCGTGGCGCCGCCCGCCGCCGCCCCACCGGCTTCGCCGCCGGTGGGGCGGGTCACCGACCGGAGCACCGCGCGGGCGTTCGTCGACACCCATGTGATGCCGTACACCGACGCCTACGACCGGGCGGGACGCGTCCCGGAGGAGCTGCTGCGGCGGGTGGCGGAGGCGGGGCTGTGGGCGCCGTTCCTGCCGGCGGCGGCGGGCGGCGCCGGGATGGACTGGGTGACGCTCGGCGAGGTGCACGAGGAGGTGGGCCGCGGCTGCTCGTCGCTGCGCAGCCTGCTCACGGTCCACACCATGGCGGCGTGGACCGTGCAGCGGTGGGGCAGCCCGGCGCAGCGCGAGCGGTGGACGCCCGCGTTCGCCGCGGGCGACAGCCTGGGCGCGTTCTGCCTGTCCGAGCCGGGCGCCGGCAGCGACACCTCCGGCATCACCACGACCGCCGCCGAGTCCGGCGGCGGCTGGGTGCTCAACGGCGTCAAGAAGTGGACGACCGGCGGTCAGCGGGCGGACGTGTTCCTCGTGTTCGCCCGCACCGCGTCCAGCATCGGCGCGTTCCTCGTGCCGAGGGACACGCCGGGCGTGGAGGTGCGGCCGATCGACGACATGCTCGGCACCCGTGCCTCCATGCTCGCCGAGATCAGCTTCACCGACGTCGTCCTCGACCGGGACGCGCTGCTCGGCCCGAGCGGCTTCACCGCCGGCATGGTGCTCACCGGCACCCTCGACCTCGGCCGCTACAGCGTGGCGGCCGGGTCGGTGGGCATCGTCCAGGCGTGCCTGGAGGCGTCGGCCTCCTACGCCGCGAGCCGCGAGGTGGGCGGCACGCCCCTGGCGAAGCTGCCGCTCATCCAGGCGAAACTCTCCGACATGGTGACCGACGCGCGGGCGGCCCGGCTGCTGCTGGCCGAGGCCGGCCGCCTCAAGGACGCCGGCGAGGCGTCCACGATCATGGCGACGTGGGTGGCGAAGTACTTCGCCTCCACCGCCGCCGCCCGGCACGCCTCCGAGGCCGTGCAGATCCACGGCGCCAACGGGTGCAGCACCGAGTACCCCGTGGCCCGCTACTACAGGGACGCCAAGGTGATGGAGATCATCGAAGGCAGCAACGAGATCCAGCGGATGACCATCGCTGGCCAGGCCGATCGGGAGAAGACCGGATGAGCGTGACCGCCGAGAGCCCGGACGCCGGCGTCGCCCTGCTTCCACGGAAGCCGGCGCGGGGCCGCATCAAGTGCATCGTGTGGGACCTCGACAACACGCTCTGGAACGGCGTGCTGCTGGAGGACGGCGAGGTGACCGTGCGCCCGGCCGTCGTCGAGCGCATCCACGAGCTGGACCGCAAGGGCATCCTGCACTCCGTGGCCAGCAAGAACGACCGGGACACCGCGCTGGCCAAGCTGCGCGCCCTCGGCCTCGAGGAGATGTTCCTCCACCCCCAGATCGGCTGGAACCCCAAGTCGGAGTCGATCCGGAACATCGCCAAGGCGCTCAACCTGGGCCTGGACGCGTTCGCGTTCGTCGACGACCAGGAGTTCGAGCGTGCGGAGGTGGCGCACGGCGTGCCGGAGGTCACCTGCGTGGACATCCTCGACCTGGAGGAGGCGCTGGCCCGGCCGGAGTTCCAGCCGCGGTTCGTCACCGACGAGTCGGCGCAGCGGCGCCACATGTACCGGGGGCAGATCGCCCGCGACGAGCTGGAGGAGGAGTTCGTCGGCACCAACGAGGAGTTCCTGGCGAGCCTGGAGATGGAGTTCACCATCGCCCCGGCCGCCCGGGAGGACCTCCAGCGGGCCGAGGAGCTCACCGTCCGCACCAACCAGCTCAACTCGACCGGCCGCACGTACTCCTACGACGAGCTGGACGAGCTGCGCGAGTCCGACGACCACCTGCTGCTGGTGGCCTCGCTCACCGACCGGTTCGGCAGCTACGGCAAGATCGGGCTGGCGCTGGTGGAGAAGGGCGAGGACGCCTGGCGGCTCAACATGATGCTCATGTCGTGCCGGGTGATGTCGCGCGGCGTCGGCATGGTGCTGCTCAACCACATCATGCGGCTGGCCGCCGAGGCCGGCGTGGCGTTGCGCGCCGACTTCGTGGAGACCGGCCGCAACCGCATGATGCAGGTGACGTACGCGTTCGCCGGCTTCAGGGAGGCCGACAGGGACGGCGCCCACGTGGTGCTCCAGGCCGACCTGAGCACGCTCCAGCCGCCCCCGTCGTACGTGCGGCTGGAGGTGAGGGCGGCATGACCGTCGGCGAGCTGGTGAGCGACGAGACGCTGGCGCGCTGGCTGCCGTTCCGCACACAGACCGGCGCCGAGCCGGGCGCGCTGCCGATGTACTGCCTGCCGCACGCGGGCGGCGCCGCCTCGGCCTTCCGGGTGTGGCAGCGCAAGCTGCCCGGCGTCGCGGTGCAGCCGGTGCAGCCGCCCGGACGGGAGGCCCGGCACAAGGAACCGCCGTACCTGCGGATGGAGCCGCTGGTGTCGGACCTCGCGGACGTCGTGCTCGCCGACGTGGAGCTGTCGGCGGCCGGCCGCAGGTACACCCTGTACGGGCACAGCCTGGGCGCGATCGTGGCGTTCGAGCTGGTCCGGGAGATCCGGCGGCGGGGCGGTCCCGAGCCGGTCCACCTGTTCGTGTCCGGCTCCGACGCCCCGCACGTCACCGACGAGCCGGGGCCGCCGGTCGGCCGGATGAGCAGGCCCGAGCTGGTGCACCTGCTGCGCGCGCTCGGCGGGACGCCGGAGTGGCTGCTGGCCGACCCGGAGGCGCTCGACATGGTGCTCCCGTCGGTGCAGGCCGACTTCACCGTCAAGGAGACGTACGTCTACCAGGACGAGCCGCCGCTCGACGTGCCCGTCTCGGCGCTGTGCGGGGAGACCGACCCGCGGGTGTCGCCGGTGAAGCTGGCGAGGTGGCTGGACCAGACGGCCCGCGAGTTCACGCTGCACGGGTTCGACGGCGGGCACTTCGCGGTGTTCGAGCAGGCGCAGCGGACCCACCGGATCCTGGCGGAGGCGCTGCGGCCGTGGGTGTGACGGTCGGCCCGGTGACGGTGCGGGAGTGGCGGCCACTCCCGCACCGTTCGCGCGTTCCCGGGCCGGCCGCCCCGGGGGTGTGGCCGGAGGTGTGGAAGGTGCGGCTCGACCGGCCCGAGCGCGCGGAGTGGCAGGACTGGCTGTCCGCCGCCGAGCGGGACCGGGCGGGCCGCTTCGCCGACGCGGGGGAGCGCCACAGGTACGTGGTGGCGCACGCCGCGCTGCGGTCCGTGCTGGGCGAGCTGTGCGGCGTGCCGCCTGGAGCGGTCCGGCTCACCGCCGAGGCGTCCGGCCGGCCGTGCCTGGAGCCCGGCGGCGGGCGGCCCGACTTCAACCTGTCGCACTCCGGCGACTGGGCCCTGGTCGCCGTGGCGGCGCCCGGCACGCGGGTGGGCGTGGACGTCGAGCGCGTCCGCGCCGACCTCGACCACCTGGAGCTGGCCCGGCGCATGTACCAGCCGGAGGAGGCCGAGCGGGTGCGGGAGATCGGACTCGTGGAGTACTTCCGGCTGTGGACCGCCAAGGAGGCGTACGTCAAGGCCACCGGAGCCGGGCTCGCCGGCCTGCGCTCCTGCCTGGTGCGCGACACGGGAACGGGGAGCGGGACGGTCTCGTCCCGCTCCCCGCGCGAAGGGTGGCCGGTGCGGTGGCTCGACGTGGCCCCCGGCTACGCCGCCGCCCTGGTCACGACCGCTTCGACACCGGCACCACGTACCGGCTGAACACCAGGTCCCGCAGCACGTCGTCGCCGCCCTCCACGATCGACACGTACCTCATGTCGCGCGTCAGCTTGCCGATGACCGACTCGTGCGTGTAGCCGAGCCCGCCGAACATCTCCGACGCCGTCGAGGCGATCTGCCAGCCGGTCTGCCCGCAGAACATCTTCGTCGTCAGCGCCTGCTTCAGCGTCCCCGTGCGCAGGAACTCCTCGCCCGCGTCCGGCCGGGCCGCGATCGCGTCGTACGCCCGCGCCGCGGCCAGGCACTGGTTGGTCATCACCTCGATCTGCATCTCGAACTGCCCCAGCCGGGAGGCGAACACCGCGTTGCCCGTCAGCGGCGCCCCCTTCACCGACTTGGACTTGCCGTACTCCATGCACACGTCCCGGATGCGGCGGGCCACGCCGAGGGCCGTGGTGGCGATGAGGATGCGGCTGGCGTTCAGGCCCACCTCCAGCAGGCGGAGTCCGTTGCCGCGCAGCACGTTCGCGGCCGGCACGCGCACCCCCGACAGCGACACCTGGTACGTGGCCGACGAGCGCAGCCCGATGACGTCCCACCGCTTGTCCACGGTGACGCCCGGCGTGTCACGCGGCACGAGCACCGCCAGGTAGCCCGACGGGTCCTCCTGGCTGCGCGCGACCACCACGAGGAACTGGGCGAAGCCCGTGTTCGTGGAGAACGCCTTCTGCCCGTCGAGGACGACCGTGTCCCCCTCGACCCGCGCGGTCGTCGTCATGCGGGCCAGCTCGCTGCCGGCCGCGTGCTCACTGCCGAGCGTGGCGCAGAAGCCGTTCTCCGCCACCAGCCGGCCGAGATACCGCTCCCTCAGCTCCTCCGAGCCGTACCAGGCGACCATGCTCGTCGTCAGCACCGGGATGAACAGCGTGAACGCCACCCCGGCGTCGGCGTAGGCCAGCTCGCTGGTGATGCGGACGCTCTCCTCCAGGCCGAGGCCGAGCCCGCCGTGCTCCTTGGGCAGCCACCAGTTGGCCAGCCCCGTCTCCGCGAACCGCGCGTAGAGGGGCAGCGGCGCGTCGGCCAGCGAGTCGAGGTAGGCGTCGTTGCCGGTCAGCTCGCGCCGGGCGAAGCCCTGGACGGCGCGCAGGTACTCGGGCTGTTTCATCGGCTGCTCACTCCTGCCCGTCGCGCGTGTCGAGCAGCTCGGCGAGCTGGCGCACCGTCGGGCACTCCAGCAGGCCGGTGACCGGCACGGACGCGTTCAGCTGCTTGCGGACCCGGGTGGTGAGCTCGATCGCGAGCAGCGAGTGACCGCCGAGCTCGAAGAAGTTGTCCAGCGCGCCGATCGGCTCGATGCCGAGCACCCGCGACCAGATCGCGGCCAGCGTCGCCTCGGTGCCCTCGCGCGGCTCCACGTACGCGTTGTTCAGCTCCGGCCGCGGATGCCGTTCCTGGTCGTCGTCATCGTCCCCGGCCTCGTGGATGTCGCCCGTGACCCACTGCGCCAGCCGCGCCTCCAGCGGGCCGGTCGAGATCACGAAGTGCCCGGCCCGGTCGGCCGCCGACAGCGCCCGCTCCAGCACGTCCACGCCCTCGGCCGGGGTCATCGCGTAGTCGATCACCGCGCCGCTGTGCCCGGCCACCCGGTCGGGATCGATGTTCCAGGTGTCCCAGTCGACGGTCACCCACCGTCCGGCGCCCGCCGTGCGGGCCGCGCGGACGTACGCGTCCAGCGCCGCGTTGGCCGCCGCGTACGGCGCGAGCGTCATGCCGCCCAGCACGGCCGCGATGGACGACAGCGTGATGCGCCGGTCCGGGACGCGTCCCCCGGCGTGCTCGCCGAGCACCTTCTGCAGCACGTGGAAGCCGGTCACCTTGGCCGCCAGGTGCGCGTCGCACTGCTGCCGGTCCATCAGGTGCGCGAAGTTGAAGTACGCGCCGTCCTGCACGCCCGCCCCGTGGACGACCACGTCGATCCCGCCGAACCGGCTCACGGCCTCCGCCACGACGGCGCGCATCGCCTCCTCGTCGGCCACGTCGGCCGACAGGGCGAGCACGGTCGCGCCCCGGCTCTCCAGGTCGCGGATGTTGCGGATGTGCCGGACCGTGCGCTCCGACCCTGGCGGGGCCGCCGCGAGGAAGGCGTCCCACTCCTCGCGCGGCGGCAGCGCCGAGCGGGCCGTCAGCACCAGCCGGCAGCCGTACGTGCTCGCCAGGTGCCGCGCGAGCACCAGGCCGACGTCGCCGAGACCGCCGGTGACCAGCACGGTGTCGCCGTCGCGGAAGCCGCGCTCGTCCGGGCCGGGCTCGTCCACCGGGTACTGCCGGTACTCCCGCAGCCACGTCTCGCCCGCGCGCAGCGCCACCGGCCCCTCGTGCGGGCAGACCGCCGCGGCCAGCACCTGCTCGGCCAGCGCGTCCTCGGCCGGCGCCACGTCCCCGCCCGCGCCGTCCACGTCGACGTGCCGGCAGCGCAGCCGCGGGTTCTCCTGCTGGAGGCTGGGCGCGAGGGCGGCGAGCGTGGAGTGCTCCGGATGACGCAGGTCGGCGCCGGACACGCTCACCGCGTGCGAGGTGAGCAGCACCAGCTCGGCGCGGGGCGCCGACCCGGTGTTGTCGACCAGCTCCCGCGCGAGGGCCAGCGCGGAGTAGAAGCCGCGCGCCTGCTCGGCGGTGAAATGCCGCACCGGGTCCGCCTCGGGCCCCGCCTCGGGGCTCGCCAGGCTGAAGCCGTGGACGATGGCGCGCGGCGCGGCCACCAGCGAGTAGAACAGCTCCGCCATGTCGTCGGCCTTGCCCGGCCGGATCGTGAAGTCACCGTCGTCGTCCTGGCCGAACCGGTCGCCCGCGCGCACGGCCGTCACCTCGGCGCCCGCCCGCGTGAGCCGCTCCACCAGCGCCTCGCCCCGCGCGTCGCCGGTGAACACCAGCCACGGGCCCGCCAGGCGCAGCCGGTCGTCCAGGCCGGCGAGGGGCAGCGGGTGCGGCCGCCAGGTCGGCAGGTACGTCCACCGGCCGCGGTCGAAGCTCTTCCCGGGGCCCTGCTGCTGCCCCTGGGCCTGCGCCGCCGGGTTCGGCTTGATCCAGAACCTGCGCCGCTGGAACGGGTACGTGGGCAACTCCACGCGGCGGCCCTGGCCGCCGTGCAGCGCCGGCCAGTCGACGGCGGCGCCCGCCAGCCACAGCCGCGCGAGCGTGGCCAGCAGCCACTCGGCGGCCGGGGTGTCACCGTCCGGCGCGACCACGACCTCCTCGACCTGCCCCGAGACCTGCCCGGATCCCTGCCCCGAGACCTGCCCGGTGGCCGGTCCGGACGGCTCGCCCTTCACCATGTGCACGCCGACGCCGCCCAGCCCGTCGGCCAGCGCGGCCACCGCCTGCTCGCGGTCCCCGCCCGTCGCCTGAGGCCCCGTGGCGCCCGGCCGCAGGACCTTCTCTCCGCCCGCGCCCGGCCGCAGGACCTTCTCACCGCCTGCGCCCGGCCGCAGGACCGTGTCCACGGCGGCGCGCAGCTCCGCCCCCCACGCGGCCGGCGCCTCGGCGTCCGGGACGCTCAGCCGTACCCTCGGGTTGCGCCGCTGCGTCTTGCCGCCGATCCATCGCGACGGGTCGCCGAGCGCCGCCACCGCGTCGGCGCGGTCACGGCACACCACCGCGCGCCGCAGCGCGAAGCCGCCCCGCGACACCTGGAGCGTGAACGCCACGTCCGCGACGTCCTCGCCCGCCTCCTCCGCGAGGTGCGCGCGCAGCCGCTCGGTCACGTCCGTGAGAGCCTGCTCGTCGGCCGCCGAGAGCACCAGCAGGTGCGGGCCCGGCCGCGCCGGCCGCGCGGGCCGGGGCGGCGCCTGCTCCAGCACCACGTGCGCGTTCGTGCCGCCGAGCCCGAACGAGCTCACCCCGGCCCGGCGCGGATGCGGCCCCGCCGCCCACGGCCGGTTCTCCGTCAGCACCGTGAACCGGTCCTGCGCGCCCGCCAGCGCCGGGTTCGGCGTCTCGTAGCCGGGGGTGCCGGGCAGCAGCTCGTGCTTCAGCGTCATCGCGGCCCGCATCAGCCCGGTCACCCCGGAGGCGCGGTCGAGGTGGCCCAGGCTCGGCTTCAGCGAGCCCAGCACGCACGGCGTCTCCCGCGTCTGCGCGAACACCCGGTTCATCGCCGCCAGCTCGATCGAGTCGCCCAGCATCGTGCCGGTGGCGTGGCACTCCACGTACCCGACCGTGTCCGGCTTGACCCCGGCCACGCCGAGCGCCGACTCGATCACCTCGGCCTGCCCGTCCACGCCCGGCGCGGTGTAGCCGGCCCGCAGCCGGCCGTCGTTGTTGGCCGCCGAGCCCAGGATGACCGCGTGGATCACGTCGCCGTCGGCCAGCGCGTCCGACATGCGCTTGAGCGCCACCACCCCCGCGCCGCTGCCCATCACGGTGCCGCTCGCCTCGGCGTCGAAGCTGCGCACCCGGCCGTCGGGCGACATGATGCCGCCCTGTTCGTACAGGTAGCCGGACGGCTGCGGCAGCGGCGTGAACGCGCCGCCCGCCACGGCGATGTCGCACTCGTACGTCAGCAGGCTCTGGCACGCCAGGTGCACCGACACCAGCGAGGTCGAGCAGAACGTCTGCACCGACACGGCCGGCCCGCGCAGCCCCAGCTTGTACGACACCAGCGAGGCCAGCGAGTCGCGCTCGTTGCCCACGGCCATGAGCAGCGCGCCGCCCGGCTGGGTGGTGAGGTGCTGGATGTTCTGCACGATGTAGTCGGGGAAGCCGCAGCCGCCGAAGACCGCGACCTGGCCGGGCACGTCGGTCGGGCAGTAGCCGGCCGCCTCCAGCGCCTCCCACGAGCACTCCAGGAACAGCCGGTGCTGCGGGTCCATGGTCTCGGCCTCGCGCGGGTTGATGCCGAAGACGGTCGCGTCGAAGCGGTCGAGCCCGTCGAGCGGCCCGCCGACGCGCACGTAGCGCGGGTCGGCCAGCTTGCCCGGCTCGACCCCGGCCTCCCGCAGCTCCTCGTCGGTGATCGCGCGCAGGCCCTTCACGCCGGCGAGCAGGTTGCCCCACAGCTCGCCGACGCTCCCGGCGCCCGGGAAACGCCCGGACATGCCGATCAGCGCGACCGCGGAGTCGTAATCGGTTCCGTTGTCGGTCATGAGGTCCTTCCGCTTCTGAGCATGGTGCGGCGCTGGGCGATGCGGGAGCGCTGCTGGTCGCGGGCGTCGGCCGGCTGCTCCTCCGGGTCCTGGCCGGCGCGGGCCGCCTCCGCCAGGGAGGCGACGGTGGGCGCCTGGTAGAGGATGTGCGGCGGCAGGTAGGCCAGCTCCAGGGCCCGCCTGACCTCGGCGATGATCTCCATGCCGAGCAGCGAGTTGCCGCCCAGCTCGAAGAAGTTGTCGTGCACGCCGACCTGCTCCAGGCCGAGCGCCTCCGCCCACACGCCGGCGATGGTCTCCTCGGTGGGCGACTGCGGCTCGACGTACGCGGTGGACAGGTCGGGCCTGGGGTGCCGGCCGAACGCGTCGCGGATCTTCTTGACCGTCGCCTGGTGGCTCTCGATGGAGGACTTCCGGCTCATCGCGACGAGCGGGGCGAAGTCCTGCGTGGAGGCCACCACGTGCTTCTCGCCGCTGGCCAGCACCCGCAGCAGCGTCTGCCAGCCCTGGTCGAAGGTGAGGCCGAAGTTCTCCCGGTACCAGGTGAAGTACTGCTTGGAGCCCTCGTCGTAGTTCTCCAGGCCGTCGGTCCAGCCGTTCCACGTCCACTCGCACCAGTCGACGGAGGTGACGGTCACGCCGGGCAGCTCGTCGCTGAGCGCGAACGCGTCGAGGAAGGCGTTGGCCGCGCAGTAGTCGACCTGGCCGGCGCCGCCGCCTGTCGCGGAGGTGGTGGACGAGTACAGCGCCAGGAAGTCGACCGGCACGTCCCGCAGCACCTCGGCCAGCGCGAGCGTGCCGCCGACCTTGGGGGCGAGCACGCGCTCGATGTCGGCGGCGGTCTTGAACTGCATGAGCCCGACCGCGGGCACGCCGGCGCAGTGCACGACGCCGTTCAGCTCGCCGAACCGGTCGAGAGCGGCCCCGACCGCGCGGCGTACGTCCTCGACGCGGGACACGTCGCCGGCGACGGTGACGACCTCGGCGCCCGCCGCCTCCAGCCGGCGCAGCCCCTCCAGGCGCCTGCGCACCTCGCTCGCCGTGCTCTCGGCGGCGAGGATCGCGTCCCACTGGTCGCGGGGCGGCACGGGGGTGCGGCCCAGCAGGACGAGCCGGGCCTGGAACTGCTCGGCCAGCCGCTCGGCCATGGCCAGGCCGATGCCGCCGAGCCCGCCGGTGACCAGGTACGCGCCGCCGGGCCTGACCTGCGCCACGGGCGGGGACTGCTCGATGACGGAGGCGTCGAGGACCTCGTAGTCGGGGATCCAGCGCCCGCCGCCGCGCAGCGCGACGACCTGGTCGGCCGGTTCGGCCCGCAGCTCGGCCAGCAGCGCGCCGGCGTCGAGGTCGCCCGGGGCCACGTCGACGAGGCGGGTGGTGACGCGCGGGTACTCGACGGGGATCAGGCGGGTCGGGCCGAGCAGCGTGCCGCGGGAGGACACGACCCGGTCGCCGGGGTGGACCTTCTGGCCGCCGCTGGCGACGATGTCCAGCGACCAGCCGGGCAGGCCGAGGTCGCCGGCCGCCTTGGCGAAGCCGACCAGCGTGTGCAGGCCGCGCTGGAGGCATTCGTCGGCGGGCTGGTCGGGGTCGGCGCACCACAGGTGGACGACCCGGTCGGGCACCCGGTCGCCGGCCGCCAGCTCGCGCAGCACGGCCAGCGCGTCCTCGGGCGAGCCGGGCCGTACCGTGATGCCGTCCTCTCCGACGGAGAACGCCTCGCCGGGCCGGACCGTCACGACCTCGCGGCCGGTCTCGCGCAGGTGCGCGAGCAGCGGCGCGGCGACGGCGTCGGCGACGCCCTCGGCGGTGTAGACCAGCCAGCGGGCGGCCTCGTCGGCGCGGGGCGGGCGGAGCGTGGTCTGCCGCCACACGGGCGTGTGGATCCAGCGGGTGTCGGGCAGCCGCGGGTACGCCTTGGCGATGCTCGTCGGGTCGCTCTCGTCGAACACCGGCGTGCTGCCGCCGCCGAGGGCCGACTCGTCGATCTCCAGCCAGTACTCCTGGTGCTCGAACGGGTAGGAGGGCAGCGGCACGCGGCCGGGAGCCCAACCGGTGTCCTCGTGCAGGGCGGCCCAGTCGACCGCCACGCCGGTGAGCCAGAGCCGGCCGACGGCGGTGGCGAGTGCCGCGCCCGTGTCCTGCTGGTCGTTGGCGCCGGGCAGCGTGGTGACGATGAGCGGCCACTGCGCGCGGTCGCAGGCGGGGTGGCCGCGGGTCAGCGCGCCCAGCGACTGGCCGGGGCCGATCTCGGCGAGCGCGAGGTCGGCGATGCCGAGCACCTTCTCCAGCGCCGCGCCGAACTCGACGGTCTCGCACATGTGCCGCGCCCAGTAGCCGGGGTCGGTGACGACCTCGGCGGTGGCGAGCTCGCCGGTGACGTTGCTCAGGTACGGCAGGGCCGGCGGGTTCAGCGTGACGTTGTCGCTGATCCAGGCGGTCAGCTCGGCGGCGATCGGCTTGAGCATCCGCGAGTGGAAGGCGTGCGTGGTCTCCAGCCGCCGGTGGCCGATCTTCAGCTCGCGCAGCACGGCCATGGCGGCTTCGACCGCCTCGGCGGGGCCGGCGAGGACCGTCTGCGAGCCGGTGCGCACGGCGACGTCCAGCTCCTCGTCGTACAGGTCGCCGAGGACGGTCCGCAGCCGCCGCTCGTCGGCCGAGACGGCGAGCATCGCGCCCTCCGGCTGGGAGGTGATGAGCTTGGCCCGGTAGGCGACCAGCCGCAGCGCGTCAGGCAGTGACAGCACGCCGGCCAGGCAGGCGGCCACGTACTCGCCCAGGCTGTAACCGACCATGATCTCCGGGGTGACGCCCCAGCGGATGAGCTGCCGGGCCAGCGCGTACTCGGCGACGAAGACGGCCGGCTGGACCAGGTGCGCCTCGGTGGTGGAGAGGGGTGCGGCGGGCTGGGCGCGGCCCAGCATCCGGGCCAGGTCGCCGCCGGCGGCGCCCCGCTCGGCCGGGGGGAACACGTCCGAGAGCTGCGCGGCCTCGGTCAGCCCGAGCACGGCCAGGCACTCGTTGACGTCCGCGCGGAAGCCGGGCTCGTCCGCGTACAGGTCGGCGACCATGCCCGGGTACTGCTCGCCGACCCCGGCGATGAGGAAGCTGGTCCTGCGGCCCACGGTCGCGTCGTTGCGGCCGAGCGCCGCGGCCGGGTCGGCCAGGCGGGCCGCGGCCTCCTCGGTGGTGCCGGCGACGACGAACCTGCGGTGGTTGAACACCTTGCGGCCCACCTGGAGCGTGTACGCGACGTCGCCCAGGTCGTCGGCGGCGTCCGTGAGGCGCTCGGCCAGCCGGGCGAGGGAGCGGTCGGCGGCGTCGGACGAGCGGGCCGAGACGGGCAGGATCTGCCAGCGGCGCGAGCGCGGCCGGCGCGGCTCGGGCGCGGGCGCCTCCGTCACGATGACGTGCGCGTTCGTGCCGCCCATGCCGAGCGAGCTGACACCCGCGATGCGGGGCCGCTCGGCGGTGCGCGGCCACGGGGTGGGCTCGGCGGTCACGCGGAACGGGCTGTTGTCGAAGTCGATCTCCGGGTTGGGGGAGCGGTAGTGCAGGGTGCCGGGGATCAGCTCCTTGCGCAGCGACTGGACCACCTTGATCAGGCCGGTGACGCCGGAGGCGCGGTCGAGGTGGCCGACGTTCGGCTTGATCGAGCCGAGCAGGCAGTACTGCTTGTCCGGGGTGGCGCCGAAGGCGCGGGTCAGCGCGGCCACCTCCATCGGGTCGCCGACCTCGGTGGCGGTGCCGTGCGCCTCGACGTACGAGATCTGCGTGGGGTCGACGCCCGCCCGCTTGATGGCGGCGGAGACGCAGCGGCGCTGGCCGTCGACACTCGGCGCGAGGTAGCTGAACTTCATCGCGCCGTCGTTGTTGATCGCCGAGCCGCGGATGACGGCGAGCACCGTGTCGCGGTCGGCCAGCGCGTCCGGCAGCCGCTTGAGCGCCACCACGGCCGCGCCGTCGCCGAACATGCTGCCCCGGCCCTCGGCGTCGAACGTGCGCACGTGCCCGTCGGGCGACTCCTGGCCGCCCTCCTCCCACAGGTAGCCGATCCGGTCGGGGATGCGGACGGACACGCCGCCGGCGATCGCCATGTCGCACTCGCCGCGCCGCAGGCTCTCGCTCGCCAGGTGGACGCTCACCAGCGAGGTGGAGCAGAACGTCTGCACGGACAGGCTCGGGCCGGTCAGGTCGAAGCGGAAGGAGACGTTCGTGGCCAGCGAGTCCTTGTCGTTGCCGATCATCAGGGCGGAGGTGTCGATGCCCATCTCGAACGCCCTGAGCCGGGTCAGCAGGTAGCCGCTGATGTTCATGCCGGCGAACACGCCCACGCTGCCCCGGCCCTCGGGAGCCGCGTACCCGGCGGACTCCAGGACCTCCCACACGCACTCCAGGAAGATGCGCTGCTGCGGGTCGGCGAGCGTCGCCTCGCGCGGGTTGTAGCCGAAGAAGCCGGCGTCGAAGCCCCGGATGTCGTCCAGGATGGGGCGCGAGCGCACGTAGTTCGGCTGCTGGAAGGTGGCGGGGCTCACGCCGGCGCTGATCAGCTCGTCGTCGGTGAACCTCGTGAACGACTCGACGCCGGTGCTGATGTTGCGCCAGAACGTCTCGACGTCGGCCGCGCCGGGGAACCGGCCGGACATGCCGATGATGGCGATGTCGGCGTCGCCGGCCGGATTTTGCTGATCCATCAAGGTGCCCCTCTTCACTGGAGTTGCCTTGCCGTTCGCTTCATGGGGGGCCGCCGCGCGTCACATGGGCCCGCCGCGGCCCCAGCCGCGGGCGAGCCGGCGGGCGGCGAACGCGCCGGCGACCAGGCCGACCACCAGCAGGACACCGGCGGACGGCAGCGCGCCCGCCACGTCGCCGCGGACGGCGGCCTGCATCATGCTCAGCGCCCAGTAGCCGGGTGAGACGTGGGCGGCGATCTGAGCCCACTCGGGCATGAGGCTCAGCGGTACGAGCGCCCCGCCCAGTGAGCTGAGCGTCAGCGCGCCCACGTCCGAGATCACGCTCAGCTCGCCGTGGCTGCGCACCACGGCGGCCAGCGCCGCGCCGATCGCCAGCAGCGCGAACGCCCACACCATGATGGCGAGCAGGACGTACACCGGGTTGGGCGGCACGGGCAGGCCGATGACGAGGCAGCCGTAGACGAGCAGGATCGTCTGCTGGACGACCATCACCACGAACAGCGGCAGCGTCTTGCCGACGACCAGCTCCGCGGCCGGCGCCCTGCTGACACGCAGCCGGTCCCAGGTGCGCCAGGTGCGCTCCGACAGGATCGAGTTGCCGACCAGGGAGATGGCGAACACCGAGAACATCACCATCAGGCCCGTCGCGACCTGCGTGGCGCCGCCGTCCACGGCCCGCACGTACAGGGGCTTCAGCACGAGCATCAGCACCATGGGCATGAGGACGTAGCTGATCATCTGCCCGGGGTCGCGCAGGCGCAGGATGGTGTTGTGCCGGGCCAGCGCGCCGATCCGGTACGCGGAGTCGAGCAGGCGGGACGTGCGGGCCGAGGCGCCGGCCCGGCGGGTGGAGTCGCGGGGCGCGGAGTCAAGGAGCATCGTGGACCGCCAGGGAGCGATAGAGGTCGTCCAGGGACGGGTTGCGCACGTCCACCGCGCTGATCGGGCGGTCGATGCGGCGCAGCAGGTCGATCAGGGTGACGGTGGGCTCCGAGGTGGAGACGCTGACCTCCTCCTCGTTGGAGAGGGTCACGCGCACCTCGCCCGGCAGGTCCCGCAGCAGCTCCTCGGACGTGCCCCGGGCGATGACCCGGCCGCCGCGCGCCACCGCGATCGTGGCCCGCATCTCGGTCAGCTCGGGCAGGTAGTGGGTGGTGTAGACGACGGCCGCGCCCTCGCCCGCGCGCTGCTTGACCACGTCGAGCATGGCCTGCCGGGTCTCCAGGTCGGCGCCCGCGGTCGGCTCGTCGAGCAGCAGCAGGGCCGGCCGGTGGACGAGCGCGCTGGCCGCCTGGGTCCGGCGCTGCTGACCGCCGGAGAGCTTGCCGGCCCGCCGGTCCATGATGCCGCCGAGGCGCAGCACGGTGCTCATGTCCTCGACGGCGTCGCGCAGCGCGACCCGCCGGAGGCCGGCGAGCCTGCCGTACAGCTCCAGGTGCTCGCGGACGGTGGCCGACGGGTAGAGGGCGATGTGCTGGGGCGCGACGCCCACCTCGCCTCGGGTGGCCGAGGGCGGCCTGCCGTCGATGGTCACGTGACCGCCGTCGGGGCGGATCAGGTACGACACGATCTCGACGAAGGTCGACTTCCCCGCGCCGTTGTGTCCGACGAGCCCGACGATCTCGCCGGCGGCCACGCTCAGACTGAACCCGTCCAGGGCCTGGATGGTGCCGTACCGTTTGACGAGATCGGTTGCCACCAGCAACGTGTCACCTCCTCAGCCAACCCACAATTGATGGAGTTAGGCGGATAAGTGCGGCAAACCTATGTTCCCTTGCACGATAGCGATGAATATCCCGTCGCCTGGTGGCCAGTAATGACCGGCAAAACCGGCCAATTACAAGATGCTTCGTGTATTCCATTTGACCGTCTAATCTGACTGATATGCACGTAGGCTCGTTGATCGCGGCCGGCTACGACTGCGACATCTTCCAGGCGGGGCCCGGTAAGATCATCCGGCGCGCCCGCGAGGGCCGCAGCCTCGAACGCGAGGCCTCGGTCATGCGGCACGCCTGGCGCAACGGGTTCCCCGTGCCCCGGGTCTTCGACGCCGAGGGGTCCGACATCCTCATGGAGCACGTCGAGGGGACGAGCATGCGGCAGGAGGCGGCCGAGCGGCCGGAGCGGATGCCCGCCCACGGGCGTCTCCTCGGCGACCTGCTGCGCGCGCTCGCCGCCGTGCGCGCCCCCGGCTGGCTCCAGGCCGCCGACGGCTGCCCCGGCAACCGGCTGCTCCACCTCGACCTGCACCCGGCCAACGTCCTGCTCACCGCCGACGGGCCCCGGGTCATCGACTGGGCCAACGCCGCGCGCGGCGCCCCCGGCGCGGACACCGCCTGCACCTGGCTCATCCTGGCCGCCGCGCCGGTGGGCGATCCGGCCGTGGAGGCGGGGCGGGAGGGGCTGCTGGAGGGCTTCCGCGACGGCGCGGACACCGAAGCAGCGCGGCCGTACCTGAGAGTGATGGGCGAGCGGCGCGGCGCGGACGGCAACGTCACGGCGGAGGAGCGGGCGGCGATCGACCGCTTCCTGGCCCGCGAGGCCCCCTGAGGCGAGTGGACGGGCAGCACGACAGGCGACACCCGGGAAGGCAGGCAGATGGACGAGCGGCGCGAGGTACGGGCCTCCGACGGTGACCGGGAGGCGGCCGCCGAGCGGCTGCGGGTGGCCGTGGAGGAGGGCTGCCTCGACTTCGGCGAGTTCGACGAGCGGGTCGGGCTCGCCTACCAGTCGGTGACGCGCCGCGACCTGGCCGAGCTGGTCGCCGACCTCCCGGACCCCGGCCTGCCCGCTCCGGACCCCGCGAGCCCGCCGCCGGGACGGCCCTCCTTACCCGGCTGGCTCAAGGTGGCGTGGGCCGTCTGGGGCGTGGCCCTGGTCGTGAGCGTCGCGAGCTGGGTGGTGGAGGCGCTGTCGGATCCCTGCCCGGTGGAGTTCTCGCCCGGCGGCCTGGCGGGGCCGGGAGTCGTCCTGCTCGTCCTGACGGTGGTCCTGCGCCGCCGCTCCGCGCCCCCGTCGGCGGGCTGACCCGTGGACCCACGTCCTGCTCCGGGACGGGGCCGGGCCCGCACGGACCAGGCTTCACAGTCCCGTCCCGCCCGCGCCACGCGCCCCGACCCCGCTCCCCGCCCGAAGCCCGCACCCCGCCCGGCCCCCGCACCCCGCCCCGCGTCGTCCTCGCGCCCTCCACGCGGAGAAGGGCGATCGTCGGGAGCGGAACGCCCGGGAGGGAAGCGCCCCGAGGACCCGCGCCCCTTCGAGGGCCGGCCCTCCGAAGAGGGGAGTGCCGGAGAGGAGCGGGTCCCCGGTCGGTCAGGGGGAGCCGGGGGAGGCCCCGGGCGGGTGGCTGAGCTGGACTTCGTGCGGGTGCTCGTGGTGGTCGGCCTCGTGCTGTTCCATTCGTCCCTGGTCTTCGACGTCAACGACGACTTTTACGTGAAAAATGCGGAAACAACCGGCATAACGACAATATTCGCCGGTTTCGGCGTTTTATGGGCGATGCCGCTGCTGTTTCTCATCGCCGGCTTCGGCGCCTGGCACTCGCTCCGCCGGCGCGGCCCCGGCGGGTTCGCCCTGGAGCGGTTGCGCCGCATCGGCGTCCCTCTCGTGTTCGGCACGACCGTGCTCGTGCCGGTGCCGCAGTGGCTGCGGCTGCGCGCCGACCCCGCCTACCACGAGTCGTACCTGGCCTTCCTGCCACGCTTCTTCGACATCCGGGTGGAGCCGTGGGAGTTCCCGTTCGTGCTGCAGGGCGACAGCTTCGAGACGGGTCACCTGTGGTTCCTCCTCCTGCTGCTCGCGTTCGCGCTCATGCTGGCGCCCGTGGTGCGCTGGTTCCCCGCCGCGGGCGCCCGCGCGCTCGGCGGCGGACTCGCGGCGCTGGCGCGGCGGCCCGGCGCGGCGCTGCTGCCGGCCCTGCCGCTGGCGCTGGTCAGCGCGGTGCTGGGGCTGGAGGAGGAGTACGCCGGCTGGAGCCGCTGGGCGTATCTGCTGTTCTTCGTCTACGGGCTGATGCTGGCCTCCGACGAGCGGCTTC
Organism: Nonomuraea sp. 3-1Str; assembly: GCF_031570565.1. NCBI lineage: Bacteria > Bacillati > Actinomycetota > Actinomycetes > Streptosporangiales > Streptosporangiaceae > Nonomuraea > Nonomuraea sp. 3-1Str. The sequence goes on from NZ_JALHBK010000023.1 coordinate 74,213, forward strand.
GGGACGCCCTGCGCCGCGACAGGCGCGCGGCCGTGGTGGGCGGCCTGCTGCTGCCGGCGGTGGGCCTGCCGTTGTTCCTGGTCGCGGAGGGTGACGCGTTCACGGACCTGAACCCGACGGCGATGGTCGCGCGCGCCCTGTACGGCGCCGCGGGCTGGTGCTGGCTGGTGGGCATCATGGCGCTCCTCGACCGCCGCCGCCCGTCCCAGGGGGCCGGTGGCGGCGGCGGGAGGCGGCTGTACGCCTACCTGTCGGAGGGGGTGCTTCCCCTGTACGTGCTGCACCAGCCGATCGTGGTCGTGGTGGCCTTCTGGGTGGTGCGCTGGTCGGTGCCGGGGCCGGTCAAGTTCGTGGCCATCGTGGCGATGTCGCTGGTGCTGATCCTGGCCGCGTACGACCTGCTGGTGCGGCGCACGGCGGTGACGCGCTTCCTGTTCGGCATGCGCCCCGCCCGCCGCGGAGGGACCCCGTCATAGGACCGTGCGGGGACCCGTCACAGGGCGGTGCGGGGACCCGTCACAGGGCCGTGCGGCCCCGCGCGGCCGGGTCACTCGGGGCGGCGCAGGGTGGACATGCCCCAGAGCTCGGCGATGCGCCCGTCCCGTACGCGGAAGATCTCCAGCATCGCGGGCGGCGGTTGCCCGTCGTCGTCCGTGACGCCGTGCAGCGTCGTGCGGACGGCCGCCCGGTCACCGTCCACGAGCATGTCCTCGACCACCACCCGCATGCCGGGGAACGTGGCGTGCATCCCGGACCAGGCGCGCTTGACGCTCTCGACGCCGACTGTGCCCATCGGGTGGCTGATGAAGTCCGCCGCGAAGAGGGCGTCGGCGGCGCCCACGTCGCGGGTGTTGAACGCCTCGTACATCCGCCGCCCGAGGGCGCGCACGTCGTCCGTCATCTGATCCACTCCTGTCGTGATGGGCCGGGAACCGAGGGCGTCACCGGCTCGCCCGAACGTTGGCGCGCAGCCGCGCCAGGACGCCGAGCACCCTCTGCTGGTCCTGGGGAGAAACGCCGTCGAGCAGCCGCGTCTGGTAGAGCCGGTGAGCGCTCGCCAGCCCGGCGGCCGCCTCCTCACCCGCGGGGGTCAGGCGGGCGAGGGTGTAGCGGTTGTCGGAGGGGTCGAGGCGGCGGCTGACCATCCCCTCCGCCTCGAACTCCTTGACCAGCCGCGTCACGCTCGCCCCGTCGAGGGAGAGGATCTGCCGCAGGTCGCTGTGGCTCGTCTCACCGTGGCTCCACAGCCGCGTCAGCAGCCGGACCCGCGGCCGGCTCATGCCGACGTGGTCGGCGAACGCCTCCCGGACCTCCGCGTAGGTGCCGGTCAGCTCCTGGAAGAACACGTCCTCCGGAGCGTCCTCGCTGTCCGCCATCGGCCGCCCGCCTTCTCTTGATGTTGCCAACCATTGTCGACATCAAGGATTGGCATGTCAAAAGACTCGGCGCCGGGTGGTGCGCGGGGGCGCCTTGTGAGCGAAAGGGCAAGCTAACGCTCTGTCGATCGCCTCGACATGAAATCGTGCCGCCACTGCTCGGCGGCCTGGACCAGGCTCTGGCTGACGTGCTCGAAGAACTGGCTCATGTCCTGCAACCGGGCGCCGGCAGGAGTGGTGGCGTCCAGAATCTCGGCTCCGTCACGGGCGAGACCGGCGATTGTGGCGTTCTGCCGGGCGCTGACCAGCCAGGCCCGGTACCAGACGTCGGGGTCGATGACGTACCGGTCGCGCCGCCGCCGGGGATCGCGTTCACGCCGGATCAGCTCATGCTGTTCGAGCTCGCCGATGGCCTTGGAGATGGACGCCGGGCTGACCTGGAGACGCTGGGCGAGTTCGGCGGCGGTGAGGCTGCCGCTGTCGGTGGTGTACAGGCAGGTGAGTACCCGGGCGGTCATGCGCGGCAGCCCTGTCGTGATCATCGCCGCGGTCAATCGTTCCTCCAGGGCGTGAACCGCTTGGGGGTCTCGCCCGGGTGCGCCGGTGGCAGCCGGTGGCGCCGGAGCCGGGGCGGGGGCCTGCTTACGGCGGCGAGCCCGGCCTTCAGTTGCCTGATGTGCCCGGTCGGCCTGGTAACCGTCGGCTCCACCGTTGCGGGTCACCTCCCGGGTGATGGTGGAGATCGGTCGTTGCAGGTGCTTGGCGATCTCGGTGTAGGTGAGTCCTTCGGCCAGCCCCGTGGCGATGTGCCGGCGGTCCTGGTAAGTCAGCCTGCCTCCCGGCATTGGGCGTGCCTCCTGTCGCTGTGCCATGCCCAGCCCGCTCGGATGTGTCCGCGGACAGTGGACAGTATTGCGTTCGTCGACATCTCATTGCAAGTCGGTTCATCCGACTTGCATTCGTTGGCATACTCATTGCAAGTTAACAGTGAGATGACCTGGCAAAACGCGCTACTTCCTGGATTTGAGTTGCCGAATTTCTGAATGCAAGCTAGCTTTTGATCTGCGCCGAATGAGTACTATCGCGAAGCGATCAGTTTCGCGCTGACGTCCCCCGCCCGGAAGGAATCGACATGACCAGATCTCTCCCCTCAACCGCAGGGCTGCTCATCACCGCCGTGACGTTGGCGGGGGCCGCGACGGCGGCTCCCGCGGCATCTGCCGCCGCGGCGGACACCCCCGATCACGCCCGTGTCCAGAAGGCGCTCGACCACGCCGTGGCCGACGGCGGTGTGCCCGGCATGGTCGCCGAGGTTCGCGACAGTCGTGGGCGGTGGGTCGGCCTGGCCGGGGTGGCCGACACCCGAACCGGCCGCGAGCGCCGGCCGCACGAGCGGTTCCGTATCGGCAGCGCCGCCAAGCCGTTCACGGCCACCGTGGTCCTGCAGCTGGCGGCCGAAGGAAAGCTGAGCCTCGACGACACCGTGGACAAGTGGCTGCCCGGCCTCGTCAAGGGCAACAACAACGACGGCGGCACGATCACCATCAGGCACCTGCTCAACCACACCAGCGGGATCTTCAACTACGGCAACGACAAGGAGGAGTTCGCCAAGTTCTCCGGCCCCGCGTGGCTCGAGCACCGCTACGACACCTACACGCCCGAGCAGCTCGTGAACATCGGCCTGCGCAATCCGCGCTCCTTCGAAGCGCCGGGTGACGGCTTCGTGTACTCCAACACCGGCTACATCATCGCCGGGATGATCGTCGAGAAGGTGACCGGCAAGACGCTCGCCGGCGAGATCGAGCGGCGGATCGTCCGCCCGCTGGGCCTGACGGGGACGTACCTGCCGGGCAAGGAAACGAAGATCCGCGGACCGCACCCACGGCACTACTCGACGTTGTTCGCCGCCGAAACCGACGCCAAGGTCTACGACGTGACCGACCAGAGCGCCACCACCGGCTGGGCGGCCGGCGGCGTGGTCTCCACGGTCGGCGATCTCCAGCGATTCAGCAGCGCGCTGCTGCGCGGCAAGCTTCTTCCGCCCGCCCAGCAGCGGGAGATGTTCACCATGGTCAAGACCGGGGTCAAGATGCCGGACGGTACCTGGAAGGACACGTGGATCCCCGGCACCACGTACGGTACCGGCGTCTTCTCGTGGGAACTGTCATGCGGTGTGAAGGTATGGGGCATCGGCGGCGCCATCACCGGTGGGTTCACCTTCGCGATGGGCACCCGGGACGCCGAGCGCGTGATCGCCATCAACATGAACATCGACCAGTACGGCCAGAACAACTCGCTCGACATCTCCAAGACCGTGTTGCAGGCCGAGTTCTGCCCATCCGGTTCCCGGACGCCGAGCAAGTGACGGCGGGGACGGGCGCCGCTTCCGCACCGGGGAAGCCGCGCCCATCCCGCCACCGTTCCGCTCCTTCCTGGCTGTACGCCCGAACCGAACGCCCGAAGACTTGATCCCGCGGGGGCCGGCGCCTCGCCCGAGAGGTTGCCCGGCCCCCGTGAGGGGATCGCCTTCGCGTGGAGATACGGCCCTGCTCGCGTTTCGGCTCAATCCCGTAGCCGGTGATCAGAGAGGGCGCGGTCCGAGACGCTCCAGGCGGTTGCGGACGCCCTCGAAGTGCGCCTCGACCGCCGCTGTGGCCGCCGCCCGGTCGCCCGCCGTGACCGCCGCCAGGATGTCGCGGTGCCGCCTGGCCACGTCCGCCGGCGCCTCGTCCGGCGTGCCGATCTCATCGCGGAGCTGGTGGTAGACGTCCCAGAACGCCCCGAGGAGCTGGCTCACCAGCGGGTTGCCGAGCGGCCGGTAGAGCAGGTCGTGGAAGAGCCGGTCCGTCTCGGGAGGGACCGCGCCGACCTGGGCCTCGGCCTCCATCCGGGCCATCACCTCGGTCACTGGAGCGAGGTCGGCCTCGTCGCCGAGGTCGATGAGGCGCACCACCAGGCCGCTCTCCAGGACCTCCCGGATCTCGGTCAGGTGGCCGAGATGGTTGCGGCCGTCCTGGAGCGTGATGCGGCTGTGGAAGGCCAGCTCGTCGACCAGGCCGGCGAGCGACATCCGCCCGACGAACATCCCGAACCCGTGGCGGATCTCCACGATCCCGACCGCCTGGAGGGCCTTCAGCGCCTCACGGACGGAGTTACGGCTGATGTCCAGCTCCTCCATCAGCTCCGACTCGGTCGGCAGCGGGTCGCCCGCGACCAGCCCGCGCCTGAGAATCAGGTCCTTGACGCCCTCTTGGGCCTCCACGGCCCGGCTGAGCCGGGAGCGCGGGACAGTCGTCATGAAGAATCCCTCTCTGGTAGGCGCTTAGGTAACATTCCGGAAATCTCCTGTTGACCTCAAGCGCTCCCCGCCTCTAGCGTCCACGTTACGCACAACATAGGACATGGGATGTCCCACGTTCTACCCCTTTCAGGAGGCATCCGTGAGCTCTGACCTCAGCCGCCGCGACTTCCTGCGTTACAGCGGGGCAACGGGGGCGGCGGCGTTCATCGCGGCCACCCTCACCGCCTGCTCGGGAGGCCCCGCCTCCACGGGCTCGGTCGGGGCCGGCTCGAACAAGGACCTCATCACCGCCGTCATCGGGTACGGCAACGACCAGAGCTGGGACCCCACCCAGACGGCCTCGGCCTTCGCCATGGCCGGCATCACGCACATCTACGAGGGCCTGCTCGACACCGACCCGATCACCCGCGAGCCGTACCCGGCGCTGGCGACCGCGCTGCCGTCGGACCTGAACGCGACGACCTGGACGTTCACCCTGCGCGAGGGCGCCAAGTGGCACGACGGGCAGCCCGTCACCGCCGACGACGTCGTCTTCACCTACCAGCGGGTCCTCGACCCGGAGGCCAACGTCCTCGTCGGCAACTTCTTCCGTTCCTGGCTCCAGGAGGTCAAGAAGGTCGACGACCGGACCGTGGAGCTGGTCTTCAAGTTCCCCTTCCCCGACGCCGCGCCCCGGCTCACGATCGCCAAGATCATGCCCAAGCACGTCTTCGGGCAGCCGGGCGCCTGGGACGCCGCCAAGGGCGGCAAGGCCGTCGGCTCGGGGCCGTACAAACTGACCGCGCACAACCCCAAATCCAACACCACCTTCGAGGCGTTCGACGGCTACAACGGGCCCCGCCCGGCCGCGGCCAAGAAGATGAACTGGCTGAGCATCGTGGACGCCTCCGCCCGGGTCGCCAAGATCTCCGGCTCGTCCGCCGAGGCGCAGATCGCCGACAACATCCCGTACGCCAACGTGGACCAGCTCAAGCAGCAGGGACTCACGGTCGAGGGCGGCGCGGGCATGAACCACCTGTTCCTCATGTTCAACACCGGCGCGAAGCCGTTCGACGACGTCCGCGTCCGCCAGGCCCTGCACTACGCGATCGACAAGAAGAAGCTCATCGACGTGGCGCTCAAGGGCCACGGCACCGCCTCCAGCTCGTTCCTCAACGAGGGCCACCCCGACCACAAGCGCGCCGCGGTCGTCTACGACTACGACCCCGACAAGGCCAAGGCGCTGCTCAAGGAGGCCGGGGTGAGCAACCTGACGGTCAACCTCATGTCGGTGAACGTGAGCTGGCTCGTGGACTGCCTGCCCACCATCGCCGCCTCCTGGGAGGCCATCGGCGTCAAGACCACGCTGGAGCCGCAGGACACGGCCGCGCTGTTCGCCAAGATGGACCAGTTCCAGGACTACCAGGTGGTCGCCGCCGCCTCGAACCCCAACCAGTTCGGCATGGACGCCGACCTGATCATGCGCTACAACTACGTCTCCGGTGGCCTGTGGATGAAGTACAGCCACTTCGAGGGCAGCAAGGACGCCAAGACGCTGTTCGCCATGATGGACGAGGCCACCAAGCAGCCCGACAGGACGAAGAAGGCCGAGCTGCTGCACAAGTACCTCGACCTGATCGCCGAGCAGGCCGTCGTCTACCCGGTCGTGCACACCGAGCTGATGACCGCCTGGGACCCGAAGAAGCTGTCCGGCGTGCGCGCGCAGCCGTACCCGGGCATCAACGTGCTCCAGACCAAGCGCGTCTGAGCCGCCATGGTCCTCATCGCCCGCCTGCTCGTCCGGCGCGTCCTCATCCTGGTGCCGCTGGTGCTCGGGGTCGTCGCGTTCGTGTTCATCGTGATGCGCTTCTCCAACAGCAAGCCGGAGTACGCGTACTTCCAGGGCGCGAACCCGACCCCCGAGCAGATCCACCAGTTCCAGCTGGAGAACGGTCTGCTCGACCCGCTGCCGCTGCGCTACCTGCGCTTCGTCGCCGACCTGGTGCGCGGGGACATGGGCACCAGCGTGCTCACCCGCAAGCCGGTCATCGAGTCGGTGACGACGGCGCTGCCGCTGACGCTCCAGCTCACGTTCCTCGGCCTGGCCGTGGCCGTCGGGCTGGCGCTCTTCCTCGGCGTCACCGCCGCGCTGTTCCGCGACCGCTGGCCTGACCAGGTGATCCGCATCGTCTCGCTGGTCGGGGTCGCGGCGCCCGCGTTCTGGCTGGCGCTGCTGTTGATCCAGTGGCTGGCCGTCGGCGAGGGCCTGTTCCCGACGGGCGGCTACATCAACCCGGCCGACTCCTTCTCCGGCTGGCTGCGCTCCATGACGCTGCCCGCCCTGTCGCTGTCGCTGCCGGCCGCCGCCCAGCTCACCCGCGTCATCCGCACGTCCATGGTCGAGGAGCTGGACCGCGACTACGTCCGCACCGCCATCGGCAGCGGCCTGCCGCCCGTCGTCGTGGTCGGCCGCAACGTGCTGCGCAACGCCCTCATCAACCCGCTGACCGTGCTCGGCCTGCGCATCGGCTACCTCATCGGCGGCACCGTCGTCATCGAGCAGATCTACGGCCTGCCCGGCATGGGCCAGCTCATGATCAACGCGGTGCGCGACGGCGACCCGGCCGTGGTGCAGGGCGTGGTGCTGACCATCGCCGTCGGCTTCATGGTCGTCAACCTCGCAGTCGACATCCTCTACCTGCTCGTCAACCCCCGCCTGAGGAGCGCCGCATGAGACGTGCCCTGGGGGAGCGCCTGTCCCGGCCCGGCATCGGCTTCCGCCGGCTGCGCCCGCTGTCGTGGGCCGCCCTCGCCGTCATCGCGCTCGTCGTGCTCGCCGCCCTGCTCGCGCCGTGGATCGCGCCCCACTCGCCGTACGTGCAGGAGGCCGCCGGCGGCGGCCCGTCCGCCGGGCACTGGATGGGGCTCGACAGCGCCAACCGCGACATCCTGTCCAGGCTCCTGTACGGCGCCCGCTGGTCCCTGCTCATCGGCCTCGGCGCGACCGGCCTCGCCCTGGTGGCCGGGGCGGTCGTCGGCGCGGTCGCGGCCACCTCCCGCAGGGGCGTGGACGAGACGCTCATGCGGGTGCTCGACGTCATCATGGCCTTCCCCGGCATCGCGCTGGCCGCGGTGCTGGTGGCCGTCTTCGGCGGCAGCATCCCGGTGCTGGTCATGGCCATCGCGTTCCTCTACATGCCGTCCGTGGCCCGGGTCGTGCGGGCCAACGTCCTGGCCCAGTATGGCGAGGACTACGTGGCGGCCGAGCGTGTCATCGGTGCCCGCACCCCGCACATCCTGCTCCGGCACGTGGCCGTCAACTGCGCGGCGCCGGTGCTCGTGTTCTGCACGGTGATGGTGGCCGACGCCATCGTGCTGGAGGCGTCGCTGTCGTTCATCGGCGCCGGCGTCCGCCCCCCGAACCCGTCCTGGGGCAGCGTCATCGCCGACGGCAAGAACCTCGTGCTGCTCGGCGGCTGGTGGGCGACGGTCTTCCCCGGCCTGTTCATCCTGCTCACCGTGCTGGCCCTGAACATCCTGTCCGAGGGCGTCTCCGACGCCTGGGCCGCGCCCGCGGCCAAGAAGGCCGTGCCCGTCAAGGACGACCCGGTGGAGCGCGCCGAGCCCGGCTCCGGGGAGCTCGTCGAGCTGCCCGGCCTGGCCGAGGCCGCCCGCCGACTAGCCGAGCGGGCCCGGCCCCTGCCGTCGGGGCCGCCGATCCTGTCGGTGGAGCGGCTGCGCATCGGCTTCACCGGGGGCGTTGACATCGTGGACGGGGTCGCCTTCGACGTACGGCCCGGCGAGGTGCTGGGCCTGGTCGGCGAGTCGGGATGCGGCAAGTCGCTGACCGCGCTGACCATCATGGGCCTGCAACCCCGTGAGGCCCGCGTCAGCGGCCACGTCCGCTTCGACCAGCGGGAGCTGCTCGGTCTGCCGCGCAAGGCCCGCCGCCGGCTGCTCGGCCACGACATGGCGATGATCTACCAGGACGCGCTGTCGTCCCTGAACCCCGCCATGACCATCAAGGCCCAGCTCAAGCAGGTCACCCGCCGCGGCGGCCGCCGCTCGCCCGCCGAGCTGCTGGAGCTGGTCGGCCTCGACGCCGGCCGTACCCTGTCGGCGTACCCGCACGAGCTGTCCGGCGGGCAGCGGCAGCGGGTGCTCATCGCGATGGCGCTGTCACGCGAGCCCAGGCTGATCGTCGCCGACGAGCCCACCACCGCGCTCGACGTGACCGTACAGGCCCAGGTGATCGAGCTGCTGCTGCGGCTGCGCGAGGAGCTGGGGTTCGCGCTGATCCTCGTCTCCCACGACCTCGCGCTCGTCGCCGACGTCACCGACCGGGTCGTCGTCATGTACGGCGGGCAGATCGTCGAGACCGGCGCCACGGCGGCGCTCGTCGGCGCGCCCGCCCACCACTACGCCCGCGGGCTGCTCGGCTCCGTGCTGTCCCTTGAGTCGGGGGCCGAGCGGCTCACCCAGATCCGCGGCGTCGTGCCGCCGCCCTCGGGGTTCCCCGCCGGATGCCGGTTCGCCGACCGGTGCCCGATGGCGACCGCCGTGTGCTGGACCGACGCGCCACCGCTGGAGGGCGACGCGCACCGGCACGCGTACGCCTGCCACCATCCGGCGACCACGCAGCCGGCCGGCCTGGAGACCGCGGGGAGTGAGCACCTTGCTTGAGCTCAAGGACGTCCACGTCGTCCACAAGGCGCGCACCGGCGGGCTGTTCTCCCGCGACCGCGTCCACGCCCTGACCGACGCGAGCCTGACCGTCGCCCCCGGTGAGACCGTCGGCGTGGTCGGGGAGTCCGGCTGCGGCAAGTCCACCCTGGCCAGGGTCCTCGTCGGGCTGCAACGGCCCACGTCCGGCACCGTGTCCCTGAACGGCCGCGACCTGTGGGCCATGAACGACGCCGAGCGCCGCGCCCTCGTCGGCACCGGCGTGGGCATGGTGTTCCAGGACCCGTCCACGGCGCTCAACCGGCGGCTCCCCGTCCGGCAGGTCCTGCGTGACCCGCTCGACGTGCACCGGCGCGGCACGCCCGCCGAGCGCGACGCCCGGGTCCGCGAGCTGCTCGGCCTCGTCGGGCTGCCCGCCTCCGTCGCCGACGCCCTGCCCGGCCAGCTCTCCGGCGGCCAGCGCCAGCGCGTCGCCGTCGCCCGCGCCCTCGCGCTGGAGCCCGCCCTGCTCGTCGCCGACGAGCCGACCAGCGCCCTCGACGTGTCCGTACGGGCGCAGATCCTCAACCTGCTGCTCGACCTCAAGGAACGGCTCGGCCTGGCCATGGTGTTCGTCTCGCACGACATCCAGACGGTCAGGCGGATGAGCGACCGGGTGGTCAGCATGTACCTGGGGCGGATCGTGGAGCAGGCGCCGGCGCGGGCCGTACCCCTGCGGGCCCGGCACCCGTACACCCGGGCGCTGTTCTCTGCGACGCCCGGCCTGATCTCGCCCATCACCCCCATCCCGCTGACCGGCGCCGTGCCCTCGGCCACCCGGCCGCCGAGCGGCTGCCCGTTCCGTACCCGCTGCTGGCGCGCGGACGACACGTGCGCGGCGGCCTGGCCCGCCGCGACCGCCGACGGCGACGACCACCACTTCCACTGCCACCACCCGGTGGCGGCGGGAGCGACCGACCTCGACCTGATCCAGGAGCGCTCGTGACCATGCCTGACCCCGCCGGACCCGCGCCCGCGACGGGGGTGATCCCCCCGGTGTGCACCCCGATGACCCCCGAGCACGAGGTGGACGTCCGGTCGCTCACCCGGCTCGTCGACCACCTGATCGAGGGCGGCGTGGACGCGCTGTTCGTGCTCGGCTCGTCCTCCGAGGTGGCCTACCTCCCGGACGCCCACCGGCGCGTGGTGCTGGACACGGTGGTGGGCCACGTGGCCGGGCAGGTCCCGGTGCTCGCCGGAGTGATCGACATGACGACGCCCCGCGTCCTCGACCACGCGCGGGTGGCCGTCGAGGCGGGCGTGTCGGGCCTGGTCGCCACGGCGCCCTTCTACACCCGTACGCACCCGGAGGAGATCCGCGCCCACTTCCGGCTCATCGCCGACCGGACCGGGCTGCCGCTGTACGCCTACGACCTGCCGGTGTCGGTCCACACCAAGCTCCCGGCCGCCCTGCTGCTGGAGCTGGCCGCCGAAGGGGTGCTGGCCGGGGTCAAGGACTCCAGCGGCGACGACGGCGGCCTGCGGGAGGTCATCCTGGGCCGCACACCGGGGTTCAGCGTGCTCACGGGGTCGGAGGTGACGGTCGACTCGGCCCTGTGGATGGGCGCCGACGGCGTCGTGCCCGGGCTCGGCAACGTCGACCCGCACGGCTACGTCCGGCTGACCGCCTGCGCGGGCCGGGGCGAGTGGGAGGCGGCCCGCCAGGAGCAGGAGCGCCTGGTGCGGCTCTTCGACATCGTCCGGGTGGGCGGCGCCCGCATGGGGGGCAGCTCGTCGGGACTCGGGGCCTTCAAGGCGGCGCTGTACCTGCGCGGCATCATCGCCTGCCCGGTCACGGCCCCGCCCCAGATCCCCCTGAACGACGACGAGATCGGCCGCATCGGGAAACACCTGGCCACGGCGGGCCTGCTGTAACGCCTGGCCGCCCACGTCGGGACAACGACGGGGTCCGGGCTGTGACGGTGGGGGAGCCGAGCTCCCCCACCGTCAGCCGGGCTGCCGTCTTGCCAGGATCGCCATCGCTCCCGTGATCAGCCGATGTACGAGATCCAGCCGTACTCGTACTGGGTCCAGCCGTTCTCGTCCCCGCTGTGCCTGCGGCCGGTCATCACCTGGTTGGCGCCGCCCATCGAGGCGTGGTTGTTCTCCCTGACCCAGCCCTCCAGCTGCCTGGGGGTGATCTGCACCGCCTGGCCGCCCAGGAACAGCGCGCCGCTGTAGTAGATGGTGTCGCCGTTCTCGTCCCCGTCGTGCCGGATCCCGGTGATGGCCTGGTTCGCCGGAGTGTGGTAGTCGTGGCTGTTCTCGTCCGTCTTGGTGCCCCAGATGTCCGCCTTGAGCACCGTGACCTGGACGTTGTCGATGTAGATGCGGCCGCAGCGGAACGTGGTGTCGCCGTTCTCGTCGCCGCGGTGCTCGCGGCCGATCAGCACTTCGTTCGTCGGGCAGCTGAACTTGCTGTTCGACTGTCTCAGGGTCGAGACCTGTCCGGGACGGATCTCGATCGTGGCAGCCGCGGCGGGGCCGGCGGGGACCAGGGTGAGGGCGGCGACAGCCGTCGCCGCCAGCGCGGCCGGCAGAGACTTCATGAGCATGTCCATGTCCTTCGACGAGAGCCTGCGGTGAGCGAAATCCATGGTCGCCGTCATGACGGCGACCGTCGTCCGCCTGCGGGGTGAGCACGGGTCCGCCTGTGCGGTGATCCACCGCCCGGCATCGTCGCCTCAGGAGTCCGGCGATCCTGAGGACTCCGCTGCAGGGACGCCGAGCCCGGACAGGAACGCCGCCGCCGCGGGGGAGGGAGGGAAACGGCTCCAGATGAGGTGCTCCATGCGGGCGGGGGCGTCGCGAAGCCGGAGGACGGGCAGGTCGGGGAGTTGGGACACGAAGGCGGCGGGCAGCATCCCGATGCCCAGGCCCTGCCGGATCAGGCGCGCGATGAAGTCCACGGACGTCACCTCGAACGCGACCTCGCGCCGGACCCCGGCTGCGACGAACGCCTCGTCCGACTGGGCCCGCGCGGCGGTGCCCGGGGGGAAGTCGACGAACGGCTCGTCCGACAACTCGCGCAGGTCCACGCGTTCCCTGTCGGCCAGCGGGTGGCCGGGCGCCACCACGGCGACGAGGTCGCCGCGCCCCAGCTCGCGACCGCGGACACCCTCGGGTCGTACGCCCACCGGCAGTCCCAGGAACGCGGCGTCCAGGGTGCCCTGCCGCACCCGTTCGGTCAGCTCCTCGCTCGCGCCCGAGCGGAGGCTGATCCGCACCTGCCGGTGCCGCAGGTGGAAGTGCTGCAGCGCGGTCGGGAGGTCGACCGCCGCGACGGTGGGAATGGCGCCGACGGCGAGCCGGCCGCGGATCTCGCCGGCGGCGGCCGCCACCTCGGCGCGGGCTCGTTCGGCGGCGTCGAGGGCCTGGCGGGCGGCGGGGAGGAACGCCTCGCCCGCGGGGGTCAACTGGACGCGACGGCTGGTGCGCTCGAACAGCTTGGCGCCGAGCTCGCGTTCCAGGCGGGCGATCTGGTGACTCAGCGCGGACTGGACGACCAGGCACTGCTCGGCGGCGCGGGTGAAGTTGCTCGTCTCCGCGACAGCGACGACATAGCGCATTTGCTGGAGCTCCATGGATCAATCGTGATGCGCGATCGCTTCGATGACAAGCATGTGTTGGACTCATTGATCCCCTGTCACCCAGGCTGGGGGCATGACAGCGATAAGACCTCACGAGGACGGCGGCGGCCTGTCACGCGGACTGCTCCTGCTCATGTCCGTGGCGACGGGGCTGGCGGTCGCGGGGAACTATTTCGCGCAGCCGCTGCTTGACCTGATCGGCCGGGAGCTGGCGATCGGGCCGTCGCGGGCGGCGCTGTTGGTGACGGCCGCGCAGGGCGGGTACGCGCTCGGGCTGATCCTGCTGGTGCCGCTCGGCGACCTGATGGAGCGGCGACGGCTGGCGGTGTCGCTCTACGCGGTGACCGCGGTGTTCCTGCTGGTCTCGGCCACCGCCCCCAACGGCACGGTGCTCCTCGTCAGCACGGCCCTGACCGCGCTGACCTCGGTCGGAGCGCAGGTGGTGGTGCCGTTCGCGGCGACGCTCGCGGACCCGGCCGAGCGTGGCCGGGTGGTGGGCACGGTGATGACCGGGCTGATGCTCGGCCTGTTGCTGGCGCGCACCGCGTCCGGAGCATTGTCGGAGCTGGGCGGGTGGCGGACGGTCTACTGGGTGAACGCGGCGCTGATGGCGCTGATGGCCGCGCTGCTGCGCACCTTCCTGCCCCGGCTCGGGGGAGACGGCGGACGCCGCTCCTACCTGGGGCTGCTGCGCTCGACGGTGGCGATGTTCCGGTACGAGCCGTTGCTGCGCTGGCGGGCGGGTATCGCCGCGTTGAGCCTCGCCTCGTTCAGCGTGCTGTGGACGGCGCTGACCTTTCTGCTGGTGGGCTCGCCGTACGGCTGGTCGGAGTCGGCCGTCGGCCTCTTCGGGCTGGTCGGCGCCGTGGGCGCGCTGACCGCCACGGTGGCGGGGCGGCTGGCCGACCGCGGGCTCGTACAGATCGTGACCGGCGCCGGCACGGTCCTGCTGGTGGCGTCCTGGGCGGCGATCTCGGCGGGCGGGCGCTCGCTGATCTGGCTGCTCGCCGGCGTGATCGTGCTGGACCTGGCGCATCAGGCGGTGCTCAACAGCAGCCAGAACGTCCTCTACGCGCTCCGGCCCGAGGCCCGCAACCGGATCAACTCCGCCTTCATGACGTCCCTGTTCGTCGGCGGCGCGGTGGGCTCCGCGCTGGCTTCCGTCGTCTGGTTGACCGGCGGCTGGACCGGCGTGTGCGTCCTGGGCGCCCTCTTGTCGGCCGGAACCGTCGTGCTCTGGTGCCTGGAGCGCGTCACCGCCGACCGGGCGGCAGGCAAGCCCTCGAAGACCTCAGTCCGTATCCCCACCACCACAGGAGAATGAGCATGTCGCGCACCGTACTGATCACCGGAGCCACCGGAACCGTGTCCACCGCCTTGCTGACCGCGCTGGAAGGGGCCGATGTGGACCTTCGCGCTCTCGTCCGCGAAGAGTCCAGAGCGGACGGCCCGCGCCGGCAGGGCGCCGAGGTGTTCGTCGGCGACCTCGACGACGCCCGGTCGCTGCCGCCCGCCTTCGAGGGCGTCCACGACGTGTGGCTGCTCACCCCGAACGGTCCGCGCGCTCCGGAGAACAACATGAACGTCATGTGGGCCGCACGCCAGGCGGGTGTGGAGCGCGTCGTGCGCCTGTCCGTCGTCGGCGCGGCGCACGACGCGCCGAACCGCAGCGGCAGACTGCACGCGCTGTCCGACCAGGAGACCGAACGATGCGGCATGCGCTGGACGGTCCTGCGTCCGCACTGGTTCATGCAGAACCTGCTGAACGAGGCGGGCGACATCGCCGCCACCGGCACGTTCGCGCTGAACATGGCCTCGGCGCGGATCGGCATGATCGACGTACGCGACATCGCCGAGTGCGCCGCCCGCGTGCTCCTCGACGACCCGGACCGTCATCACGGGGAGACGTACACCCTGACCGGCCCGCGCTCGCTGACGTTCGACGAGGTCGCCGGCCGGCTGAGTCACGCCCTCGGCAGGTCCGTCACGTACCTGCCGGTCAGCGACGACGCCAAGCGCAAGACGCTGCTCGGCCACGGCGTCCCGGCCTGGATCGTCGACATGCTGGAGGAGTACGCGCAGGCGTACGCCTCCGGCTGGGGCGACTTCACCACCGGCACGGTCGCCGGCCTGCTCGGCCGCCCCCCGCGCGACATCGCCGACTTCGTCCGCGACCACGCCGCGGCGTTCGCCGACGTCGCTCGATGACGCGATCGATCAGGTTCCCGGGAGAGCGGTCGTCAAGAAGGTACGACGTTCTCCCCTTCCCTTGAGGAACGTGACCTTCCTCAATGCCTCGTAGCGTTCCCTGTGCGCGGCAGGACGCCGGCGTCACCCGAGCCGAGGAAGGGAACATTTAGATGCCCCGAGGACCCGTCGCCGCCACCGGCACGGACACGAGTGTCATGGCGTTCGGCAGCGCCGACGAGTGGGAGGCGTGGCTGGCCGAACAGCACGGATCGGCGGCCGACGTCTGGCTGAGGATCGCGAAGAAGGGGTCGGGCACGGTGTCCGTGACCCGTGGCGAGGCCCTCGACGTCGCCCTCTGCTACGGCTGGATCGACAGCCACACCCGATCGTGCGACGAGGCGTCCTACCTGCAGCGGTTCTCGCCGCGCCGGCCCAGGAGCGTGTGGTCGAAGGTGAACGTCGCCAAGGTGGAGCAGCTCCTCGCCGAGGGCCGCATGCGGCCGGCGGGCCTGGCGGCGGTGCTGGCGGCCCAGGCGGACGGGCGGTGGGACGCGGCGTACGAGTCGCCGAGGAACGTCACCGTCCCCGAAGATCTGACCGTGGCGCTGGAGGGCGACGAGCGGGCCAGGGCCTTCTTCGACACCCTCGGCAAGACGGACCGGTACACGGTCATCCTGCGGCTCATGACCGCGAGGACGCCGCAGACGCGGGCGGCCCGCCTGCGCAGAATGGTCGCCACGCTCGCGGCGGGCGAGAAGGTGCGCTGACCACACGACCGCCGGCTACGGCGTGGCCTCCGGCCGTCGCCACAGGAGCGCTGCGCCCGTGCGGGCCGTCCGGTGGTAGGGCGGCAGATCGTCGCCGCTCCAGTACACCTCCACCTGTGGCGAGTCCATCCCCATCTGGACCAGCTCCCGTTGGGCGTCCACGGTCAGGTCCCAGGCCGGGACGCCCGGGGCCGCCTCGGCCAGGTAGACCCGCCGCCCGTCCGGCGACCCTCCTGACACGGACCGCCAGGCCCGCCGGACCGCGACGACGCCGGCTGGCGGGCGGATTCCTGCTGTTCACCACGGGTGCCGTACTGATCGCCATGGCGCACACCGCTCGATGGGAGCATCTGGTGTTCTACGGGATCGTCGGGTCCGGATCGGGGCTTGTCATGGGCGCGCTGCCCAAGCTGATCGCCGACATCGTGCCGTTGACCCGGACCGGCACCGCCAACGGCATCAACAACATCTGCCGCACCGTCGGCAGCGTCATCGGCAGCCAGCTCGCCGCCGCGGTGATCGTCTCCAGCACCTCGGGACGCGCCGTGGGCGTGCCCGACTCCGCCTTCACCACCCTGTTCTGGCTGAGCGCGGCCGTCGCCGTCGTCGGCGCCGCGATCTCACCCTTCGCCGTACGGCGTAAGGCTCCCGCGGCCGCGGTCTCCGCCACGCCGCAGGACGCATGACGGGAACGGCTCAGGCGTCG
Source organism: Nonomuraea sp. 3-1Str (assembly GCF_031570565.1). NCBI lineage: Bacteria > Bacillati > Actinomycetota > Actinomycetes > Streptosporangiales > Streptosporangiaceae > Nonomuraea > Nonomuraea sp. 3-1Str. Next base: position 90,844 of record NZ_JALHBK010000023.1, read on the forward strand.
CGGCGGTTGTTCCTCGACGAAGCATCGAGCACGTGAAGAGCAGGAGCCTCCCATGACCACAGCCGAGGACAAGCCGTCCCCCGTCCGCCAGCTCCGCCTCGTCGTCGAGGCCGAGGACTACGAGGCGGCGCTCGCGTTCTACCGGGACGTGCTGGGGCTGCCCGAGCAGGCGGCGTTCTCCAACGACGGGGACGCCCGGGTCGCGATCCTCGACGCCGGCCGCGCCACCCTGGAGATCGCGAACACGGCCCAGAAGGAGTTCATCGACGAGGTCGAGGTCGGCCGCCAGGTGGCGCCCAGGATCCGGATCGCGTTCGAGGTCGACGACGCCCAGGCCACCACGGACCGGCTGGTGGAGGCCGGCGCCGAGCAGGTCGCGCCGCCCACCCTCACCCCCTGGCAGTCCCTGAACGCGCGGCTCGACGCCCCCGCCGGGCTGCACATCACGGTGTTCCAGGAGACGCTGAGTCTTGAGGAGCGCCGCTCGCTCGACGGCTTCGGCACCGAGGCGCCCTCGCCGACGGACTGACCTCAGGCGGCTGATCCGGGGGAGTGCCCTTCCCCCGGATCAGCGCTCACTCACACTCCGGCCAGGCTGAACCGCTGCCTCTCGGAGTCGATCGCGAGGATCCTGACCGAGACGCGGCTGCCGACGGGCCAGGACTGCTGGGGCGCGAGACCGGTGAAGCCGTCGTACTCGACGAACGAACCGAACGGCACCTGACTGGTCACCACGCCCTCGACGACGTCACCGACCTGGTGACGGGCGAGAAAATCTTGCCAGCTCATACATGTCACCTCCATTCCGTCACGAGTGGCTGTCCGCACTGCTCGTGGCGGGGGCGGGCCTCTGGCCCGCGCGGTGATCAAACGCCGGCCGGGTGCCCGTTCTGTGCGCGGCGCATGGCCGACCCGGCAGTCATGGACCCGATGGTAGCCCGGGAAAGGCCGGTCCGGAAGGGCCCCGCCTCCCGGCGGGAGCGGCCGGCGACGTCAGACTGCTTGTCGTGCGCTCCTCATCGCTGATCACCGTCACCCCGCTCCTGCCGGTCGCGCTGGTCGTCCTGGTCGTGCTGGCGACGCTGGTGGCGTGGCTCGGCCGGCTCGGTCACGGACGCGCCGTGGTCACCGCCTGCCTGCGCGCGGCCGCGCAGCTCGGCGCGGTGTCCGTGGTGATCGCCTGGGTGGTCACCCTCTCCGCCGCGGTGGCGGGCTTCATCCTGCTCATGTACGGGGTCGCCGCCTTCACCGCGGGCCGGCGCATCACCCCCGGCCGGGCCGGGTGGTGGGCGGCGGTGCCCATCGCGGCGGGCACCGTACCGGTGCTGGGCGTCCTGGCCGCGGGCCGGGTGATCACCACGGCCGGGATCGTGATCATCCCGGTCGCCGGGATCCTGCTCGGCGGCTGCCTGACCGCCACCACGCTGGCCGGGCGGCGGGCCATGGACGAGCTGGTCCAGCGCAGGGGAGAGGTGGAGGCGGCCCTGTCGCTCGGGTTCGGCCCGAGGGAGGCGGCGCTGGAGATCTGCCGTCCGGCGGCCGCCCAGGCGCTGGTGCCCGCCCTGGACCAGACGCGGACCGTGGGGCTGGTCACGCTTCCGGGCGCGTTCGTGGGCATGCTGCTGGGCGGGGCGAGCCCCGTACAGGCCGGGATCGTGCAGCTCGTGGTGCTGGTGGCGCTGCTGGCCGCCGAGGCGGTGGCGACCGTGGTGACCATCGAGGTGGTCGCGCGCGGCGGGTTCGGCCGCTGAGAGCGCCGTCCGGGAACCCGCGGACAGGCGTCAGCCCGGGGCGCCGGCCGCGTAGAGGACGTCGCGGAGCCCGGGGAGGTGCTCGCGGTCGGCGTGCCAGACGAGCCGGAGCTCCAGATCCGGCGCCGGGAACGGCAGCCGGGCGAGCGTCCCGGCTGCGAGCGCGGCGGACACCGCGAAGTCCGGCAGCAGCGCGACGCCCAGGCCCTGCTCGGCCCAGGCGCGCATCACCTGCACCCCGCCCACCGGGACCCGTTCCGGCCCGGGGCCGATGAGCCGGTCGGCGGCCATGAGGAACGAGCACCCCGGCGCGTTCACCAGCAGCCGCTCGCCGGACAGGTCGTCCGGGGACAGCTGGGACCGTGCGAGCAGCGGATGGCCGGGAGCGGCGACCAGGACGAGGGGGACGGAGTCGACGTCGAGGAAGGTCAGCGGCGCGGGCGGCGGGGCGAACCCGAGATCGCCCAGCGCGTCGCCCGTGTCGAGGACCAGCGCCGCCTCCAGCCGCCCGGACGTCACGTCGGCGAGCAGGTCGTCGCGGCTCACGCTGGGCCGCACCTCGACCCGCAGCCCCGGACGGCGCTCGGCCAGTCTGCCCAGCACCCGAGGCACGCACGCGGCGACGATCGTCTCCAGCGCGCCGAGCCGGACGTCCTCCGGCTGCCGCGCCACCTCCCGGCGCGCCTGCTCGGCCTGGTCGAGCAGGCGCCGCGCCCAGCCCTGCAGCCGCCGCCCGGCGCCGGTCAAGAGCATCCCCTTCGGCGTCCGGTCGAACAGCGTCACGCCGAGGGACCTCTCCAGGACGCGGATCTGCTCGGAGACGCTGGACGGGGCCATGCCGAGGGCGTTGGCGGCGTCGGTCACCGTCCGGTGCCGTACGACGGCCTCGAAGGTCCGCAACTGACGCAACTCCACGCTCGTCCCAACCGCCCGGACCGGCCCCGGCATTCCGGAGTAGACGGCATGTATGTGGCGCTCGCCGAGCTGCTGGGGGTGCCGCTGCTCACCGATGACGCCAAGTTCGCCGGTTCGGCGGGTCACCGCGCCGAGATCCACCGCTTCCCGCTGCCTCCGGTGTAGCGAGGGGCGTTCGGAGATTCCGAACGCGGGCTGCGGTCCTGCCGGTGGAGGGGAGGCGGGGCCGGGCCGGACAGTGGGGCGCATGACTTCTCCCTCCATCGTCGCGGCCCCGCCGGGTCGCGGGCGCGCGGCGGCGCTGCTCGGTGTGTCGCTCGGCTACTTCATGGTGCTCCTCGACATGACCGTGCTCTCGGTCGCCGAGCCGGACCTGGCCGTCTCGCTGCGCACCTCCATCGCCGGTCTGCAGTGGGCGACCACCGGCTACACCGTGGTCTTCGGCGCGCTGCTGCTGTCGGCCGGGGCGGTCGCCGACCGTTACGGGGCCGAACGGGTGTTGCGCGCCGGTGTGGCCGTGTTCGCGCTGGGCTCGCTGCTGTCGGCGTTCGCCCCGGGGCTGGGCGTGCTGGTCGGGCTGCGGGCGGTGCTGGGGGCGGCGGGAGCCGCCTGCGTGCCCGCCTCGATGGCCGTCATCGCGCGGCTCTACCCCGCGCCGGCCGAGCGGACCCGCGCCGTGGCGGCGTGGGCGGCGATCAGCGGCGCGGCCGTGGCCGCCGGCCCCGTCGCGGGCGGTGCGCTGGTGGACCTGGCCGGGTGGCGGGCGATCTTCCTGGTGAACGTGCCGATCGGCCTGCTGGTGCTCGCGCTGACCGCGGGGCGGGGCCTGGCGTGCCCGCGCGGCGAGCGGCGGATCGACTGGCCCGCCCAGCTCGCCGCCTGCGCGGTGCTCGCGCTGCTGACCGACGCGCTCATCGCCGCGGGCTCGCGGTCCTGGGCGCACGCGGCCGTCTCCGCCATCGCCACGGCGCTGGCCGCCCGCGCGTTCGTGGTCCTGGAACGGCGCAGCGACGCCCCCGTCCTCAACCGGCCGCTCCTGAGCAGCGGCGGCGTACGGGCCGGGCTGGCCGCCGGGGCGGCGGTGAGCTTCACCCTGAACGGCAGCCTCTTCGTCCTGCCGCTGCTGCTGCAGCAGGGCCGTCACCTCAGCGCGGTGGCCAGCGGCCTGGCCTTCCTGCCGCTCACCCTGCCGTTCGCGGTCAACCCGCCGCTGACCGGCCGGATCGTCGCCCGTGTCGGCCCGCGCCCGCCGATCCTGGTGGGGCTGGCGCTGCTCGCCGCGGGCGGCGGCGGGCTGGCCTGGGCGGTCGCGGCCGAGGCGGGGTACGGGTGGCTGGCCGTGGGGCTGCTGCTCACCGGCACGGGGGTGTCGCTCGTGCTGCCCGCCCTGGCGGCCGCCGTCATCGCCGCGGCGCCCGAGGGCACGGCCGGGGCCGCCGGAGGGCTGCTCAACGCCGTGCGCCAGACGGGCGCCACGCTCGGGGTCGCCCTCATGGGCGCCTTCGCCGGCCTGGGAACGGTGACCGGCTCCGCAGTCTCGCTCCTGCTGGCGGCCGTGCTGTGCGGGGTGGCCGCGGTCTGGTTCACCCGTGGCTCGGGGGCTGCCCGACGAGCTTGAGCAGCCGCCTGTGCGCGGGCGCGGGACGATGCCCGTTAGCTGCACTTACGTGGCTGATTGGCGGAGTTGGGTGGGCTCTGGATGGGCATAAGTGGTGTTGATGAGAAAGCTGGGGATTGCCGGGATTATCGGCGGGCTGCTGCTGACGGCGGGCACCGCCTGCACCCAGGCACGCCCCGCGTCCTCCGCCGCGGCATCGTCCGCCCCCGTGTCGTCCGCCCCCGTGTCGTCCACCACCGCGTCATCCACCACCGGGCGCCCGGCCGGCGCGGACGTCTGCTCCGCCGGCGGCCTCCGGGTGCGGCTCGGCCGGGTGGACCCCGGGGCCGGCAACCGCTACGCCCCCCTGACTTTCACCAACGTGTCCGGCGCCGCCTGCGTCCTGTCCGGCCATCCGGGCATCGCCCTGCTCGACGCGGACGGCGGCCTCCTGCCGGTGAGCGTGCGGAACCTGGAGGGGCCCGGCGAGGTGGCGACCCTGGAGCCGGGCGCGAGCGTGAGCTCCGTCCTGCACTGGACGGTCGTGGAGCCGGGATGCGTCAGCCCGGCCCGGCTGCGCGCGACGCCCCCGGGCGGAGGGCCCGGCGTGACCGTCCGGCTCCCGGGCGGCCCGGTGTGCGGCGGCGTCGACGTGACGCCGGTGGGCTGACTTCCGGCGACGTCGGCCGCACCCTCCCATGACGGTTCTTCCGGGCCTAGGCTCGACATGGAAGGGATGCCGTCATGGACATCAACATCATTCTCATCGTGATCGCCTTCTTCGTCATCGTGGTGGCACTCAGCAGCGTGCGGGTCGTCAACCAGATCGAACGGGGCATCGTCTTCCGCTTCGGCCGGGCACAGAAGGAGGTCCGGGAGCCCGGGCTGAGAATGCTCATCCCGTTCGCGGAACGGATGAAGAAGGTCAACGTCCAGATCGTCACGATGCCCGTCCCCACGCAGGAGGGCATCACCCGCGACAACGTCTCCGTCCGCGTCGACGCGGTCGCCTACTTCAGGGTCCAGGACCCGCTGCGGGCCACCATCGAGGTCCAGAACTACCTGTACGCGGTGGAGCAGGTGGCGCAGACGTCGCTGCGCTCGATCATCGGCAAGAGCGAACTGGACGACCTGCTCACCAACCGCGAGGAGCTGAACAGGGGCCTCGCCCTGATGATCGACAGCCCGGCGCTGGGGTGGGGCATCCACATCGACCGGGTCGAGATCAAGGATGTCCAGCTTCCGGAGACCATGAAGCGCTCCATGTCGCGTCAGGCGGAGGCCGAGCGCGAGCGGCGCTCCCGGGTGATCGTGGCGGACGGGGAGCTGCGGGCCTCCCAGAAGCTCGCCGACGCCTCCGAGATCATGTCGAAGACGCCCGGCGCGCTGCAGCTGCGCCTGCTGCAGACCGTGGTGGAGGTGGCCGCCGAGAAGAACTCCACCCTGATCATGCCGCTGCCGGTGGAGCTGCTGCGCTTCTTCGACCGCGCCACGCAGGCCACCGGACAGGTGGCCGAGCAGCCTCGCGAAGAGCGGGCCGGGCCGGGCGAGATCGAAGGAGACAGCCAGCCGAGGCTGGAGCAGGCGCCGCTGGAGGACACGCCGGCGCTGACGGAGGCCGCCGTGCCGGAGCCCGCGAAGGAGCGCGGGGCGGCTACCTGCTGACGCCGTCGTCCGTGCCGCGCTGGAGGAGGTGCAGGTCGGAGGGGCGGGGCAGGCTCTCCCAGTCGCCCTGCGAGGTGACCGCGAACGCGCCCGCCGCGCAGGCCGTGCGCAGCCGCTCCTCGGGGTCGTGGCCCGACAGCCAGCCGGCCAGCCAGCCCGCCGCGAACGCGTCACCCGCGCCGACCGGGTCCACCTCCGTCACCCGGTACGGCTCGGCGTGCCGCACCACGCCGTCGGACAGCTCCAGGGCGCCCTCCGCGCCCGCCTTGACCAGCACGTGCCGGGGGCCGAGGGCGGCGAGGGCGCGGGCCAGCTCGACCGGCTCCTCGACGTCGGCGATCAGCCGGCCCTCGGGCCCGGTGGCGAACAGCACGTCCACGTCCGCGACCGTCTCCCGCAGCCACGCCCCGGCCTCGGCGGGCGACCAGAGCGCCGCCCGGTAGTTGACGTCGAGCGACACGAGCGCGCCCGCCGAGCGCGCCAGCGCCATCGCGTGCCGGACGGCCTCACGGGCGGAGCCGGACAGCGCGGGCGTGATCGCGGACACGTGCAGGACACGGGCGCCGCCGACGAGGTCCGGGTCGAGGTCGCCGGGCGACAGGCGGGAGCCGGCGCTCGCGGAGCGGTAGTAGCGCACGTCCACGAGCTCGGCGGTGCGCCTGCCCTTGATCATCAGTCCGGTGGGCGCGCCCGGGTCGGTGATGGCGCGGGCGTCCACGCCCTCGCCCAGCAGCGTGGACCGGATCAGGTCGCCGAACTCGTCGGCGCCGACCCGGCCCACCCAGGTCGCGCGATGGCCCAGCCGGGAGACGCCGATCGCGACGTTGGACTCCGCGCCGCCCACCCCGAGATCGAAGTCACGGGCGAAGCGGAGCGGGCCGGTACGGCGGGCGGCGAACAGCGCCATGGTCTCGCCGAAGGTCACCAGATCGGTCGCGGGGGAGGTCATCGGAGGTGGTTCCGCTCGTGCACGCTCGCCAACATACGGCCCGTGGGGGGCGTAGATCCACTGTTCGCGGCCCTTCTTTGTGCATCGCACGGCATGTCAGGACTTGGAGGGGCCGTCGGCCACCGCTGTCCGGTGCTCGTCGCCGGGGGCCAGGAACTCCAGCAGCCGCCGCGCCTCCGCCTCGGCCTCGTCGAAGGAGGCGCTCGGCTCCCACCGGTGGAGGGTGAGCGTGGAGACGCCCCTGGCACGGGTGACGGTCCAGTCCCCGGCCGTGAAGCCGTCCACCAGGACGAGGCGCGGCATCACGTTCGTCCCCATGAACCCGCCGAGCGCGCGGAGCCCCGTCTCCGTGATCACGCGGGAGCGGTCGGCGTGGGACAGGAACAGGTTGTCGAAGTCGTACATCAGCCGGGCGGGCGCCGGGACGTCCTCGTCCGGCCGGGGCGCGTCCGGCAGGTCGTAGTACGTGCGGCCGTCCTCGCCGCGGAACCGCACGAGGTCCATCCCCTCCACCGCCTCCGCCAGCCGGGTCAGGCCCGACCAGGTCTGCGCGTCCTTCACCGTCGCCGGCCCGAAGGCCGCCAGGTAGCGCGTGACCAGCTTGGCCGCGGTCATGGGTGGCACGTCGAGGCCGTCCAGCCACGTGTCGGCCGGGGTGTGCGCGACCGGGCCGCTCCTGCCCCACAGCCCGCGTGGCGGCACCTGCGCCAGCGGCACCAGCCACCGCACTCCCTGCCCGAGCGCGTGCGGGTCGCTGCCCGGCCACCGCTCGGCGAGGGCCCGCCCCAGCTCGGCGAACGTCATGGGCCGCTCCGCCAGCAGCGTTCGGCCGGTCTCGGCCAGCTCGTCCAGGTCCACGCCCGCCAGGCGCCGGCCGAACGTCGTGCGGGTCATCCGCTCCGTGACCACCTGCACCAGCGGCCGCATCGCCAGGCAGTCGCGCGCGCTCACCAGGTGGATCGTCGAGCGCTGCAACGCCATGCGGACCAGCGCGCGGGACTCCAGCAGGCCGGAGGCCGAGGCGGGGTCGAAGTCCTCGATCCGATTCCACAGGCCGGTGTACCAGGTGTGGGGGGTCTGCGCCTGGAGGCCGCCGAGGTGCTCGACGACGTCCACCACCGGCAGGCCGGTACGGCGCAGCAGCAGTTGCCGCGCGAGGGTGGCCCGGTTGAGGGCCCGGCGGCTGAGCAGGGGATCCATGCCGGCAACACTAGAGGGAATCGCGGAAGACATCCTTCCGCGATTCCCTCGTTGCCGCGAGGTTGTCAGCGCACGGCCACCCGCGAGGCCGCGGTGCCGCCGCCCGGGGCCAGCCAGCCGGCCACGACGGCCGGATCGGCGCCGAGCGCCCGCGTCAGCGGCACGCTCACGGTCGTGACGCCCTTCCCGCCGACCTTGACGACCCGGCTGCCCGCCGTGCCCTGGGCGTCGCGGACGAACAGGTGCGCCTCACCGGCGCCACCTGCCCGCAGCGTCACCCTCACCGAGCCCTGGCCCCCGGTGGCGCCAGGGGTGGCGGCGCTCACCCGGCCGCTCTCGGACGCCTTCGCCGCCGGGCCGCCCGCGAGCGGCAGCCCGAGCCGGACCGCCTGCTCCAGCGACTGCGGCGAGTCCAGGCTCGACAGGCCGGTGGCCGGGATCACCGGGTCGGGCGGCGTGGTGGGCCGGCCCGCCGGCGGCTGGTAGCCGGGCAGTGTCGCGACGCCCCACCGGTACGGGTCGCCCTGGACGCCGCCCCACGTCGACCAGCCGATGCGCGTCTGGCCGGTCTTGTCCTGGGTGTCGGAGTCGTACACGAGGATGTTCAGCCCGAGGTGGGCCGGGTCCACCGCGCCCGGCAGCTGCTCCATCGGGATGGCCAGCTCCACGGCGTACGCGCCGGACGACACCTTGGACGCGATCCGCACGCCCGTGGCCGGCCCCTGGTGGTTGTCGGCGTCGCGCAGCGCGCACGGCGGCCCCTCGGCCGTCACCGGCAGCACCGCCGCCTTGAACGTCGTGGAGGTGTTCTCGGAGGTGCCGCGCGGGTCGATCGTCACCTCGACCGCGTCGGTGCGCCAGTGCCGCTTGCAGTCGGAGGCGGCCAACCGGGTGCCGAGCACGTCGTCCTTGACCTGCACGAGCAGGTAGAGGGTGTCGTCGTGCCAGGTGACCTTGGCCGTGCCGGAGCAGTCGGCCGCCGACGAGCACGCGGTCCCCTCCCACAGGCGGGAGATGTCCAGGGCCTTGCCGGTGTACTCGCCGTCGCCCTCCGCGCCGTCCACGGCGGGCGCCGAGGCGGCCCGCGGGATGGCCGTCGCGGGGACGAGCTCCAGGGCCGGCTTGGTCACGCTGGAGCCGTCGGAGCCGGTCGTGGTGATCGTGTAGGCGTAGTCGCCACCGTCGTTGGACGTCTTCAGCGAGGCGTCCGTGTTGGTGACGGTGAACGTGACCGTCGCCGACGCCCCGGCGGCCAGCCCGCTGTAGGGCGCCTCCGCCCGGTCGGCGGTGAAGCCCGCCGGCAGGTCCAGGCGCACGGTGCCGGACTGCGCCGCGTCGCTGACGTTGGTGACGACGACGCCGACCTGGCGCGAGCCGCCGGACGGGAGCGTGAGAACCGGGGTGACCAGGCCGCGAAGCTGCGGCACGCCGACCTCGGCGGCCCACTTCTCGTACTGGCCGACCTGCGGCAGGAGCTGCTGGACGCCGCGCACGGCCGGGCTCACCTCGACCTGCCGGTCGGTGTGGCCGGCGCCCCGCTCGGTCGTGAGCGTCGCGGCGAGCCGCGCCCGGTCACCGGGGGCCGCGCCCTTCGGCGGGGTCACGGTGAACGTCGCCGTGCCGGTGCGTCCCGGCGTGAGCCGGCCCAGGTCGCCGGTGCCGTCGGCCTTCCAGCCGTCGGGCACGCGCAGTGCCACGGTGGAGCGGCCCAGCGGCTCGCGCGGCGGCGCCGTCGCGGTGACCTTGACGGTGAACGCCGCGCCGGGGCGGACGTCGAACGTGCCGGGACGCAGGTCGAGCAGGGTGCCGAGCGGCACGGCGCCGCTCGCCCGCACCAGCGCGCCGTCGAGGATCGCGGTGGGCGCCGCGGCGGCGGCCGTGCCCGGCTCCGGGAACGGCACCCGCGCGTCCGCCTGGGTGAAGAAGTCGCAGCCGAGCTGGGCCGGGTCGGAGGGCACGTCGGGGAAGACGGCCCAGCCCTGCGAGGCGTACGCGCGCTGGGAGTCGCGCTCGATCGCGGCCCATGTCCGGCCGCCGTGGCTCGCTGAGGGGCGTCCGCTCCACACGCCGTAGACGTTCTGGGCCGGGTTGGCGGGGCGGAAGGTGGCGGCGCAGTCGGGGCCGGTGCGCGACGTGCCGCGCCCGCCGCCGAGGAGCACCTTGGCGGGCGCGAACGGCCGCAGCCCCTCGCGGGTGATCTGCTCCGGGTACGCCTTGGGGTCGGCCGCCGCGTAGAACGCCTGCACGGCCAGGCGCGCGGCCTGCTGGTGGTTGCCGTGGTTGCCGGGGGAGGGGGCCGGGTCCATGGTCAGCAGGACCTCGGGACGGGTCTGCCGGACGATCCGGACGACCTTCTCCAGCGTGTCGTCGCCCCAGATCTGGGCGGTGAGCGGGGCGCTGACCGTGTAGTAGAAGTCGACGTCGTCGAGGTTGAACACGTCGCGGACCCCGGCCCCGCCGACGGCCGTGCGCTCCTCGGCCTCGCGGATCAGGCCGAGCGCCGGGCCCTCCTCGGGGCCGACGGCGTTGCCGCCGCCCTCGCCCCGGGTGACGGTGACGACGCCGGTGCGCACGTGGTGGTCCTCGTTCCACTGGCCGAGCGTCGAGAGGCTGAACGCCTCGTCGTCGGGGTGGGCGCCGACGAACAGCACGTCGAGGTCCGCCGCCGGCCCCGAGCCGGTCGCGGCCGGGTCGGCTGACGTGGCCGGGTCCGCTGACGCGGGCGGGGCGGGGGCGAGCGCGAGGACGAGCGACGCCGCGGCGGTGAGGACCGCCCATCGGCGAGGTGAGGGGGGTGGCGAGGGTCTGCGCAAAGGGACCTCCGGGTGGGTTACTCGCGGACCGCCCCCTGGAGCAGCCCGCGAACGAAGTGACGCTGCAGGAACAGGTAGAACACCACGACCGGGGTGGCCACGATGACCGATCCGGCCGCGAGGAGGGTGAAGCCCGAGGTGTACTGGCCCTGGAAGAAGGCGAGGCCCAGCGGAGCCGTCCGCAGCGACTCGCTGGTCACCATGATCAACGGGATGAGGAACTCGTTCCACGTCCACATGAAGACCAGCACGATCAAGGTGACGATGGCGGGCCGGGCCGGCGGCACCAGCACCTGCCACAGCGTGCGCCACGTCGAGGCGCCGTCGATGCGGGCGGCCTCGGCGATCGCCCTGCTGCTCGCCCGGAAGTAGGCCCTCATCCAGAACGTGCCGAACGCCACCGACAGCGCCACCTGCGGCAGCGCCACCGACCAGAACGTGTCGATGAGGCCGAGCGAGCGCAGGTCGAAGTAGAGCGGCACCGCGATGGCCTCGCTCGGCATCATGATCCCGAGCATGAACAGGTAGAACAGCACGGTGTGGCCGCGGAAGCGCATGGTGCCGAACGCGTACCCGCTCATGATCGACAGCACCACGCTGACCACCACGACGAACGACGACACGGCGAGGCTGGTGCGCAGGTACGTGCCGAACCGGCCGGCCTCCCACGCCGCCGCGAAGTTGCCCAGGTGCGGCCCGAACCCCTGTCCGGCCGGGCCCGCGTCGTCCGGGCCGAGCGCGGCGCCGAGGATCGTCACGACGGGGAACAGCGCGAACGCGGCGAACGCCCACAGGATGACGTAGTTCGCCACCCGCTCGGTACGCGAGATCACGAGGTCCCCCTGTCGGCCAGCCGGTTGACCGCGAACGAGATCGCGAAGATGACCACGGTCAGCGTCACGCCGATCGCCGCGGCCGAGCCGACCTGGCCGAGCCCGAAGGCCCGGTGGTAGACCTCGAACGACGGCACCGACGTCGAGTCGCCGGGCCCGCCGCGCGTGGTGACGTACACCAGGTCGAAGGTCCGCAGCGCGGCGATCACCGTCAGCGTCAGCGCGACGGCGATCTCCCCGCGCACCGACGGCAGCGTGACCGCGAAGAACTCCCTGACCGCGCCGGCCCCGTCGAGCCGCGCCGCCTCGTACAGCTCCATCGGCACGCGGCTCATCCCGGCCAGCAGCAGCACGGTCACCAGCCCCGTCTCGAACCACGTGCCCACCACGCCGACGGCCGGCAGCGCGAACGTGTGGTCGCCCAGCCAGCCCCGCGTGAGCCCGTCCAGGCCGAGCGCGCCGAGCACCGCGTTCAGCGTGCCGTCCGGCGCGTACACCCGCCGCCAGGCGACGGCCACCACGACCATGGCCACCACCTGCGGCAGGAACACCACGGTCCGGAAGAACCCGAGCCCGCGCACCTTGGCGTGGTTGAGGATCGCGGCCAGCGTCAGCCCGATGGCCAGCGGGATCACCGCGTAGAACACGATCAGCACCAGCGCGTGACCGAACCCGGCCCGCAGCCGCTCGTCCGAGAGGATCGCGGTGTAGTTGTCCAGGCCCGCCCACCGGCCCAGGGTCAGACCGTCCCAGTCGTACAGGGAGATCTGCACCGCGCGGCCGATGGGGTAGAGCAGGAACGCCGCGTACACGGCGAACGCCGGCAGCAGGTACAGGTAGGCGATGCGCCTGGGCTCTCCCGGAGGCCGGCCCATGCTCACCCGCCTGCTCACCCGTTGCTCTCCGCGAAGGTCTTGTAGTCCTTCTCCAGCGTGTCGAGGAACTCCTTCGGCGTGACCTTCTTGGCGAGCAGGTCCTGCAGCGCCGCGCCGAGGGTGTCGGCGAAGGTGGGGGTGGCGTAGTCGAGGTACGGCACGAGCCCGTTCTCCTTGGTGGCGGTGCCGAACGCGGTGAAGACGTCCTGCTGGGGCCCGGCCTTGACGGTCTGCTGCCCGGTGTCGGCGACCGGCAGGTTGCCGGTGGAGGTGAGCACCTTCATGGCGTCGGCGCTGGTGATGAAGTCGACGTAGGCCGCGGCGGCGTCCGGATGGGGGCTCTTGGCGGTGATCGCGAACGGCAGGCCGGTGCCGCCGGTCGCGACGGGCGGCGCGTCCGGCGTGGCGCCGGGCGGCAGCATGAACCCGAGGTCCCTGCCGAGGGCCTTCTCCAGGTCGGCCAGCAGCCAGGTGCCGGCGACTAGGAAGACGCCCTGGCCCTTGCCGAACGCCTGCCAGGCCGGGTCGTAGCCCTGGCCGTTGAAGCCCTTCTCGAAGTAGCCCTGGTCCACCCAGCCGACCAGCTCCTCGGCGGCCTTGACGTTCTCCGGCGTGGTCCACGAGGCGCCCTTGCGGCCGAAGGCCAGCGTGGCGATCTGGTCCGCCGGGACGTGGCGGCCCTGCACGGTGCCGAACACGTGGATGGCGGGCCACTTGTCGAGGTTGCCGAGCTGCATCGGCACCTCGCCGGCGGTCTTGGCCTTGGCGAGCGCCGTCTGGAGGTCGGCCCACGTCTTCGGCGGCTCCAGGCCGAGCTTGGTCAGCTTGGCGCGGTTGTAGAAGACGCCGACGACCTCGCCGACCTGGGGCAGGCCGTACAGGTTGCCCTCGCCGAACACCTTGCCGTCGGCGCTGTAGCGGGAGTAGCGCAGCACCGACTCGGGGTAGCGGCTCTTCCAGCCGTACGCGTCGGCGTAGGAGTCCAGCGGCAGGAGCTGGCCGGCCTTGACGAACTGGCCCATCGACGAGCGGCCGTTGTTGGCCTCCACCACGTCGGGCGGCTCGTTTCCGCTCAGCGCCAGGCGCAGCGTGGTGTTGAGGTCGTCGAACGAGCGGGACACCCGCTTGAGCTTGATGTTGGGGTACTTGGCCTCGAACGCGGCGTTGAGCTGCTTCATCTGGGCGGCCTGCCCGCCGCGCACCTCCTGGTCCCAGACGGTGAGCGTCACATCGCCCAGGGACCCGGCGTCGGTGCGCACGGCCGAGGGAGCCGGCTGGTCGGGGGTCGGCGCGGGCGGGGCCGAGGAGCCGGGCGCGCACGCGGTGGCGGCGAGGGCCAGGACACCGGCCGCGAGCGCGGCGAGCGCGCCCCGCCTCCGCGGAGCGCGGTGGCCTCGCGTCCGGCCCTCACGCGTCGGGGTGATCATGGTGCTACTCCTTCTGAACGGGCACGCGCGGCGCGGCCGGTACGTCGGGCTCGGTGGGCGCCTCCGGAGCGGGCTTCTCCAGGTCGGCGTGCCGGGCGATCGTGGCGGCGGCCCGGCGCACCGCGCCCACCGGGACGGCCGGCACGAGCCGGTCGAGGAAGGCGTACCGGCGGGCCAGCGAGTCGCCGTAGGCGCCGCCGCTCCCGGCCGCGCCCCGCACCCCGTGCCACCAGTCTGCGATGTCGCCCCAGCCCGGCGCGGCCAGCGACCCGCCGAACTGCTGGACGGCCAGCGCCGAGCACACCCCGGCGAACGCCAGCCGATCGGCCAGCGGCCACCCGCGCAGGGTGCCGAGCACGATGCCGGCGCCGAAGACGTCGCCGGCGCCGGTCGGGTCGAGGGCCCGCACCCGGGGGGCGGGCACGTACGCCTCCTCGCCGGTCGTCGAGTCGATGGCCATGGCCCCGTTCGCGCCGTCCGTGACGACGGCCAGCGGCACCTTGTCGGCGATGGCGTACAGGGCGTCGCGCGGGTTGTCGGTGCCGGTGTAGGCCATCGCCTCGACCGCGTTCGGCATGAACGCGTGGCAGACCGAGAGCTGGTCCAGCAGCGACGGCGACCAGGCGCCCGACGGGTCCCAGCCCACGTCGGCGAAGATGAGGGCGCCCTCGCGCTGGGCCAGCTCGGCCCAGTTGCACGCGGCGCCGGGCGGCGCGCCGAGCGGCTCCTCGGCGGAGAGCGTCACGATCACGGCCCTCGACCGGGGCGGATTGCCGATCATGTCGGAGGCCGACATGGGCGCGGGATGGCCGTGGGTCACCATGCTCCGGTCGCGGTCGACGGCCATGGAGACGGTCACCGGCGTGTGCCAGTGCTCGAACCGCCGCGACTTGGACAGGTCCACCGCCTCCTGCTCGGCGAGCGTGCGCCAGCAGAAGTCACCGTAGTCGTCGTCGCCGAACGCGGCGGCCAGCGACGTGCGCAGGCCCAGCCGGCTGGTGGCGATGGCGAGATTGGCGATGCCTCCCGGACACGAGCCCATGCCCTCGGCCCACGTCTCGGTGCCCGCGGCGGGCATCGCGGGCAGGCCGGTGAACACGATGTCGAGAAAGACGGTGCCCGCTAGGAAGACGTCGAACTGCGGGGCCCCTGGGCTCCGCTGATCGGCGAGAGGGTCGTACGCCTGGGCAGACACGGGTATGGGACCTCCTCGACAGACCGAGATGTGCGCAATCTTGCACGTTTACTCGCGTACATCAAGTGTTTCGTGTGAGCAAATGGTAGAAGATGCTCGTTCATGCGCGTGTTTGACTGTTAGAATCCGATCGTGCTCCAGCACCTCAGGCATGCGGAGATCATGCGCCGTGTCCGGCTCTCGGGGGCGACCAGCGTCCGTGACCTGGCGGCGCAACTGGGCGTGAGCCCGTCCACCATCCGCCGCGACCTGGAGGTGCTCGACCGCGACGGCACGCTCCGGCGCGTGCGCGGCGGTGCCCTGGCCGGCGCCGACGCCGACGCCGACCGGCCCTTCGCCGAGGTGGCCGTGGTCGACGAGCAGGACAAGGAGGCTGTGGCCGCGCGCGCCGCGACACTCGTCGGCGACGGCGACGTCGTCCTGCTCGACATCGGCACGACCACGATGCGGCTGGCCTGCCGGCTGCGCGGGCGCCGCGTCACCGTGGTCACCTCCAGCCTCGCCGTCCTCGACGTGCTCCGCGACGACCCGGTGGTCGAGCTGCTGCTGCTCGGCGGGATGCTGCGCCGGCCGTACCACTCGCTGGTCGGCGTGCTCACCGAGGAGGCGCTCGGACAGGTGTGCGCCGACCGGGTGTTCCTGGGCGGGAGCGGGGTCCGCGCGGACGGCCAGCTCGTGGACACCACCCTCGCCGAGGTGCCGCTGAAGCGCGCGATGATCGCCGCGGCCGGGCAGGTCGTGCTGGTGGTGGACCGGCACAAGTTCCCCGGCACGGGGGCGCTGCGGGTGTGCGGGCCGGAGGACGTGGACGTGCTCGTCACCAACGAGGGCGCCGACCCGTCCACGCTGCGCGCCTGCGCGGACGCCGGCGCCGAGATCCTGCTGGCATGACGACCGTACGACCACCCGTGCGACGACCCGTGTGACGACGCGAGCCTGTGAGGAGATCGGATGAGACTGGCCGTTCTGGGAGGCGGGGGCTTCCGGGTCCCGCTCGTGTACGGCGCGCTGCTGCGCGACACCGCCAAGCCCCGGGTGGAGGAGGTGGTGCTGTACGACGTGTCGCCCGAGCGCCTGGAGGCCGTCGGCCACGTGCTCGCGCAGCTCGCCGCGGGGCACGACGACCCGCCCCTGGTGCGCGTCACCACCGACCTCGACACCGCGCTGCGCGACGCCGACTTCGTCTTCTCCGCCATCCGGGTCGGCGGGCTGGCCGGCCGCACCGCCGACGAGCGGGTCGCGCTGGACCTCGGCCTGCTCGGCCAGGAGACCACCGGCCCCGGCGGGGTCGCCTACGGCCTGCGCACGATCCCGGTCGCGGTGCGCGTGGCCGAGCGGGTGGCGGCCCTGGCCCCCGGCGCGTGGGTCATCAACTTCACCAACCCGGCCGGCATGGTCACCGAGGCCATGCGCCGCGTCCTCGGCGACCGCGTGGTCGGCATCTGCGACTCGCCGATCGGCCTGGTCCGGCGGGCCGCCTCCGCCCTCGGGCTCGACCCGGCCCGCGTGTCGCCCGACTACGTGGGCCTCAACCACCTCGGCTGGCTGCGCGGCCTGTCCCACCAGGGCCGTGACGTGCTGCCCGGCCTGCTGGCCGACGACACGGCGCTGCGGCAGGTGGAGGAGGCGCGGATCTTCGGCCCCGACTGGGTGCGCACCCTGGGGGCGCTGCCCAACGAGTACCTGTACTACTACTACTTCACCCGCGAGGCCGTCGCCGCGACCTCGAGCCGCACCCGCGGCGAGTCCCTGCTGGAGCAGCAGGAGCGGTTCTACGCGGCGGTGCGCGAGCGGCCCGGACAGGCCCTGGCCGAGTGGACCAGGGCGCGCAGGGAGCGGGACGAGTCGTACATGGCCGAGGCCCGCGACGTCACCGACGCCGGCGAGCGTGACGCCGCCGACCTGGAGGCGGGCGGGTACGAGGGCATCGCGCTGGCGCTCATGGCGGCGATCGCCCGCGGCGAGCCCGCCACGATGATCCTCAACGTGCGCAACGGCGTGGCCGTGCCGGGCCTGCCGGAGGACGCGGTGGTCGAGATCCCGTGCGCGGTGGACGGCTCGGGGGTCAGGCCGCTGGCCACCCGGCCGCTGCCCGGCCGGTTCCTGGGGCTCGTCCAGCAGGTGAAGGCGGTGGAGCAGACGGCCATCGAGGCCGCCCTGACCGGCTCGTCGCGGCTGGCAGTCGAGGCGTTCGCGCTGCACCCGCTGGTGGACTCGGTGGGGACGGCCCGCCGGCTCCTCGACGGCTACCGCGCCCGCGTGCCGCAGCTCGCCGAGGTGCTGCCCGGCCGTTAGCCCACGGTCCCGGTCGTCAGCCGCTCGTACAGCGTGGGGTCGCTCGACGCGCGGACGATCAGCTCGGGGCGGAGCAGCTCGCTCTCGGCCTGCTCGCCCCCGAGGACGCGGACGAGCTGCCGCAGCCCCCGGCGGCCCATCTCCCGCATGGGGGAGCGGACCGTGGTCAGCGGCACCGGCAGCTCGGCCGCCAGCGGCGTGTCGTTGAACCCCACGACCGCGATGTCGGCGCCGACCCGCAGCCCGTGGTCGCGCAGCGCGCCGATCGTGCCGATGGCCCCGAAGTCGTTGACCACGAAGACGGCCGACGGACGGGGGCCGGTCGCGAGCAGCCGCTCGGTGCCCGCGCGCCCGCCCTGGGCGTCGAAGCGGGAGTGCACGATCCGGTGCGGGGGGATCGGCAGCCCCGCCTCGCGGAAGCGGTCGGCGAAGCCGCCGGTGCGGTCGATGCCCGTGCTGGCGTACGGCTCGCCGGCCACCACCGCCACGTCCTCGTGGCCCTGCTCCAGCAGGTGGTCGGCGACCATCCGGCCGCCCAGGTAGTCGTCGCACACCACCGCCGGATGCCCGCCGGCCCGCCGGTTGACCAGCACGAACGGGACCCCGCGCGCGGCCACCTCGTCGAGGAACACCGAGTCGGAGTGGGCGTCACCGAAGATCAGGCCGTCGACGCGGCGGCCGAGGACCATCTCGGTCCGGGCCCGCTGCACCTCGGGGACGTCGCGGGTGTTGGTGACGAACGTGGACAGGCCGTGCTCGGCGGCGGCCTCCTCGACGCCCTCGTAGATGGTCGCGAGAACCATGTCGGACAGGCGGGGGACGAGGACGCCGATGAGGTTGCTGCGCTGCGTGCGCAGGCTCATGGCATGGGGGTTGCGCTGGTAGCCGAGCTCGTCGGCGAGCCGGCGCACCCGCTCGACGGTCGGGCTGGACGCCGCCCGGAGCCCCTCGCCGGGCTTGGCGTGCAGCACGCGTGACACGGTGGAGACATGCAGACCGAGCTGGTCGGCGATCATCTGCAGGGTTACCGGTCGTGCCTTCTCCGCACCCAATGCCCCTCGGCCTCCGGTGAACTCTGGCTCGCCCGGTTCGTGTGCCGGGGCGGGCGGCCGGCGGTTTTCTTGATTTTAACGCTGAGTTATTGACATCACTCAGGCGCAGGTCAGATGCTACCAAACGTTTGGCCCAAACGTTTGGGCAATCACGTTCCCGAGGAGGCCGTCGCGTGTCCAAGGTCATCGTCCTGTCCACGGGAGGGACCATCGCCACCCGCCGGGACACGCAAGGGGTGGGCCTGGCCGAGGACGCGGCCGGCGACCTCCTCGGGCGGCTCCCGGCCGATCCCGGCGTCGAGGTGGAGGGCGTGGACGTCCTGCGCGTCGGCAGCTACCTGTTCACACCGGCCGACATGCGCGAGGTCGCCCTGCGCACCCGCGAGGCCCTCGCCGACGACCGCGTGCTCGGCGTCGTCGTCACCCACGGCACCGACACCATGGAGGAGACCGCCTACCTGGCGGACCTCTTCCACGACGACCCCCGGCCGGTCGTCTTCACCGGAGCCCAGCGTCCGGCCGACGCCGTGGACGGCGACGGCCCGCGCAACCTCGCCGACGCGATCACCGTCGCGGCGTCCGGCGCGGCGCGCGGCCTCGGCGTGCTGATCTGCTTCGACGGCGTCGTCCACGCCGCCCGGGGGACCCGCAAGACCCACACGGTCGCGCCGGCGGCGTTCTCCGCGCCCGACGGCGGCCCGCTCGGCCGGGTGCGCGCCGGCGAGGTGGACATCACGCTGAAGCCGGTGCGGTCCGAGCCGCTCGACCTGGACGCGTACGCCCTCGACGGCGTCCGGACCGACGTCGTGGCCCTCTACCCGGGCTGCGACGACACGGCGCTGGTCGCGGCGGCCCGCGCGGGCGCCACCGGGATCGTGCTCCAGGCGCTCGGCGCGGGGAACGCCAACCCCATCGTCACGCGGGAGGTGGCCCGGCTCACCGAGGCCGGCGTCGTCGTCGCCCTGTCGACCCGGGTCGACGCCGGGCCCGTCGCCGCGCTGTACGGCAACGGCGGCGGCGCGGACCTCGTCGCGGCCGGCGCGATCCCCACCGGGATTCTGCGCGCGCCGCAGGCTCGCGTGCTGCTCGGCGCCCTGCTCGGCTGCCACCGCGACCGCGCCCGGGTGCGCGAGGAGCTGGCGGCGCGCACGGGCGCCGCACACACCGAGGACCGGCCCTGGTCCGCCGGCACGACCGAGAGGACGAGGTGACTTAGGAGAACCCTCCACCCCGGAGCCGTCAGCTGACCACGCGCAGCCAGATGTTCGTGGCCAGCGGCGCCTCCGTGAGGCTGAGACGTTCGAGCTTGACGGTCCGGCCGCCCGGATGGTCGAACAGCCGCACCCCGTCGCCCAGCATGATCGGCGCGACGCACACGAAGACCTCGTCGAGCAGCCGAGCCTCCAGGCACTGCCGGGCGACGTCGGCGCCGATGACGTTGACGTACGCGTCACCGGCGGCTGCCCTGGCCGCGGCGACCCCCTCGGCGAGGTCGGCGACGAAGGTGGTCCCCGGCGTCTGACGCTCCGGGGGCCGGTGGGTGAGCACGAACTGCGGCCCGCTCCAGCCTCCGCCGAACGCCTTGCCCTCCTTGTCCGTGCCCTTGTGCGGATCGTCGCCGCCGAAGCTGCGATTGCCCACGAGCAGCGCGCCGATCCGCCCGATCAGCTCCTCCACCGCCGGGTTGGGGCCCAGGTAGTCCGTCAGCCACGACATGTCGCCCCCGGGACCGGCGATGAAGCCGTCCAGCGACATCGTGGCCGAGTACAGCAGCTTGCCCATCGCCCCGCCTCTCCCAGGCCCGGACCTCGTGCCGCTCCATCATGACCCGAGCCGGTGAGAGCCGTCACGGGAGAGACCCGAGTGACCTCCGAGCGACTGCCGGGCCCGCCCTCGGGGGCCGCTAACCGAACGCGAGCCGCTCCCGGCGCCGGTAGCCGGGCCGGGTCAGCGCCAGGAACACCCTGGACGTCCGGCCCGTCCCGGCCAGGAGGCGCTCGGACTCGTCCCCGGTGGCGTGCCGGTCGAGCCACGGCATCCTGAACGTCATCTCCCGTACGCCGGCTCGCCCGGCGACCTGCCTCTCGACCCGGGCCCAGGCCGCAGGTGGCACCGACACCCTGATGATCGGGAACAGCTCGGCCTCCTCCCCGGCGATGTGCTCGGCGAGGAGATCCAGCATCGGCTTCAGCTCGCGCCCGAGCCGGGCCAGATCGCCGTCCACGGCCGCGTGGCAGCGCTCCAGCAGAGGGCTCAGCGCCTCGTGGCCGCCGGTGTAGGGGGAGAGGTCCACGTTCCGGCCGGCGGCGCGCGCGACGACCGGCCACAGGGCCGCGTCGCCGTCGACGTGGTGATGGATGGCGGTCAGCAGGGACCTGGTGTACCAGCGGACCGCGCCCACCCGTGCGGAGGTGAACGTGGCGGGCTCCGCCAGCAGGCCGGTCAGGCGGCGCAGGTCGGTGAGCATGGCCCGGTGAGCCACGTACATCGGGGTCAGGTCGGGCTCGGGCTCCCCGTCACGCCGTCCGGACGCGTCCCCCACCGTGGCGACGACTGCGGGACCGGCCCCTTGATCGGTCCCGTGGTCGTCCGCGTGGTCGTCCCCGGTGCGGGTCGTGGTGCCGGCCTGGGGGCCGGTCCGGGCGGGGGGACGTTCGGACGCCCAGGCGCGTAAGCGGGGCCAGGCCCGGACCAGCGCGGCGCTGGCCGGCTCGACGCAGTCGCCGCTGACCGCCACCAGCGTGCCGGCCTCCGCCCGGGTGGGCGGCACGGCCACGCTCCGCCGTACGAGGAGACCGGCCTCCGTGAGCCGGTCCAGGACCCCGTGCGCGTCGCAGCCGACGGCGTCCTCGTCGAGCAGGCGCAGCAGCAGCGCGGGCGCCTCCTCCTGCTGACGCGGCGTCAGCGACGCGAACACCCGCTCGGCCACCTCGCCGAGCGACGGCGGCCCCATAAGCCCCGCCGGCGCCACCAGCCGCCCCCACCCGCTCCAGGCCCCCTCGACGACGGCGCCCGCACTGCCGGCCGCCGGGACAGGAGGGCGGGGCAGGGCGTCCGCGACCGCCAGGAGCTCCGCGGACGGCGGGCGGTCGGCCGGGTTCTTCGACAGGGCCTGCCCCACCAGGGCGCGCAACGGCTCCGGCAGCGCGTCCAGGTCGGGGTCCACGGCGAGCAGCCGGTGCATCACCTCGCCCAGACTCTCCCCGCGGAACGGGTCGTGGCCCGTGGCGGCGAACAGCAGCACCCCGCCCCAGGCGAACACGTCGGCCTCCGGCCCCGGCCGCCCTCCGGTGAACACCTCGGGGGCCAGGTACGTACGGGTGCCGACCGTGCCCGGGACCGTCACGCCGAGGTCGATCACGGTGGGCCCGTAGGGGGAGAGCAGCACGTTCTCGGGGCGCAGGTCGCGGTGTGGGATGCCCACCGCGTGCAGCGAGCGCAGCGCGGTCGCCACCGCGAGGGCCAGCGCGGCCAGCTCCCCGCCCGTGTACGGCCCGTGCCGCTCCACCGCCTGCCGCAGGTCGGGACCCTCGACGAACTCGCTCACGATGTACGGCACGGCCCCGTCGACCCCGACGTCCACCACTCGGGCCAGGTGCCGCGGCGAGACCCGCCAGACGGCGTCGGAGAGCTGGTCGGTGACCTCACCTCGGGGCACCTTGAGCGCGAACCGGCGGCCTTCGTCGTCGTAGGCGTCGTAGACCACGCCCCGCACGCCGGCACCCAGCCGTCCGGCCAGCCAGTAGCCGCCGAGGCTCACGGGGTCGCCCGGCACCAAGCGCATCGTCACTGATGCTTAGATGCCGCCGGAGGGAGATTGGTTGCGCCTCGCGCCGGCCGCCGCCGGGTCCGCCCTGGGAGAGCGATGGTGACGGCGGACGGGAGAGGACGTCACAGGTCCTCCGCGCGCCTCGGAGGACCCGTGCGTCATGATCATTATGCCAGCGTCCCGGACGGGGACGACCCGCGCCGGCCGCTAGGAGCCGTCGCCGCCCGCGGACGAGCCCATCTTCCGCAGCACCTCCTCGGCCACCTCCTCGGGCGTCATCCTGCTCACGTCGCACGTCAGGTCGGCCACCTCGCGGAAGTACGGCTCCCGCCGCGCCCGCATCACCGACGGCGCGAACTCCGGCCGGTGGTCGCCGGAGCGCATCCGCTCGGCCAGCACCGCGTCGGGCGCGTCCAGCCACACCACGAACGCCTTGCTCCGCAGCTCCGCGCGCACCCGGGGGTTCTCGACGGTGCTGGCCGCCGCGGTGATCACCTTGCGCTCGCCGCCCAGCTCGGACAGGACGTGCTCGGCCTCCCGCCGGTGGAGGACGTCGGCTCCGTCGCGCGCCACGATCTGCGCCGCCGTGGCTCCGTACCGGTCGAGCAGGAACGGGTCGCTGTCGCTCAAGGGCAGGTCAAGGGCCTGACTGACGAGGCGTCCCGCGGACGTCTTGCCCGAGCCCATAAGCCCGACCATCACTACTGGTTTGTTTTTTGCCATGTGGATAGAGGTTCCTCTTGTCAAGGAGGTACTAATGACCATCGCCGGAAGCATCATCCTCATCATGCTGGGCGCGATCCTCACGTGGGCCGTCGAGTTCGACCTCGCTGGCCTCGACATCAACGTCGTCGGCGTCATCCTCATGCTCGGTGGTCTGATCGGGCTCCTGTTCGGCATCTACCGGATCCAGGTCACCCGCAGGGCGGTAGGACCCATCGACGAGCCGGTGCACCGCCACGAGATCTACGAGGAGCCCGAGGCGCGCCGGACGACGGTGTACGAGGAGCGCCGCCGCTACGACGAGCCCCCGCTGTAACCGCCATCATCAGCCACGAGCGGGGAAGAGCCCCTGCAGGAGGTGAACCGACATGCCAGCCGAAGATGAACTGCCGTCGACGATCCGCCGTTCGCCGAAGAAGGCGCAGGCCACGTGGATGAAGGCGCACGACTCCGCGGTGCAGACGTACGGCGAGGGGCGCCGCGCCCACATGACGGCCTTCGCCGCGCTGAAGCACTCGTTCGAGAAGGTCGGCGACCACTGGGAGCCCAAGTCCGGCAAGGGACCGTCGGACCAGGGCGCCAAGGATCGTTCCGGCCGCACGGCCGAGGGCGTCGACGCCAACGCCAGCAAGGACCACCTTCAGAAGGTGGCGTCCGAGCTGGGCGTCACCGGCCGGTCGAAGATGACCAAGGAAGAGCTGGTCGAGGCCATCAAGAAGGCCAACCGCCGGGCCACCGCCAAGGCCCGCCGTTAGGACGCGCGCCCGGCGGGCCGGCCCGGCCCACCGGTCCGCACATCCCCACCGGTCCGCATCGCCCGCCCGTCCCCACCCGTCAGGCCCGCCAGGTTCGTCCCGGCGGGCCGTTCGCCTGCCTCCCCCGCGAAGCGGAGAAGCCGCGCTCAGAGCAGGCGCTTGACCGCGTCGATGATGGCGCGGCGGTCGATGCGCGCGTCCGCGAGCTGCTCCTCCGGCGTGGCCGATCCCGGCAGCCCCCGTACGGCCAGCTTGACCACGCGCGGCCCCAGCTCGCTCACCGCGTCCAGGACCGCGTCGCCGAGGCCGCCCTCGGGCCGGTGGTCCTCGACGGTGATGAGGTTCCCGGTCGTGGTGGCGGCGGCGGTGAGCGCGGCCGTGTCGACGGGCTTGACCGAGTAGAGGTCGATGACGCCCACCGGAATCCCCGCGGCGGAGAGCTCGTCGGCCGCCGCGAGGGCCTCGTGCACGGTCACCCCGGCGGTCACGATCGTGGCCCGGTCGGCCGGTGTGTGGCGCAGCACCCGCGAGCCGCCCACGGGGAAGCGCTCGCCGGGCCGGTAGATGACAGGTGTGTCGCCGCGGGTGGTCCGGAGGTAGGACACGCCGGAGACGCCGGCCATCTCGGCCGTCAGGGCCGCGGCCTGGTTGGCGTCGCACGGGTAGAGCACCGTGCTGCCGTACACGGACCGGAACATGGCCAGGTCCTCCAGCCCCATCTGTGACGGGCCGTCCTCGCCGATCGCCACGCCGGCGTGCGAGCCGACGATCCTGATCGACGCCTGGCTGACCGCGGCCATCCGGATGAAGTCGTGCGCCCGGGTGAGGAACGCCGCGAACGTCGCCGCGTACGGCACGAAGCCGCGCGCCTGCATGCCGACGGCGGCGGCGACGAGCTGCTGCTCGGCGATGTACATCTCGAAGAAGCGCTCCGGGAACGCCTTGGCGAACTCCTCCGTCCTGGTGGAGTCGGCCACCTCGCCGTCCAGCGCCACCACGTCGCCGCGGGCCGCGCCGAGGGCGGCCAGCGCCTCGCCGTACCCGGTCCTGGTGGCGACGCGCGTGCCCGGCTCGTACTCCGGCAGCGTCAGCGGCCCGTCGTCGAAGCGGTACGGCTGCGGCATGGGCTCCGGCCGGTGCACGTCCACGGTGAGGTTGCGCACGCCGCCCAGCTCGGCGACGGCTGTGTCGGGGTCCTTGAGGGCCTTGCCGTGGGCGCCCTCGCGGTTCTCCACCTCCACGACGCCCTCGCCCTTGCGGGTCTTGGCCAGGATGACGGTGGGCCGCCTGCGGGTGTTGCAGGCGTCGCCCAGCGCGAAGTCGATCTGCCCGGGGTCGTGGCCGTCGATCTCGATGGTGTGCCAGCCGAACGCGCCGAACCGGCGCGCGTACGCGCCGGTGTCCCAGCCGTGCCGGGTGGGGCCGCGCTGGCCCAGCCGGTTCACGTCCACGATGAGCGTCAGGTTGGCCAGCCCCTCGTCGCCCGCCAGCTCGGCGGCCTCCCACACGGAGCCCTCGGCCAGCTCGCTGTCGCCGCACAGCACCCACACCCGGTACGGCAGGCGCTCCAGCCGCCCGGCCATCGCCATACCCACGCCGACCGGCAGGCCCTGGCCCAGCGACCCGGTGGCCACGTCGACCCAGGGCAGGCGCGGGGTCGGGTGCCCCTCCAGCCGGCTGCCACGCTTCCTGAAGGACAGCAGCTCCTCGTCGCCGATGGCGCCCGCCGCCTTGAACAGCGCGTACAGCAGCGGCGAGGCGTGCCCCTTGGAGAAGATCAGATGGTCGTTGGCGGGGTTGTCGGGATGGTCGAAGTCGTAGCGCAGATGGCAGCTGAACAGCACCGCCATCAGGTCGGCGGCCGACATCGACGAGGTGGGGTGGCCCGATCCGGCGGCGGCCGAGCTGCGCACGGAGTCCACGCGCAGCTGGGCGGCCAGCTCGGTCAGGTAGTGCAGATCGCGTTCAGGCATGGTCAGGGCCTCCTCTGGTCGTCCGCCGACTACCCCAACTCGCCCGCTTAACGCCGTGTCCCCGCCGGTCGGGCAGACCTTTCAGCGCTTGCGCCGGAGGAGCGCCGTGACCGCCGCCGCGCCCGCCGCGAGGCCGAGGAGGACGGGCCGGCGGTGCTGGGACAGCCAGAGCTGGGGGCTGCGCGCGTGCGAGCGCCGGTCGAAGCTGCCGTGGGCGCCGTAGTCCTTGTCCTCGTCGGCCGGCTCCCACAGGTTGGCCACGCCGCTCGGCTGCTCCTCGTCCGTCACCTGCGACTTCATCCCGGTACGCGCCAGGTAGCGGTCCACCAGGGCCGGGGCGACGCGCTCCGCCATGATGGTGGCGGCGGTGGTGACGCCGACCCAGTACTCCTTGCGCTCGGGGTGCTCGGCCGCGTACACGATGCCGCGCGCGGCGACCTCGGGCTGGTAGATGGGCGGCACCGGCTGGGGATGGCGGCGCAGCTTGGACAGCACCCAGTCGAACTGCGGCGTGTTGACCGCCGGGAGCTGCACCAGGGTGATCTTGATGTCGCTGTTCTCGGCCATCAGCTCGGTGCGCACCGACTCGGTGAAGCCCTTGATGGCGTGCTTGGCGCCGCAGTACGCCGACTGCAGGGGGATGCCGCGGTGCGACAGGGCCGAGCCGGTCTGCACGATGGCGCCCCGGCCGCGGGGCCGCATGAGGTCGAGCGCCACGCGGGTGCCCCACACGTAGCCGAGGTAGGTGACGGCGGTGGTCCGCTCGTACTCCTCGGGGGTGACGTCGGTGAACTTGGCGAAGACCGACGAGAACGCGACGTTGATCCACACGTCGATGGGGCCCATCTCGGCCTCGATCTGCTCGGCCGCATCCCGGAGCTGCTCGTAGTCGGCCACGTCGGCCTCGAACACCTTCCCGCTGCCGCCGGCGGCGCCCACGTCCACGGCGGCGGCGCCGAGCCCGGTCGTGCCACGGGCGATCAGCGCCACCTTGGCCCCCTTGGCGCCCAGCTCGCGCACCACGGCCCGGCCCACGCCGCCGCTGGCGCCGGTGACCACGACGACCTTGCCGCGCAGGTCGTGCGTGCGCAGCCCTTCGGCCGTCTCGGCGACGGCGCCGGCCAGGGAGCCGGCCGGCTCCCCGGCCGAGGTGTCCAGTTCGGTTCGCTGCGGTGTCATGCTCAGCCTGCCTCTCCCACGTTCCTGCTCTTCTGCCGCCGTACGGCCAGCACGATGTCCACGATGGTCACCACGGCCGCGACGGCCGCGATGCCGGTCAGCACCGGGATCCCGGCGATCAGCCCCAGCGCCGCCAACGCGAGGGCGAACACGAGGATGAACGAGCCGGCCCGGATGTGGACCACGTCCCTCGGCGTGGCCGGCACCATGGGTTTGCCCGACTCCGAGCGCTGTTCCCACTGGTTGTTCTCAGACATGGCGGATCACCTGCCCCTGCCGTTTGGTGCCTAACGTTGGGGGTAGCCGGGCGTCCGTGGCCGAGCTGCATCCCAGTGACCAGAACGAGCCGGGGATCCATCGCCGGCGCCGTGGGCGGGGTTTCGGCTACCACCACGCGGACGGCCGCCCTGTGGACCCGGAGACGCTGGCGCGGATCAAGGCGCTGGTCATCCCGCCCGCGTGGACCGATGTGTGGATCTGCGCCTCGCCGGACGGTCACCTGCAGGCGGCCGGCACCGACGCCGCGGGGCGCCGCCAGTACCGCTACCACGACCTGTGGCGCGAGCAGCAGGACAAGATCAAGTTCGACCGGGTGCTGGAGCTGGCCGAGCGGCTGCCCGACTTCCGCAAGGCGGTGGACGAGGCGCTGCGCGGCCGCGGCCTGACCCGGGAGCGGGTGCTGGCCGCCGCGGCGCGGATGCTGGATGTGGGCTTCTTCCGCGTGGGCGGCGAGACCTACGACACCTTCGGGCTGGCGACCCTCCGGATGGAGCACGTGACCTGCTCGCGGGACACGATCACCTGCGCGTACCCGGCCAAGGGCGACATCCCGCGCGAGGTGGTGATCGCCGACTCCTCGGTGTGCTCGGTGATCAGGTCGCTCAAGCGCCGCCACCCTGACGGGGAGCTGCTGTTCTACCGGCAGGGGCACGGCTGGGTGGACGTGCGCAGCGACGACATCAACGACTACCTCCGCGAGAAGATCGGCGACGACTTCACCGCCAAGGACTTCCGCACCTGGCACGCGACCGTGCTGGCCGCCGTCGGCCTCTCGGTGTCCACGCACGCGGCGGAGGGGCGCGGCGAGACCGCCCGGAAGCGGGCGATCACCCGGGTGATGCGGGAGGTGTCCGATTACCTGGGCAACACGCCCACCGTGGCGCGCGAGTCGTACGTGGACCCCCGTGTGGTCGAGGCGTACCAGCACGGACGCACGGTCGCGCCCGCCCTGACCGAGCTGGGAGCCGAGGCGGACTTCGGCCAGCTCGCCACCCATGGCGCCGTAGAACGCGCCGTTATCGACCTGATACGCGCCGTTTGAGGGATTCATACCCGGGCATGCGGCGTCAGGGAAGGAGGCATCCATGGAAGCTCCGCAGTACGTCGCGGCCCGCATCCAGCAGGCGCTGGCCGAGGACGCGCGGACCCACGAGCTCGGCATCCACGTCGACGTCAGAGGGGACCAGCTGTTCCTGCGCGGCCAGGTGAGCGGGAGCGATCAACGCGTACGACTCGGGGAGGTGGCGCACGAGACCGCCCCGGACCTGAAGGTGCACAACGAGATCAAGGTCGTCGTCGTCAACGAGCCGGGGGAGGATGAGCACCTTGACTGAAGTCCGCATAGCGGCCGTGGGCGACATCCATCTGGGCGAGGACGTCCGTGGCGAGTACCGCAAGCGGCTCGAAGGCATCGAGGAACGCGCCGACGTGCTGATGCTGGCCGGAGACCTCACCCGGCACGGCACGCTGGAGGAGGGCCGGGTGGTCGCCGACGAGCTGCGCGACCTGCCCGTGCCGGTCGTCGCCGTCCTCGGCAACCACGACTACCACTCCGACCTCCAGCACGAGATCGCCAGTGAGCTGCGCGACGCCGGGGTGACCGTGCTGGACGACGACGGCGCGGTCCTCACGTGCGGCGGCACGAGGCTGGGCGTCGTGGGCGGCAAGGGGTTCGGCGGCGGGTTCGCCGGCAAGTGCGCGAGCGAGTTCGGCGAGCGCGAGATCAAGGACTTCGTGGGCCACACGCGGCTCATCGCCGAGAGCTGGAAGCTCGCGCTGAAGGAGATGCAGGCCGACCGGCGGGTCCTCCTGTCGCACTACTCGCCCATCAAGGAGACCCTGGAGGGCGAGCCGCTGGAGATCTACCCCTTCCTCGGCAGCTACCTGCTCGCCGAGGCCGTGGACACGGCCGGCGCGGACCTCGTCCTGCACGGCCACGCCCACAAGGGCACGGAGAAGGGCCTGACCCCGGGCGGCATCCGGGTCCGCAACGTGGCGCTGCCGGTGCTGGGCAAGGCGTACGGGGTGTACTGCCTCGAATGCTGAGGCGGGCACGCTGAGGGCCCGGGAAGCATCCTGAACCGAAACGTCAGGAACCGAAACTCCCGGAACCGCGGAACAGAAGGGCGGCCGCTCCGATCCGGAGCGGCCGCCCTTCCCTTTCGATAGCTGATCTTTTGGCTGATTTTCGGGAATTTGATTACATTTTCATCTCGTCGCCGGATAAAGGCGTGAGACGGGTAACACGGGATGGCACAGCCTGTCGGGTAGGTCCGCCGGGCCGGCGTTCGCCGGCCGGGCGGAGAACGGGTGGCGCGTCGGTGGCGCCCCTAGACATTGAAGATGCTGACACCGCCGGGGCCCACCAGGAAGCCGAGGACGATGAGGACGATCCCCCAGAGGAGATCGCGACGGGCCAGAATCACATAGATGCCGGCGATGACGAGAACGACCGCGATGATCCACAGCAAAGTAGCCATGGCCCGCTACTGCCCGGGCCGAAAGGCATTTAACATCCATTCCTGGCGCACGCCATGTTTTCCCTGAGTGCGCCGGGAAGTGGACCTTCATGACCACATTCGGATACTTCCTTTCCTGCGAGGAGCACGGCCCCCGGGAACTGGTCCGGCAGGCCAAGGCGGCCGAGCGCGCGGGGTTCGAGGCGCTGTGGATCTCCGACCACTTCCATCCCTGGCTGGACGCGCAGGGGCAGAGCCCGTTCGTCTGGTCCGTGATCGGCGCGCTGGCCGAGGCCACGTCGCTGCCCATCACCACGGCCGTCACCTGCCCCCTGATGCGGATCCACCCGGTGATCACCGCCCAGGCCGCGGCCACCACGGCGGCGCTGTCCGGCGGGCGCTTCCGGCTCGGCGTCGGCACCGGCGAGGCGCTCAACGAGCACGTCATCGAGTCGCGCTGGCCGCCGGCCGAGGAGCGGCTGGAGATGCTGGAGGAGGCCGTCGGCTTGATGCGGGAGCTGTTCACCGGCGAGCTGGTGACGCACCGCGGCGCCCACTACCGGGTGGACACCGCCCGCCTCTACACGCTGCCGGACGAGCCGCCGCCCATCTACATGTCCGGCTTCGGGCCCAAGGCCATCGAGCTGGCCGGCCGCATCGCCGACGGCTACATCTCCACCGGCCCCAGCGCGGAGATGGTGGAGCAGTTCCACAAGGCGGGCGGCGCGGGCAAGCCGGCGATGGGGGGCCTCAAGGTCTGCTACGCGCCGGACGAGGCCGAGGCGCGCAGGACCGTCCACCGGCTGTGGCCCAACCAGGGCATCCAGGGCGAGGCGTCGCAGCTGCTGCCCCTGCCCCGGCACTTCGAGCAGCTCGCCGAGTCGGTCACCGAGGAGCAGGCCGTCGGCGGCAGCCCGTGCGGTCCCGACCCCGAGGCACACGTCCAGGCGATCCGCGCGTACGTGGACGCCGGCTTCGACGAGGTGTACGTCAACCAGATCGGGGCCGAGCAGGACGCGTTCTTCGACTTCTACGCGCGTGAGGTCCTGCCCCGGCTGCGCTGACGGCACAGGGACCGCCCGCACGGCATGGGAGGGAAGGGCCTCGCCGAGGCCCTTCCCTCCCATGCCCTGCGGTCAGGACGCGGAGCGCATCATCTTCGCGTAGGCGAGCTGGAGCCAGTCGGAGGCGGCCACCGCGGTCATCGTCGCCCCCGCCAGCCGCGTGAACCGGGGCGCGAAGACCAGGCCGGCGGCGTAGGCGGTGGCCGTCCACTGCGCCAGGCAGAACGGGCACGACACCAGCTCGCCGACCGAGTTGCGCGGCTCCTCCTTCAGCTCGGCCGGGCCGCTCGTCCCCTCGTACCGGGTGAACGGCGCCCGCAGCGGGCTGGTCACCGGGTCCTTGGCGATCAGCCGCGACACCTTGTGGGTGCAGGCCGCCATCAGCGCCACGTCCATCAGCCCCACCCGCTCCGGTGCCTTGCGCCCCATCAGCGCGGCCGCGCCCACCGCCGCGGCGATCGCCCCGCCGTACACGGTCATGATGCGCAGGTAGCCGCGCAGCGGCCGGTCGTGCTCGCCCTGGTACTCGCGTTCGGTCTTCTCCAGGAAGTCGGTCATAGGGCCTCGCGCTACCCCCGCTCCGGCGCTCTACTCACGCGCGCCGGAGCGGGGACGCGGGTCAGGCGCTCACCCGCCCGATCAGGGCCGACAGCCGGTCCTGCTCCTCGCCGGTGAGGTCCACCAGCGGGGGCCGCACCGGGCCGGCCGGGCGGCCGGCGGCGCGCAGGCCCGCCTTGACGATGCTCACCGCGTATCCCCGCCGCCGGTCGCGCAGCTCCACGTAGGGCAGGACGAAGTCGTTCAGCATCCCGGTCACCGCGGCGGTGTCGCCGCCGCGCACCGCCCGGTGGAAGGCGAGCGCGAACTCCGGCAGGAAGTTGAAGATCGCCGAGGAGTACGTCTCGACACCCAGCGCGTGGTACGGCAGCGCGTACAGCTCGGCCGTGGGCAGACCGCCGATGCAGAGCAGCCGGCCGCCCAGGCGGGCGCGGACGCGCGTCATCTGCTCCAGGTCGCCCACGCCGTCCTTGAAGCCGACGAAGTTCGGATGCTCGGCGGCCAGCCGCTCCAGCGTCGCGGTGGAGTAGCGGGCGTTGGCCCGGTTGTAGACGATCACGCCCAGGGCGGTCGCCCGGCACACGGCCGCGACGTGCGCGGCCAGCCCCTCCTCGTCGGCCTCGGTCAGGTACGGCGGGAACAGCAGAATCCCGGCCGAGCCGGCGAGCTCGGCGGAGCGGACGAGCTGGACGGCGGTCGCGGTGCCGTGCCCGGACGGGGCCAGCACCGGGACCCCGGCGGGCGCGGCGTCCACGGCGACGGCCACCACCCGCTCCACCTCGGCCTGGGTCAGCGAGAAGAACTCGCCCGTGCCGCCGGCCGCGAACAGCCCGCCCACCTCGTGCCGGCCGAGCCAGGCGAGGTGCTCGCGGTAGGCGGCCTCGTCGAAGGACAGGTCGTCCTTGAAATGGGTCACGGGGAACGACAGCAGCCCTGAGGCCAGCCGGGCGCTCAGCTCGTCGGGGGTCATCGGGTCTCCTTCGTCGGGGGATTCGTCCCCTTTGGGGTCGGTGTCCCGTCATGACCATAGGCAGCGTGACTCATGCCGGTCCAACACTCTTTTCGCATCCTCCGATGCGTGCCGCGTATCATTGCGGAGCATGGTGTCGATGGAGCAGCTCGTCGGGTTCGTCGCGGTCGCCGAGGAGCTGCACTACGGCCGGGCAGCCGCGCGCCTGCGCATGACGCAGCCGCCGCTGAGCCGGCGCATCCAGGCGCTGGAGCGCGAGCTGGGCGTCGAGCTGTTCGACCGGACCCGCCGGGCGGTCCGGCTCACCCCCGCCGGGCGGGCCTTCCTGGCCGAGGCCCGCAAGGTGCTGCAGGTCTCGCAGGAGGCGGTGCTGACCGCCCGCCGCACGCCGCGCGGCGACGCCGGTGTGGTCACCCTCGCCTTCACCGCCACGACCGCCTACTCCTTCCTGGAGCGCGTCGTCACCGAGGCGGGCGCCCGGCTGCCCGGCGTGGAGCTGGTGCTGCGCGAGATGGTCACCGCCGCGCAGGTGGAGGCGCTGCTGTCTGGCGCCGTGGACGTCGGCATGGTCCGCCCCCCGGTGCGCACGGCCGACATCCGCACCGCCCCCCTGACCAGCGAGCCGCTGCTCGCGGCCCTGCCCGACGGCCACCCGCTGGCGGTGCGGGCGCCGTACCCGAGCGTGGCCGACTTCGACGGCGAGCCGTTCATCATGTACTCGCCGTCCGAGGCCCGCTACTTCCACGAGGTGCTGGTCGCCGTCTTCCGCACGGCCGGCGTGCAGCCGGTCCACCGGCAGTACCTGAGCCAGGTCCACACGGTCCTGGCCATGGTCAAGGCCGGGCTCGGCCTGGCGCTGGTGCCCGCGGCGGCCTCCGCGCTGCGCATGGACGGTGTCGTGCTGCGCCCGGTGACCGGACTCGGGCCAGGCACGGTGCGGCTCGATCTCGCCTGGCGGGCCGGCAACGACAATCCCGTGCTGGCACCGCTCCTGCGCGCGATCCGACGTCTAGCGGGGGACCGGGAGGGTAGCCGGATCACATGAGCAGCCACAGTCATGAAGTCACCGACGCGATCCTCGACACGCTCAAACGCGCGAGCTCGGGGCTGAAGGACGCGGGAGTGCAGTTCGCCCTGGCCGGGGGGTGCGCCGCCTACGCCAGGGGCGCGGCGCCCTCGCTGCACGACGTGGACTTCGTCATCACCGAGCATGACGTTCCGGCCGCCCTGGAAGCGCTGCGCGCCCTCGGCCTCGAGACGGCCAAACCGCCGGAGGACTGGCTGGTCAAGGCGTACGACGACGGACGGCTGGTGGACCTGATCTTCCGTATCTCCGACCGGCCGGTGACCGACGAGCTGATCGAGCGGGCCGAGCCGATGAAGGCGTCGGCGGTGATCGTGCCCGTGCTGGAGGCCACGGACCTGGTGATCTCCTGGTTGATGCCGCTGTCGGAGCACGCCTGCGACTACGGCGCGCTGCTGCCGCAGGTGCGGGCGCTGCGGGAGCAGGTGGACTGGCAGCGGGTGGCCACGGTGACGGCCGCCTCGCCGTACGCGGCGACCTTCCTCACGTTGCTGGAACGCCTGGGTGTGTTGGAGGCGCCGGCCGAGCCCAAGGGCGACCCGTCCTGGCCCTGAGAACGGACCCTGGGGACGGATCCTCAGGACGGACGAAGGGCCGCACCCCGAGGGGTGCGGCCCTTCACCTTGACCGAAGGTCAGTGCGGGAACCGGCCGTAGTAGTCGCCCACCCGCGTCCGGTACTCGGGCTCCTTGAAGCGGCCCTCGTCGAACTCCGGAGCGTCCTTGATCTCCGCCTTGGTACGCGAGACGTACACCTCGCGTGCCTGGGGGTCGATCCGGGTGATGACACTCGCCGGCAGCATGACCTTCTTACCGAAGATCCACGGACCGGTGTCGACGACCAGGTAACTCTCGCCGACCTCGTACGTGGCCTCGTCGACGGAACCGATCTTTCCGTCGGTGGCGTGGACGTGGTAACCGTTGATGTCCAGCGCCTGGCCGCGGTCGTAGACGTCAGATCGATAGTCCCAGAGCTCCATGAAGCTCACGTCCTCTCTGCTTCCGTCTCGTACTCGGGCCCGCTCCAGCTACCCGGGACACGGCGCGTAAACCGCGTCCCGGAAATTCGTCAACGGACGGCCAAGCGGCCTGTGCGAAGCCACAGGTCGGCGCAGACATGGAGCCCCCGATTTCGGTACGATCCGCGTCACCGACCAAAGGGGAGTCCGGATGAGCCTCGGTTCCTCCAGCGCGTGGGCGAGCGGTGAGTGGTCCCATGAGGAGTGGGCCCCGCCCGGGGTCGACCCGTCCACGCCCAGCGTCGCCCGCGTCCACGACGCCCTGCTCGGCGGCATGGAGAACTTCGCCGCCGACCGGTCCGTCGCGCGGCGGCTGAGGGAGGCCGTGCCCGAGATCGTGGATCTGGTCTGGTGCGACCGGGCGTTCGTCGGCCGCGTCGTCGACCACCTCGTCCGCGAGGCCGGCGTCCGGCAGTTCGTGGACCTCGGCGCCGGCCTGCCCACCATCGAGAACACCCACGAGGTCGCCCAGTTCGCCGACCCCTCGACGCGCGTCGTGTACGTGGACGTCGATCCGTCGGTGGAGCCGCACGCGCGCGCCATCCTCAAGGGCAACCCGCACGTGGTCGCCGTCACCGAGGACGCCCGCGACGTCGCGGCCGTGCTGGGCAACCCCGAGCTGCGGCGGCTCATCGACCTGTCCCGGCCCGTCGCGGTGCTGGCGATCGGGCTGCTGCACCTGTTCCCCGACCAGGACGACCCGCACGGGATCGTCCGGCGCTACATGGACGCGCTGCCGTCCGGCAGTCACCTGGCGGCCTCGAACATGCTGGCCTCGGCCAACCCGAAGGCCCAGGCGCTGGAGGCGATGCTCCGGGTCACGATGGGCACCGGCCACTTCCGCTCCCGCGAGGAGATCGGCCGCTTCTTCGACGGGCTGGAGCTGGTGGAGCCCGGCCTGGTGCGCTTCCCCGAGTGGCGGCCCGACGACCGGCTGCCCCACCCGCCGGCCGCCTGGGAGGAGCTCCTCCTCGGAGGCGTCGCCCGCAAACCATGAGGCCCCGCAAACCGTGAGGCCACGCCGAGCGTGAGGCCACGCAAACCCGTGAGGCCCCGCCGACCCCGGAGCCGCTAGGGTGAGGGACGTGCCGCGCTTCCTGATCTGCTCCCCGCCGCCCGCCCGGTAGCGGGCGGCCTCTTCTGACATCTCGCCGGATCTGACCGATCCGGGGGTGGTCGCTGCCCGCGTACGGGCCCCCTTCCGACCACTCCATCCGGAGAGATCTGTCATGACGCATGTCCCCTCACCCGTCTCCGCGCGCCGGGGAGCCCTCTACGTGTCCGTGGCGGCGGCCGCCTGGGGCACCGGCGGCGCCGCGGGATCCCTGCTCTTCCAGTCCGGCGGGCTCGGCCCGGCCGGCGTGTCCCTGTGGCGCTACGCCCTCGGCGCCGTCTTCCTGCTCGCGCTCACCCGGCTGACCGGCGGCGTCCTCCCGCGCCTCGACATCCGGATGGTGGTCGTGGGCGCCGGGATGGCCGTCTACCAGACCGCGTACTTCGCGGCCATCGAGCGGTCCGGCGTGGCCGTCGCGACCGTGGTGACGATGGGCGCCACCCCGGTCGTCACCGAGCTGGGCGGGCGGCTCCTGCTCGGCGAGCGGTCCGGCCGCACCGGCCTGCTCGCCCTGGCCGCCGCGCTCGCCGGGCTGTTCCTGCTCACGGGCGAGAGCCTGCTCGCGGGCGGCGGCCGGCTGGGGGGCGTCGCGTTCGCCCTGGTGTCGGCCGCCGGGTACGCCGCGGTGACGCTGTACTCGCGGCGGCACCGGGAGGACCCCGGCGGCATGGCCGTGGGCGGGTTCGTGGTGGGCGCTGTGTGCCTGGCGCCGTTCGCGCTGGCCGGCGGCGCGGTGCCCGAGCCGACCGTGACGACCGTGGCGCTGCTGGCCTACCTCGGCGCGGTGCCGACGGCGCTGGCCTACGCCCTGTTCTTCCGAGCGCTGACCGCACTCCGGGCCGCCACCGTGTCGGTCATCTCCCTCGGCGAGGCCGTCGGCGCGGCCGTGCTCGGCGTGCTGCTGTTCGGGGAGCGGCTGAGCGTGGCCGGCTGGGCCGGGTGCGCGCTGCTGGCCGCCGCCGTGGTGGTGCCGGCCCTACGCCCCGAGCAGCGATGACAAGGTGACGGACGGTTGATCGAGGGCCGACCGGGGAGCGGGACGGCGGCGCGGAACGCCGTGCACGTCCCCATATGGGCTAGGGTCCGGTACGGCGACGCATGCCGTACCGTCGCTCCGCTCCCCACTTCGGTCACACTCGTGGAGGTGGGCACGAGAGGAACGCTGCCGGGCAGAGCGCGCGTTGGAGGGACTGTGGCGTCTATTTCCGGAATCTTGAAGAACCTCCTGGACCGGCCGGGAGGAGTGAGTCTGGGCCCGTACCAGAAGGTCGTCAAGGCGGCCCGCGAGCTGGCCGGGCCGGTCGGCGAGCTGGACGAGCTCGCCCGCCCCGCGATGGACGACCTGGCGAGGTTCTGCGCCGTCGCCCGGGAGGCGGCCGACCGCTCGCTCGGGCTCCGGCCGTACGACGCGCAGCTCCTCGGCACGCTGGCGCTGCTCGACGGGAAGGTCGCCGAGATGGCGACCGGCGAGGGCAAGACGCTGTCCGGCGCGATGGCCGCCGCCGGCTACGCGCTGCAGGGCAAGCGCGTCCACGTCATGTCCGTCAACGACTACCTGGCCCGGCGCGACGCCGAATGGATGGCGCCGTTCTACGAGGCCATCGGCGTCACCGTCGGCTGGGTCGGGCAGTCCTCCACGCACGAGGAGCGGCGCGAGGCGTACTCCAGGGACGTCACCTACGGCGCGGTCAGCGAGATCGGCTTCGACGTGCTGCGCGAGCGCCTGCGCACCGACGCCGCCGAGCTCATCGTGCCCGCCCCCGAGGTCGCGCTGGTCGACGAGGCCGACTCCGTGCTGGTGGACGAGGCCCGCGTGCCGCTCGTCATGGCCGGGGCCTCCGACGCGGGCAGCGCCGTCCCCGAGATGGCCGCGCTGGTCAGGCAGCTCGTCCGCGGCTACCACTACGAGGTGGACGACCAGGCGCGCAACGTCTACCTGACCCCCAAGGGCGCCGACACGGTCGAGAACCTCCTCGGCGTCGACCTCTACGACGAGAACGAGCCCGGCACCCTCATCGAGCTCAACCTCGCCCTGCACGCCCACATCCTGCTGGCCCGCGACGTCGACTACATCGTCCGCGACGGCCGGGTGCAGCTCATCAACGCCTCCCGCGGCCGGGTCGCGCTGCTCCAGCGCTGGCCCGACGGCCTCCAGGCGGCCGTGGAGGCCAAGGAGGCGCTGGCGCCCAGCGAGAAGGGCGAGATCCTCGACTCCATCACCGTGCAGGGCCTCGTCCGCCGCTACCCGCAGATCTGCGGCATGACGGGCACGGCCGTCGCGGTCAGCGAGCAGCTCGGCGAGTTCTACGGGCTCAAGGTCGCCGTCATCCCGTCCAACCGGCCCTGCGTCAGGAAGGACGAGCCCGACCGCGTCTACCCGGACGTGCCCGAGAAGGACGCCGCGCTCGTCGAGGAGATCGAGGAGGTCCACGCCACCGGCCGGCCCATCCTCATCGGCACCCTCGACGTCGCCGAGTCGGAGAACCTCGCCGGGCTGCTGCGCCGGCGCGGCCTGGACCCCGTCGTCCTCAACGCCAAGAACGACGCCGAGGAGGCCGCGATCATCGCGCGGGCCGGCGAGCGCGACGCGATCACCGTCTCCACGCAGATGGCCGGTCGCGGCACCGACATTCGCCTCGGCGAGGGCGTGGCCGAGCTGGGCGGCCTGTACGTGATCGGCTCCGGCCGCCACGCCAGCAGCCGCCTGGACGACCAGCTCCGCGGCCGGGCCGGGCGGCAGGGCGACCCCGGTGGCTCGGTCTTCTTCGTCAGCATGCGCGACGAGCTGGTCACTCAGTTCGCGGCCGACGAGCGGCCGCCCGCGGCCGACGCCGACGGCGTGGTCAGGCACCGCCGCGGCGCCTACATCGTGGCCCACGCCCAGCGGGTCGCCGAGGGCGTCAACCTGCAGATCCACCGCAACACCTGGCGCTACACCCGGCTGCTGGAGCAGCAGCGCGAGCTCATCCTGGAGTGGCGCGACAAGGTGCTGCACGGCGACTCCGCCGCGCGGGCGCTGGCCGAGGGCGACCCCGAGCGGTGGGCCTCCATGCCCGAGGAGACCCGCGAGGAGACGGCCCGGCAGATCGTGCTGCACGCCATCGACCGCTGCTGGACCGAGCACCTGGCCTTCCTCACCGACCTGCGCGAGGGCATCCACCTGCGGGCCCTCGGCCGGATGAGCCCGATCGACGAGTTCCACCGGGAGGCGGTCGCCGAGTACAAGGCGATGCTGGCCGAGGTGGAGCGGCGGTCGCTGGAGGCGTTCGAGGCGCCCGAGCCCGACCTCAAGCGGCCCACGGCGACCTGGACGTACATGGTGCAGGACAACCCGTTCGGCACCGAGTGGGACCGGATACTCAAGCGGGTGGGGTCGGGCGGCCGGCGCCGTTAGAAACCGGCCGCCGTACCTGACAGAAGATGGCAGGTATGCCTGCGAGGCTTGGGCCATGACAACGAAGGCGAAGCTCCTGGCCGTCACCATCGACTGCGCGGAGCCCAAGAAGCTGGCCGAGTTCTACCACGAGATCACCGGCCTCGACCTGCAGTACGCCGAGGACGAGTACGCCGCGGTGGGCGACGGCACCACCGCGATCTACTTCGGCCGCGTCCCCGAGCGCGAGCCGGCCCCCTGGCCGGGCGCGGCCAAGCAGTTCCACCTCGACTTCCGGGTGCCCGACGTGGAGAAGGCGGTCGAGGAGTACATCGCGCTCGGCGCGACCAGGCCCGACTTCCAGCCGGGCGTCACGGACGAGGGCGTGGGCTGGATCGTGCTGCGCGACCCCGAGGGGCACCTGTTCTGCGTCTGCCCCGAGCGTTCCTGACGCCGGCTTCGGCCCTGGTCGATGGGGCCGTCCGGGGACTTGGCGGGCTGATGTTGTCCAAAAGGATGATTCGTGTGCTCCGCTTCCCTCTTAAGCTGGAGCAATGCGCCTCCACACGTCCCTGCCCCTGCGTGGGCGCCGATGACCTGGGCCGGACTCCTCATCGCCCTGCTCGGCGCCCTGGGATACGCGCTCGGGGCGGCCCTGCAACAGTACGAGGCCGTGGCGGGCGGCGCCTCGCTCAAGCTGGTGAGACGCCCCCGCTGGGTGATCGGCGGGGTCATCGGGTTGACGGGGGCGAGCCTGCACGCCGTCGCGCTCAGCTTCGCGCCGCTGGTCGCGGTGCAGCCCATCAGCGTGGCCACGCTGGTGTTCGCCGTGCCGCTGGCCGCGCTCATGTACGGGCGGCGGCCGTACCGCGCGGAGATCCTCGGCTCGCTCGCGGTCGCCGTGGGCCTGGTGTGGCTCATGCTGCTCGTGCCCGCCCACAACGTCGTCCCGCACCTCACCGACGGGGCCGCGCTCGCGTTCATCGGGGTGATCGCGGCGATCGCGCTCGTCTCCGAGCTCGTCGCCCG
Source organism: Nonomuraea sp. 3-1Str (assembly GCF_031570565.1). Taxonomy (NCBI): domain Bacteria; kingdom Bacillati; phylum Actinomycetota; class Actinomycetes; order Streptosporangiales; family Streptosporangiaceae; genus Nonomuraea; species Nonomuraea sp. 3-1Str. The sequence goes on from NZ_JALHBK010000023.1 coordinate 130,758, forward strand.
CCGGCTGCGCGGCCCCGGCAAGGCGCTGCTGATGTCGGTGGGGGCGGGAGTCGTCACGGCCAGCGTGTCCACGTTCGTGCGCGTGGTGGGCGGCGGCATGCAGGGCGACTGGGGCAGGCTGCTGCACTGGTTCACGCTGGTCGTGCCGGTGCTGCTGGTCTGCGCGGTGGTGCTGCTCCAGCGCTCGTACGCCATCGGCTACTTCGGCATCGCCTACGCGGGCGTCCAGGTCGTCGACCCGGTCACCTCGGTGCTGGCCGGGGCCATCCTGCTGGGCGAGCCGCTGCCGGCCGGCCCGTCCACGGCCGTCCCGGCGCTGCTGGCCGGCGCGCTGACCATCGCCGGCACGATCACGCTGGGGCGCCTGGCCCCCGACCACTCGCGGCCCGTCGCGGTGGAGTCCATTCCAGTACCTCCCGCATTGACTTCGGCATCAGATCGGAGCTGAGCCGGGCCGCCAGGGCCATCCCCGCGTCGCGCAGCGACACCGCGACGGGGTTGCGCACCTTCGTCGCCCGGCACACCGCCGTCGAGCGCCGCACGAGCGTGGCCGTCCGCTCCACGCGGGCCGCCGAGTAGGCGGCCAGGTCGCCGCCGGCCACGTACGCGAGCACGACCGCGTCCTCGATCGCCTGGCAGGCGCCCTGCCCCAGGTTCGGCGTCATCGGGTGGGCCGCGTCGCCCACCAGCGCCACCCGTCCCCGGTGGAAGGCGGGCAGCGGCGTGGCGAACGCGTGGATGTCGTTGCGCAGGATCCGCTCCGCCGGGACGTCGCGCAGCAGTGACGGGATCGGCTCGTGCCACCCGCCGAACCTGCGCAGCAGCTCCTCGCGCTCGTCGCCGCCCGACTCCCCGGCCGGGGACACGTCGGTCGCGTAGAAGTAGACCAGGCCGCCCGCGAGGAGGTGGGCGCCGAACACCCTGCCCCTGCCCCACGTCTCGGTGCTGGGCAGCGGGCCGCCCGTCCACGGCACCAGCCCCCGCCAGGCCGTCACCCCGGAGTACACCGGGCCCGGGTGGAGGGGGAACAGGGCGCGGCGGGTCGCCGAGTGGATGCCGTCGGCGGCCACGACCAGCTCGCCCACGCGCTCGCCCTCGCTCGTGCGGACGGTGCCCGTGTCCGGATCCACCTCCGTCACCTGGACGCCCAGGTGAAGGGCGTCCGCGCCCAGCGCCTCCGCCAGCAGCTCCACGAGCGCCGCCCGCGGCAGCACCACGACCGAGTCGCTGAACTCCTTCCTGACGCTCTCCTCCGTGCTGCGCGCCAGCCACCGGCCGTCCGGCCTGCGGATGCCCAGCGCTCCCTGGACCCGGGACAGCGCGCGCACGGAGTCGCCGAGCCCGAGGGTGTCGAGGGCCCGCAGCGCGTTCACCGCGACGGCCAGGCCCGAGCCGACCGGCTTCAACCGCTCGGCCCGCTCCAGCACCGTCACGTCCCACCCCGCCTGGCGCAGGGCGATCCCCGCGGTCAGCCCGCCGATCCCCGCACCGATCACCACAGCAGCCGGCATCTTCGCCTCCTCAACTACGTCTGTAGTTCCACGATACTACTCCTGTAGTGCGATAACTACAGGGGTAGTGAGTTGCCCGTAGGATCGGGTGCTGTGAAGCGTTCAGAGGCGGTGGCGGAGGCGGCGATCACGCTGCTGGCCGAGCGGGGGATGCGCGGCCTGACCCATCGGGCCGTGGACGAGACCGCCGGCCTGCCGCCCGGCTCGGCCTCCAACCTCGCCCGCACCCGCGCCGCGCTGCTCGAACTCACCCTGGCCCACCTCGTCGGGCTGGAGGAGCGCGCCTTGGCCCCGGCCCTGGAAGCCGGGCTGCCGGCGCGCGACCGGCGCCCGTCGCGCGAGGACCTCGTGGAGCTGCTCGTGGAGGCGCTGGACGTCCAGCTCTCCGACGCCCGGCGCACGCTGGCCCGCTACGAGCTGGCCCTGGAGGCCACCCGCCGGCCCGAGCTGCGCCGCGTCTACGACCGGGCCGGCCGCCGCTTCCGCGACCCCGCCGTGGCGTTGCTGGCCGCCCTGGGCTCGCCCGATCCGGTACGGCACGCGCACCAGCTCGTGGCGTTCACCGAGGGCGTCATGTTCGACGCGATCGCCGGGGCGGGGGAGCGCCCGTCCAAGGACGACGTCCGGGCGGCGATGCGCGAGCTGCTGACCGGCATGCTGGGAGCCGGCTGAGCCCGTCCCGGCCGGGCGGGCCCGTCGGGCGGGTCCGACGGGGGCTCGTCGGGCGGGCCCGTCAGGCGGGCCCGTCAGGCGGGCTCGTCAGGCGGTGAGGCGGGCCCGGTGGGGCGGCCACTCCTCCTGGAGGATGCCGAAGAAGACGGTGTCGCGCCAGGTGCCGTCCGGCCGCCTGCGGTGGCGCCGCAGCGTGCCCTCGTGGACGCCGCCGATCCGCCGGATCGCGTTCTGCGAGCGCGTGTTCAGCACGTCCGTCTTGAGCAGCACGCGGTTGTACCCCAGCTCGCCGAAGGCGTGGTCGATGAGCAGCACCTTGCAGTTCGTGTTCACGGCCGTGCGCCAGACCGCCCTGCCGTACCAGGTCCAGCCGATCTCCACGCTCTCGTCAAAGCCCGGCACGTCGCCGTAGGTGGTCCAGCCCACCGCCCGGCCGCTCTCGCGGGGGACGACCGCGAGCGGGACGTGCTTGTCGTCCGCCATCAGCCCGGCGGCCACCTCCCTCAGCTCCTCCTCGGTCCGGGGACGCGCCGGCATCCAGCGCCACACCTCCGCGTCGTCCCCGCCGGCCGCGAACAGGTCGGGCACGTGGGAGAGGGCGAGGGGTTCGAGCCGGACGACGTCGTTCTCGAGCACCACGGGAGAGGGGAGCTTGGCGGTCATGGCGGCCAGCCTAGGAGATGACCGGAAGCCGGGTCATGGCCACATGGCGCCTTTTGACGACGACCACTGTCTTCGACGAAGACCACTGTCGACACGCATACCGGCCGGTCGGTAGGCTCGGCGGCATGGACTTCGCCTACGACAGCGTCACCCAGGAGTTGCGCGAGCGGCTGCTGCGCTTCATGGACGAGTGCGTCCACCCGGCCGAGGCCGCCTTCGCCGAGCAGGCCGCCACCAGCGGCTGGAGCGCCCCGCCGCTGCTGGCCGACCTCAAGGACGAGGCGCGCAAGCGCGGCCTGTGGAACCTGTTCCTGCCCGGCGCCGACGGGGCCGGGCTGACGAACCTGCAGTACGCGCCGCTGGCGGAGATCATGGGCCGCAGCCCGCACCTCGCTCCCGTCGCCACCAACTGCGCCGCGCCGGACACGGGCAACATGGAGGTGCTGTCCATGTTCGGCGACGACTGGCAGCGCGAGGAGTGGCTGCGGCCGTTGCTGGACGGGGAGATCCGGTCCGCGTTCGCCATGACGGAGCCCGACGTGGCCTCCTCCGACGCCACCAACATCGCCACCTCGATCGTCCGGGACGGCGACGAGTACGTCATCAACGGCCGCAAGTGGTTCATCTCAGGCGCCATGAACCCCGAGTGCAAGATCTTCATCGTCATGGGCAAGACCGACCCGGAGGCGCCGTCGCACCGGCAGCAGAGCATGGTGCTGGTGCCGCGTGACACGCCCGGCATGCACATCAGGCGCGGCATGAGCGTGTTCGGCTACGACGACGCCGACCACGGCGGCCACGCCGAGATCGTGTTCGAGGACGTCCGCGTCCCGGTGGACAACCTCATCGGCGAGCAGGGCGGCGGCTTCGCGATCGCCCAGGCCAGGCTCGGGCCGGGCCGCATCCACCACTGCATGCGGCTCATCGGCATGGCCGAGCGGGCCGTCGAGCTGATGTGCCGCCGCGCGCTGAGCCGGACCACGTTCGGCAAGCCCGTCGCCCAGCAGGGCGTGGTCCAGGACTGGATCGCCGAGTCCCGCGTCCGCATCGAGCAGCTGCGGCTGCTCGTCCTCAAGACGGCCTGGCTCATGGACACCGTCGGCAACCAGGGCGCGCACACCGAGATCCAGGCCATCAAGATCGCGACTCCGGTGACCGTGGAGTGGATCCTCGACAAGGCCATCCAGGTCCACGGGGCGGGCGGGGTCTCGCAGGACTTCCCGCTGGCCGGTCTGTGGGCCGGGGCCCGCTCCCTGCGCCTGGCCGACGGCCCGGACGAGGTCCACAAGCGGTCCCTGGCCTACCGCGAGCTCAAGAAGTACATGTGACACCGATCGGAGGACCCCGAGTGGACGAAGCGCGGCTCAGGGAGCTGGTGGCGGACTTCCTCGCCCGCCACGACCCCGGAGGCGACCGGCTGGAGTTCCTGCGTGCCAGGTTCGACGCCGGGCTGGCCTGGGTGTGGTATCCGGAGGGGCTCGGCGGCCTCGGGCTCTCACCCGAGCTGCAACGGGTCGTGGAGGAGGGGCTCGCCGGCACGCCGCAGATCGACACCGGCGTCCAGGGCATCGGCCTCGGCATGGCGGCGCCCACGATCCTGACGTTCGGCACCGAGGAGCAGCGGCGGCGGTTCCTGCGCCCGCTGTGGACCGGGGAGGAGATCTGGTGCCAGCTCTTCAGCGAGCCCGGCGCCGGGTCCGACCTCGCCACGCTCGCCACCCGGGCCGTCCGCGACGGCGACGAGTGGATCGTGGACGGGCAGAAGGTGTGGACGTCCGGCGCCCACCACGCCCGGTGGGCGATCCTCGTCGCCCGCACCGACCCGGGCGTGCCCAAGCACCGCGGCCTGACGTACTTCGTCTGCGACATGCACGCCCCCGGCGTCGAGGTCCGGCCGCTGCGGCAGATCACCGGCGAGGCGGAGTTCAACGAGGTCTTCCTGACCGGTGTGCGGCTCCCCGACGACCTGCGGCTCGGCCAGGTCGGCGACGGCTGGCGCGTCGCGCAGACCACGCTCATGAACGAGCGCGTCGCCATCGGCGGCGCGCGCGTGCGGCGCGGCGGCGGCATGCTCGCGCCGGTGCTGGAGACCTGGAGCGAGCACCCCGAGCTGCGCACCCACGACCTGCACCAGCGGCTGCTCGCCCTGTGGGTGGAGGCCGAGGTCACCCGCCTGTCGGGCGCGCGGCTGCGCGAGCAGCTCGCCGCCGGCCAGCCCGGCCCCGAGGGGTCGGGCATGAAACTGTCGTTCGCCAGGCTCAACCAGGCGCTGTCGGGCCTCGACGTGGAGCTCCGCCGCGACCTCGGCTACGACGACTGGGCCTTCCGCCGCTCCGACACCGTCGACTTCTACGGCCGCGGCGCCGGCTACCGCTACCTGCGCGCCAAGGGCAACTCCATCGAGGGCGGCACCTCGGAGATCCTCCGGAACATCATCGCCGAGCGCGTCCTCGGCCTGCCCGCCGAACCCCGCGTCGACAAGGACGTCCCCTGGAAGGACCTGCCGCGATGACCCTGCTGTACTCGGAGGTCGAGGAGGAGCTGCGGGCCGCCGTCCGCGCCGTGCTCGCGGACCGCTGCCCGCCCGCCGCCGTCCTGGCGCGCGTCGAGTCCGAGCCGTACGACCCGGGCCTGTGGAAGACCCTCGCCGGCGAGATCGGCGTTGCGGGGCTGCTGGTCCCGGAGGCGCACGGGGGAGCCGGGGCCACGGCGAGCGAGGCGGCCGTGGTGCTGGAGGAGCTGGGCCGCGGGGTGGCGCCGGTGCCGTTCTTCACCAGCTCGGTCCTGGCCACGTATGCGCTGGTCCGCGCCACGGGGACGGGCGCCGGTGAGACGGCCGCCGGTGAGACGGGCGCGGGCGTCGGGCTGCTGCGGGGACTCGCGGAGGGCCGGATGACGGCCGCCCTGGCGGTCCCGTTCGCCGCCTCGCCGTACCGGCCCTGGCACGGCTCCCCGGTGAGCTCCGGAGAGCCCGGAGGCGGCGGCGGCGAGGCGCTGCTGTCGGGGAGCGTGCGGAGCGTGGCGGGGGCCGACGTGGCCGACGTCCTGCTCGTCCCGGTCCCCGGGGCCTCGGCGGGCGGCTCGGCGACCCTCTACGCCGTCGAACGCGACGCCGCGGCCGTCCAGGCGGTGCCGTCGCTGGACCTGACGCGCCCGGTGGCGACCGTGACCCTCGACGGCGCGCCCGGCACGCGGCTCGGCGTGGTGGACCTGGCCGAGGTGCTGCGGTTCGGCGCGGGGCTGCTGGCCTCGGAGCAGCTCGGCGTGGCCGAGTGGTGCCTGGAGACCACGCTCGCGTACGTCAAGGAGCGCCGTCAGTTCGCCCGGCCGGTGGGGTCGTTCCAGGCGGTCAAGCACCGGCTGGCGGACCTGTGGCTCGATGTGGTCAGGGCCAGGGCCGCCGCCCGAGGCGCCGTGTCGGCTTCTGGGGAGGGAGCGCCGGGCGGGGCCGGGCTCGACCCGGTGGCCGTCGCCGTGGCCCAGGCGTGGAACGGCGGCGTGGCCGTGCACGCGGCCGAGGAGGCTCTCCAGCTCCACGGCGGGATCGGGATGACCTGGGAGCATCCCGTGCATCTCTTCCTCAAGCGCGCCAAGGCCGGAGAGATCGCTCTCGGCACCCCCGGCGACCACCGGGAGGCGCTGGCCTCACTCGCCGGTGTGCCCGGCCCCGGCGCGGAGTGAGGTGAGCAGCAGGTCGGCGAAGTGCCTTCCCACCTGGGCGCCCGTCAGCGGCCCGTCCGCGTGGTACCAGGTGCCCAGGTGGTGGACCGAGCCGAAGAAGTAGTCGACGACCAGGTCGGCCGGGACGTGGTCGCTGAAGGTGCCCTCGCGCTGCCCCTCGGCCACGAGATCGCGGAATCGCTCGTGGTAGCGTCGGCGCTCGGCCCGCACGCTCTTCTGCGTCTCGGGCGCCAGCAGGTGCATCGACCGGAAGAAGATCTTGGAGTCGTCGAGGTTGGCGGTGGTGGTCTCGACGACGTCGGCCGCGGCGGCGTGCAGCCGCTCGGCGACCGTGCCGGAGCCGTCGGCGATCAGGGTGAGCCTGTCCATCTGCATGCGCAGCACGCGAGCGTAGATCTCGTGCAGCAGGTCATCCTTGGAGCTGAAATAGTGGTACATGGCGCCCTTGGTGACGCCCGCCGCCAGCACGATCTCCTGCACCGAGGTGCCCTCGAAGCCTCTCGCGGCGAACAACCGCGTCGCCGCGCTCAGCAGCCGGCCGCGTACCGGTTCTTCCTTCACGTGTCCCCCTTGGTCACCTCCGACAGGATACCGACTGGTCGGTTGAGCGGTCTTCCCGGTGCTATTTCCGTCACCTTAGGGTGCCCTTGCTTGGAGTGGGGTATTACTTGACTTGGCGAGGGATCTTCGGCGTGGCAGATCCCGTTTGGTTCGGTTCGATCTCATCATTCGGGGAGTTTGCCGTGCCCGGTGGCTCTATCTACGTGCAGCAGGACGCGAAGTACGCCGGCTCGTCGCCGCAGTGGTACTACGAGAAGTTCTGGCGTGAGGCGGCCAAGGGCCGCCAGCGGTCCCGGATGGTCAAGGCGGCGGTCGGCTTCGTGGCCGGCATCGGGCTCGCCATCCGCTTCGGTCTCGACCTCGTTCCCCTGTACGGTCTCGCGCTCGCCGGCGTCGTCGCCGTCGCCGACTGGTGGCTCGCCTGGAGCTCGTTCCGGGCCACGGCGGTCTGGCGGGGCCAGCGGCGCGGCGAGGCCATCACCGGCCGCCTGCTGCGGCGCTCGCTCCGCAGGCGCGGCTACAAGGTCCTCGACGGCCGCGCCATCCGCGGCCAGGCGTCCATCGACCACCTCGTGATCGGCCCTGGCGGGCTGTGGATCGTGGACAACGAGTCGTGGAGCCCCGACACGGAGATCGCCGCGTACGGCGGCAGGCTCTTCTTCGGCGAGAAGTACGGCACCAACGTCGCCAGACCGCTGGCCGAGACCGCCCGCGCGTTCGCCGAGGTGCTGACGCGCGAGACCGGCGTGCCGGTGACGATCACGGTCATGCTGGCCGCGCACTCCGGCTCGCTGCCGCGCGGCGGCAGCGTCACGGCGGAGGGCATCACGCTGCTCAAGCCCCGCCTGGTGGCCCGCCGCATCAAGGCGTCGCGGGAGGTCGTGCTGGACGACGACCAGATCGAGCTGCTGACCCGCACGGCGGCCCGCGAGCTCCAGCGCTCCTGACCCGACCCCGGAGCCAGGTCAGACGCGGTCGTCGAGGTGGTCGTCGTGGCGTGGGGCGCTCTCGCCGGTGAGGTGGGCGAGGGTGCCGGTCATGTCCAGCAGCCGCTCCAGTGCGGGGCCACGGTCGTCCAGGAACAGCAGCGCGCCCGCCTCGCCCGCCCGGCGGCGGGCCACCAGCAGCGCGGACAGGCCGCTGGAGTCGCACAGCCGCAGCCCGGCGCAGCCGATCCGCAGCTCGCGCGGCGCGCCGGGCCCGGTCAGTGCGGCGGTGACGGCTTCGAGGAACTCCTGCGCGGTGGTGTGGTCGAGATCACCGTGCAGGCAGATGCGGAGGATGTGCGGTGCGGGCGTCTCCTGGGTGAGTTCCAGCGGCTCGGGAACGAAGCCGGTCACGCGCTGCCTCCAGGAGCGTCGACGGCGGGCGAGGGCACAGCGGTGACGTCCACCGCGGGACCGGCCTCGGCGGGGACGCCGGCGGTACGCAGCGCCTCGCGCCCGTACGCGAGAAGGCCCGTCGTCCGGGGGAAGTCGGTGAGCCGCGCGGCGAGCAGGTCCAGCGCGGGCAGCAGCGTGCGCGCGGGGACGCCCCGCGCCGTGAGGATCTCCGCCGTCCACGTCAGGAAGGCGCCGAACAGACCTGGATCGTCCAGGTAGAGGGCAGTCGCCAGGAAGTCCACGACGTGCGCCACGTCCTCGGCGGTGTGGCGGAGCTGCTGGGGGGTGTAGGAGGCCATCGCGGGGACGCGCTCGCGCAGCCCGTCCATGACGTGCCTGACCAGCCGCGGGGCGGACTGGGTGACCAGCGTGTACTCCTGGTCGTCCAGGTGCGGCAGGTCGTCGACGGCCTGGCGGCTCGGGGCGGGGCGGGGCGGGGGGGCGTCCGCCAGCCGGTCAGCGGCCGAGCGGGCGTCGGGGGCCCAGGCGTCCGCGCCGGGCAGGCGGGCGTAGCGGCCGTCGGGGCCGAACGCGGCGCCACCGGCCAGCACCGGAGTGCCGGTCGCCTGGCAGGCCGTGATGGCGGCGTGCGCGGCCGGCAGCCGCGTGGCGATCGAGCTGGAGAGCGCCACGACGTCCGGGCCGGTGCGGGGCAGGTGCGCGATCAGGTGCTGCGTGGGCACCTGCGCGCCCAGGTAGTCCACCGTCCAGCCGCGCAGGCGCAGCACCTCGGCGAGGATCCGCGCGGGGAAGGCGTGCCACTCCCCGTCGATGCACGCCACCGTGACACGACCCCCCGCCCGCGCGGCTCCGGCGGCGGACTCGCGCGCCTGCCGGCTCGTACGGGCGGCATCGCGGGCGGCGGGGTGGTGGGCCAGGGCGGCCAGTACGCGCTCGTTGACCGCCGTGATCGTGTGCTCCTGCGCGACCGTGATCAGGTTGGCCGCCCACTCGCGGCCCACCCGCGCCTGCACCGGCGCCACGACGTCCATCAGCAGGCTCTCCATGTCGACGCCGTCGTCGAGGGCGGCCAGCACCACGTCCACCGCCGCGTACTCGTCACCGGCCGCCGCGGCCTCCCACAGCAGCCCCGCCCGGTCAGTCTCAGGGCCGTGCGGAGCGTTGCCCGCCATCACCGCTCCGCGCCCCGGCCCGCGCGGGGTGCGGTGATGGCGATCACCGCCACGTCGTCGTGGTCGCCGCCGCCCGCCCACTGCGCGGCCAGCATCTGGACGCGCTCGGTGACCGCCTCGGGCGGCATCCCGGCGCACTGCTCCAGCTCCTCGCGCAGCCGCTGCTCGCCGAACAGCTCGTCGCCCAGCGGGCCGCCGCGCGCCTCGGTCACGCCGTCGGTGTACAGCAGGCAGGTGTCGCCCGGCTCCAGCACCACGGACTCGGTGGTGCTGGTGATCCGCTCCAGCATGCCGATCAGGGTGCCCCGGGTGCGGGACTCCTCCACCCGGCCGTCGGCCCGCAGGATCAGGGGAGGCTCGTGGCCCGCGCTGGTCAGCCGTACCGTCACCCTGGGGCCGTCCCGCCGTACGGACGCCAGCACCAGCGTGACGAACCTGCTGCGGTCACCCCGCAGCAGCACGTCGTTGAGCAGCCCGAGCAGCCGGCGGTGATCGTCGGCCATGGGCAGCAGCGCGTGCAGCGTGGTACGGATCCGGCCGGTGAGCACAGCCGCCTCCAGGCCCTTGCCGCACACGTCGCCCAGCACCACCAGCGACTCCCCGCCCGGCTCCGTGGCGGGGTGCAGGTCGAAGAAGTCGCCGCCGACCAGCTCGGTCGCGCCCGCGGGCCGGTAGCGGGCCGACAGCTCCACCCCGTCCAGGTGGCTGGTCGAAGGCGGCAGGAGCTCGCGCATCAGGGTCTCGGTGATGGCCGTCTGCTCGGCGTACAGGCGCGCGGCGGACATGGCGGCACCGGCCCGAGCGGCGAACAGCCGCGCGAACACCTCCTCGCCCTCCGAGAAGCCCCCCTGGCCGGAGCGCCGCAGCAGCACGAGCGCGCCCGCCGGAACCCCGTGGCCGGGCAGGGCCGTGACGACCATGGACCCCGGCTCGCCCAGCTCGCCGCGGGCCATCCAGCCGGGGACGGAGGCGGGGTCGATCCAGCGCGACGGCGTCGGCGGGAACCCCCGCAGCGCCTCGGTCAGCCCCGGTACCTGCATCGGGTCCACGGACAGGCTCTCGCGGACCACGCGGCCGTCCGGCCCGCAGTAGGCCACCGAATGCCTGTGCCCGGACTTCGGCAGGATGACCAGGGCGGCGTCGGCCAGGTGCCGGGCGGCCAGGCGAGCCGTGACCTCCATGCAGCGGCCGAGGTTCAAGGAGGAGAGCAGCTCGTTGGACGCCTCGGCGAGGAAGGCGGTCCGCCGGCGCTCGATCCGCAGCGCCTCGGACACCCGGTGGTGGTCGGTGGCGTCCACCAGCCACCACACCACGGACGAGCCGTCGCCGGGCGACGGGTGCGCCTCGAACATCCGATCACCCACCGGCCCGCGTACGGCGCCCTCGGACGCGGCGCGCGGCTCCGAGAGGGGCGGCGGTGGCACGGGGGAGGACCGGCCGGTCAGGGTGTCGTGGGCCCGGGACAGCCAGGCGGGGACGGCGTCGGCCAGCGGCACCCCCGGGGCGGCCGCGGGCAGCAGAGCCCGGGCCGCGTCGTTGACGAGCCCTATGACGCCGTCACCGCCGATCAGCAGCACCGGATACGGCGCGTCCTGCCACACGGTTCCGGCCCGGCTGTGTTCCGCTTCGCTCGTTGCACCCGTCAAAATCGCGAGCCCCAGGCGGGCCCTGCCTCCTCGATGTCATATCGCCCTTTACGGACTTTCCGCCCACTGTAGCCCACGTTCCCTCGTTTCTACTGGACGGTAACGTGGCCTGAGGGTCAGTCGAGGCTCTCGATGAACGCTGTGAGCTGGGAGACGTTGCGGCACTCGTACATGGGCACGACCCCCGCGTACGCGCTCGCGACGGAGTCGCCGGTGTCCCACTGCGCCTTCGGCTCGGGGTTCAGCCAGTAGGCGTGGCGGGCCCGGCCGGCCAGGGCCCTGAGGGTGTCCAGGGCGGGCGGCTGGTAGTTGGAGCGGGCGTCGCCGAGGATCAGCAGCGACGTCCTCGGCCCCACGGCGTCGCCGTGGCGCTCGGCGAAGCGCTCCAGCGCGTAACCGTAGTTGGTACGGCCGAACCGCACCATGTCGGCCTCGTCCGCCAGCCTGGTCATGGCGTCGACCACGTCCGTCCCGGGCCGGAAGAACCGGGTGATCTCGTCCACCGTGTCCACGAACCCGAACGCCCGTACCTTGGCGAACTGCTCTCTCAGCGCGTACGTGAGCAGCAGCGTGAAATGCGCGAACGACGAGACCGAGTCGCTGGCGTCGCACAGTACGACCAGCTCGGGCCGGTGCGGGCGGGGCGGCCGGAACGACGGCGTCAGCGGCACGCCTCCGCTCTGCAGGGACGCGCGCACGGTCCGGCGGAAGTCGAGCCGGCCCCGCCTGCCCCGCCGCCGGCGGATCGCCAGCCGGGTCGCCAGCCGCCTGGCCAGCGGATACACCTCGCGACGCAGCCGGGCCAGGTCCTCCCTGGTCGCCCGCAGGAAGTCGACCTGGTCGAGCGGCGGGCGCACGGCCGAGCGGGCGATGCGCTCCACGCCCGAGTCCTCGGCGATGCGGCGGCGCACGTCGGCGGCCACCGCCTCCTCGAAGCGCCGGACCCCGGCCGTCACCTGCTGCCGGACCGTCCGCTCCGCCAGGCCGCCGCGCTCGCGTCCCGCGAGGACCTCACGGAGGATCCCGGCCATCAGCGTCTCGGGCGACAGGGCCCGCATGACACTGTAGGAGAACCAGTTCTGGCGACCCGGCCCGGCCTGCTGCCGCCCGAACCGCTCCACCATGGCCCGGGCGAACTCCCGCATCTCCGCGTCGCCGCCCCCGGTCACCAGCCCGGCCAGCCGCTCCCGCAACTCGGCGACCGACGCCTCCTCCAGCTCCCTCCGGCGACGTTCGTCCGGTCCTCCCGACATGACGGGCGGGAACCACAGGTCGAACAGCACGTCGAACCCCGGCCGATGCGCGGGCCGCTTGACCAGCGTCGCCGCGTAGGCGGCGCGCAGCGACTCGCGCTCGGCCAGGTCGATCACCCGCAGGGCCCGTACCGCGTCCAGCCCCTCGGCCACGGACACGGGCAGTCCCGCCTCCCGCAGGGCCCGCACGAACCCGACATGCCTGCCGACCAGCGACTCACCCACCGGACAGGCCCAGTTCCTTCAACACCCGCCGGTGGTCGGAGGCGTGCTTGAGCACCACGCCCAGCGTCCCGGCGACGGTCGCCTCGTCCAGCTCCTCGCGTCCCAGGGCCAGCAGCGTGTTGGCCCAGTCGACGGTCTCCGCCACGGACGGCGCCTTCTTCAGCTCCAGCCCCCGCAGCGTCGCCACCGTACGGGCGAGCTGCTCCGCAAGGTCGGCCCGGATCGTCGGAACCTGCGCGAGCACGATGTCCCGCTCCCGCTCGGGCGTCGGGTAGCCGATGTACAGGTACAGGCAGCGGCGCTTGAGCGCCTCGGACAGCTCCCGGGTGGCGTTGGAGGTCAGCACCACGAACGGCCTGCGGACCGCCGAGATGGTGCCCAGCTCGGGGATCGTCACCTGGAAGTCCGACAGCAGCTCCAGCAGCAGCCCCTCGACCTCCACATCCGCCTTGTCGGTCTCGTCCACCAGCAGCACGGTCGGCACGCCGGCCCGGATGGCCTTCAGCAGCGGCCGTTGGAGCAGGAACTCCTCGCCGAAGATGTCCTCGTCGGTGCTGGTGGCCTGGATGCGGAGCAGCTGCTTCTTGTAGTTCCACTCGTACAGGGCCCGCGCCTCGTCCAGCCCTTCGTAACACTGGAGCCGTATCAGCTCGGACCCGCTCGCCCGCGCCACGGCCTTGGCCAGCTGCGTCTTGCCCACCCCGGCGGGCCCCTCGACCAGCAACGGCCTGCCGAGCGCGGCGGCCAGGAAGACGGAGGTGGAGATGGCGTCGTCGGAGAGGTATCCCGCGGCGGCGAGCCGCTCACCGACCTCGGCGGGGGAGTCGAACATGAAGGCTCCTGTCGTCACAGCCGAACCTTATTCTAGTCTGCCCGGCTCCGGCGGTCCCGCCCCATCTGATGCCGGGCTCCGACCGATTCGACCAGGATGCCGAGTGCCGGTATATTCCTCTCAGCAACGCGCCGCTAGCTCAGTTGGTTAGAGCAGCTGACTCTTAATCAGCGGGTCCGGGGTTCGAGTCCCTGGCGGCGCACCGCAACAAGACCCCAGGGCGCTCCGGCGACCTGGGGTCTTTGTGTTGGGTCAGGGGGACGGGGTCCCGTCCGGCCAGACGCAGGGAGAGCTGGCAGCCAGGTAGAGCTCGCCCTCCTTGGTCAGGGTTAGCGCGAGTATGAAGCCATCGGATGGCGACATGGCGTTGACGCCAATAGCGCCCGGCTTGCCAGAAGCGGTGATGCGGTGGCCTTGGGCCTGCCAATGAGCGCTGATCTGCTGTGAGAGGGCAATCTGTTCCCCCTTGGGGACGTCACGCAACCAGTAGGCCCGGCCGACGACCACCTTCCCTTGAGGCTGATCGCCGCTGAGGCAGGTGTGCGGCGGCACCGAGCTCTCGATCAGCTCCAGTCGTGGAGGAGGACTGACGGCTCCTGCCGTATCACGGACGAGTTGCTCGACGCGGGCGACGGCCTCGGATTGGCTCAGAGCGGGGTGGTTCACGGCGCATCCCGATAGCGAGAGTGTCAGCAAGGTGAGAGCGAAGCGAAGCACATGGATCACCTGTCCGATGGGTGGCCCAGTTCGGGCAACAGCAGTTGTGGCTGCGGATTCAGCGGTGCGGGGTACACGAGATCGTCGTATTGGCCGTTGATGATCCGCCCCATGTTCTGCAACGAAACGGAATATGGCTGCCAGTAGCTGCTGTGCGCCGAGGTGAAGACCTCTCTGCCCACGGGGAGACGTTGAGCACCGAAAGAGGCGTCACCTGGGTCTGCGCCGAAGCGACCGAGCGCGGCGACTGGGTCATTGCCGGCCTCTCCTACCCAGACGTGCTCCGCTTCGAGGCCGAGTTGCCGGACATGATCCACTCCAACTCCAGGGCTGCCGATGAGGATGACGTCATCGGCGAACCGCCCCGGGCGCAGAACGGCGGCGCGACCGGTCGTCAATGACCCGTAACTGTGACCCACAACAACCGTCCGAGCCCTGTTGGACGGTGTGTGGGCAGCGTGAAGCCCGTCGAGGAAGGAGGCGAGTTTCTTGCCGCCCTCGGCGGCGGCCGAAGAAAAGGCGACGGATCGGACTGGATCGATCAACCCTGGATCGAGCTGTGGGGCGTCATAGCCGAGCCACGTGATAGAGGCAACGGTGCTGCTGCCGCTGTTATAAGAGGCCTGCTGCCACAACGCCCGGGACCGTTCCAGATCCCCCCGTGCGGCGTCCAGTCCCGACGTGAGCCCCGACACAGACGTGACCGTGATGTCCGCCGTGTCCGGATCGCCCCAGGAGACGACGAGCCGCCCCTGACCCGTCACGTCGAACGCCAGCAGCAGCGGCGCCGGATGTCCCGCCACCGGGTGGAGCTGAGACTCGATGAGGTCGATGCGCCGCAGCCGGGCGGCGATGCGTTCCCAGCCGCCCAGCAGGCCCGGGTCCGCGAGCCGGCCGAGGTCGGCCGTGGCCGTCTCCAGCTCCCGCTCCAGCCGGGTCCGCTCCTCGGCCAGCCCGCGGCGGTTGGCCCGGTCCCGGACCGTCGCCGGCAGGCCGTTCAGCAGCCCGGACCACCGGAGCGTCACCAGGCGTTCCCGTGCCTCGGGCGGCAGCGTGTGCCACCACGCGGCGACCCGCGCCGCCAGGCCCGCGTCGGTCCCGTTCTCCTGGACGGTCAGCAGCCGCGTCACCGCGTGCTCCTCGCCCGCCGCGATGCGCGCCAGCAGGCGCTCCGCGCCGCCCGGGTCGGGGGCGTGGCCGCCGAACAGCCCGTACGCCGCCAGCCCCGCCGGCAGCGTCGGGCCGGGCACTGTCTGGCGGATCAGGTTGAGGCGGCGCCGCAGGTCGTCGCCGTGGGCGGCGGCCCAGGTGGCGATGCGGCGGAGTTCGTGGCCGGGCTCGGCGGGCAGGCCGGGGGCGGACAGCTCGGCGGCGAGGCGCGCCCCGGCGACCGGCAGCGTCTGTGCGGCGTGGCCCAAGGACGCCACCAGGGCGGTCATGGCGACCTGCTCGATGCCCTGGAAGCGGCCCGGGGCGGGGGCCAGAGCCGCGACGGACGTGGTCAGCGCGGGAACGGTCGGTGCCGGTCCGCCGTGCCGTACGACGAGGAGGGCGAGCGCGTGCAGCGCGTCCGCGAGCGAGGACTGGAGGCGGGCCCGGTGGCGGGCCAGGTCCGCCGCGAAGGCGGGGGCGCCGCCGCCGACCCAGGCGTGGGCGTGCGCGAGCCGGGCCGCCGGGTCGAGGCCGGCGTGATGGCCCGCCGCGAGTGCCGCCGCCCGCCCGTACGCGGCCAGTGCCGCCGCCGCCCGCTCGTACGCCGCGAGCGCCGCCGCGCTGTGATCCGCCATGACGCGGCCAAGAATGCCAGGGCAGCCCGTGGGCCTTCAGGCGTTCGGCGACTCCTCCGGGTATCGGGGTATGCGGCATGAATCTCCGGTGGGGCGGGGTAGTGAAGTGTTCATGGCTTGTCGGATCAGTGAGTTGGTGCTGGATTGTCGCGACCCCGAGCGGCTGGCGGCGTTCTGGTGTGAAGTGCTTGGGTTCGTGGTGATAAACCGGGATGAGGGGAGCGTGGAGATCGGGCCGGGGGAGACCGGGTTCGGGGGGCTGCAGCCGACCCTCGTGTTCAATCCGTCCGACGATCCGAGGCCCGGGAAGCTCCCGCTGCACATCGACGTGAACCCGACCGATCGCGACCAGGCCGCCGAGCTGGAGAGGCTGCTCGCGGCGGGGGCCCGGCCGGCGGACGTGGGGCAGACCGGCGAGGAGTCGTGGCACGTGCTGGCCGACCCGGAGGGCAACGAGTTCTGCCTCCTCCGCATGAGGCTGGACGACTGAGCTCGCTGCCGCTCGCCGGTGCGCGCGAGTGGGCGGCGGTTGGTGGTCAGCTGCGGTCGCCGAGCAGGCGGAGGAGCAGCCGGGGCTCGCCCGGCCAGGCGTCCAGCAGCACCTCGCGGGGCACCTGCCGGGCGGCGTACCGCAGGGCCAGGGCGACCACCACGATGTCGTCCAGCGGCCCGATGACCGGCAGGAACTCCGGGATCAGGTCGATCGGGCTGGCCACCCACACACCCGCGATCACGATCGCGATCTTCGCCCGGCGCGGCACCGCGGGGTTGCTCCGGAGCCTGCGGACGGCGGTCAGGCAGTCGGGGATGAACGCGGCGAGGTCCCGCGCGAGCCCGGGCGGCAAGCGGCGCGCCAGCAGGACGAGCACACCCCACGTGGCCGCCACGCACACGACGGTGACCGCCAGCCCGATCAACCAGCCACGCACGACGTTCCGCCCTCTTTCGAGCCGTGGCGATCACCGCCCGGCCTCCGCACGACCTCACATCACTGTACGGCGACTCCCCGGCACGCCCGCCCCCGTCCGCACACCCGACGGGTCCACGTGCCCGCCCGCGACCGTCCGCCACCGGGCCCACGTGCCCGCCCGACGACCGTCCGCCACCGCGTCCACGTGCCCGCCTCGTGCGTGGCACCCGCGCCCCGGGCGCCGGACCACAAGCGTCACCCCCGGCTGGCGAAACCGGTAGGGTCGCCTTCCTCTTTCGGTCGCCCCAGGGGGAGGATGGTCCGCATGAACACGCGACCACTCGGACAAACCGCCGTCAGCTCCATCGGTCTCGGCGCGATGCCCATGTCGGTGGCCGGGCACATGCCCGACGAGGCCCAGTCGATCCGGACGATCCACGCGGCGCTCGACGCCGGCGTGACGCTGATCGACACGGCCGACGCCTACACGCCCGCGTCCGACGAGGTGGGTCACAACGAGCGGCTGGTCGCCAAGGCGCTCGCGAGCTGGGGCGGTGACGGCGACGCGGTGCTGGTGGCGACCAAGGGCGGTCACACGCGGCCCCCGGACGGCGGCTGGGCCGTGGACGGACGACCGTCGTACCTGGTCGAGGCGTGCGAGCGGTCCCTGAAGGCCCTGGGCGTGGAGGCGATCGGCCTCTACCAGCACCACCGGCCCGACCCGGCCGTGCCGTACGAGGAGACGATCGGCGCGCTGCGCGACCTGCTCGACGCCGGCAAGATCCGGATGGCGGGCATCTCCAACGCGAACCCGCGCCAGATCAGGATCGCCTACGACATCCTCGGCGGCCGGCTGGCGAGTGTGCAGAACCAGTACTCGCCCGCGTTCCGCTCCAGCGAGCCCGAGGTGGACCTGTGCGAGGAGCTGGGCGTGGCGTTCCTGCCGTGGTCGCCGCTGGGCGGGATCAGCGCGGCGGGGCGGCTCGGCGGCGCGCACGAGGGGTTCGCCAGGGTGGCCGAGCAGCGCGGGGTGTCTCCGCAGCGGGTCTGCCTGGCCTGGGAGCTGGCGCGCAGCCCGGTCGTGGTCCCGATCCCGGGGGCGAGCCGGCCGGAGAGCATCCTCGACTCGGTGGCGGCGGCGGACCTGGTCCTGACCTCCGAGGAGCTCGCCGCTCTCGGCGGCTGAGGAGGCCCGCCGGTTTCGCGCGGCGGGTTCGGGCGTGCGAAGCTTTGAATGTCCCCAACACCAGGAGGTCCTCATGACGGAAACACCGGAGCCGGAAGCCAGCGAAGCAACTCCCGAGGACGAGTTGAAGCGCAAGTTCCGTGAGGCGCTGGAGCGCAAGCGTGCCCGGCAGGCCGACTCGGGCGCTGGTGGCAGGGGCGGCGACGCTTCCAAGATTCACGGCGCTCACGGACCGGCCGCCAGCAAGCGTTCCTTCCGGCGCAAGAGCGGAGGCTGAGGCGTCCGGAGCACGGGCTGAGACCTGGTTTCCTGGAGGGGTACGGCATGCCGTACCCCTCTTTTTCTTTGCCTGAAAGGTAGATCTTCGCCCGATTTATGGGCTTACCTTTGCTTTTGTCCGGTTTGCTGGCTAGAGTCAAGCGCATTCCGGTCAGTGACCTAGCCCTTCGAGAGGAAGCGGCGGCTGACCGGCGCCGAATCCCGCACCGCGCGGGAACCGGGGACCCACTTCTGGGGTGAATCCGGCCGCACCTGGCCGGTAGGGCATCTCCACGTCCGAACCCGTCAGCTAACCCGGTAGGCGAGATGGAGAGGACAAGACTTCATGCGCTACCGCGTACCCCCGGACGGGGCAGTGTCACCAGCCGCCTCCTGAGCGGCACCCGTTCCCCCTGACCTTCTCTCGCGCTCTCGCGTAGCGCCCGTTCGGCGTTCTGCCCGGCTACGCGTCCCCATCTCTTCGGAGCGCGCCCCTCTGTACCCCCACGTAAAGGACTTTTTCAACACATGTCCGAACGACTTGGCATGCGTTCCTTCAGCCTCTTCACGGCGGCCGTACTCGGCGCGCTCACCATCGGCGCCGGCACCACGGCCGCGCACGCCGACACCGACGAAGGCCGGCAGGTTCTCCTCAAGGGCTCGACCACCGCCTCCTACTTCTGGGACGACTCCTCCGGCCGCGCCGGTGACACCGGCCTGCCGGCCAGCGGCAAGCCCATGCAGAAGGGTCTGGCAGCCAGCCCCAGCTGGCCGCTCATGACCGAGGGCTACGTCATGTACAAGGGCAAGAAGGCCCCCTTCTTCGTCGGGGACCGCGGCCCGGGCGTGCCCTCCAGCAGCGGCGTCATGCTCGACCTCGACGCCAAGACCTTCGCCCAGCTCACCGGCGGCCGCTTCAACTCCAGCACGCTCGGTGTGGACGGTGTCGGCGGCCAGGGCCACATCAAGGTGAGCTACGTCATCACCAAGTGGGGCAACGGCGCGGGCAAGAAGAACCACCCGGTCGCCTTCTCCACCGGTGCCTGGCGTCGCGTCGACCACAACCCGGCCAAGCCGCCGGTGCTGGCCGAGGACAAGTCCACCACTCCGGAGGAGTCCGGCGCCGGATCCGCGGGCAAGGGCACCTCCGTCTCGTCCCGTGACAAGGACGACGCAGGCGTGGTGAACGCCTCCGAGACCACCACCCGCACCGAGGCCCGCGACGCCGCCTCCGGCGACGAGGGTCTGAGCACCTCGGCCAGCCTCGCCCTGGTGGGCGTGGCCGCGGTCGGCGGCGGCCTGTACCTCGGCCGCGACCGCCTGCGCAAGCTCGTCCAGCGCTGACCGCCCGGCCCGCATGCCGCCCCCTCAGGCGGCACACGGGCCGGCACCCGACCATCGGCCGGGTCCGGACGCCACCCCGTCCGGTCCGGCCTCCCCCGGGGGCCTGCCTGCCTCTCCATCCAGGCCCCCACCTCGCCACCCCGTTCCGGAACCGCCGCCGCCCCGGCGGTTCCGGGACGGGGTGCGCGCATTTCCGCGCACACGGGTCCCCGCGTGGGGGCTTTACCGGCCCGCGATCCGAATGTCATTCTGTTTCTCGTGACCATGCGAGCGAAGGCCAACGGCATCGAGATCGCCTACGACAGCTTCGGCACGGCCGGGGGCCGTCCCCTCCTCCTCGTCATGGGCCTCGGCGCCCAGCTCATCCACTGGGACGACGACCTGTGCCACCTCCTCGCCGAGCAGGGGCACCACGTCGTCCGCTTCGACAACCGCGACGCGGGCCTGTCGACGCACCTGCACGACCTCGGCCAGCCCGTGCTCGGGGGCCCGGCGCCGTACCTGCTGGACGACATGGCCGACGACGTCGCCGGGCTGATGGACGCGCTCGGCTGGAGCGCCGCCCACGTGGTGGGCGCCTCGATGGGCGGCATGATCGCCCAGACGCTGGCCATCCGGCATCCCGGCCGGGTGCTCACGCTCACCTCCATCATGTCCACGCCCGGCTCGCGGGTCGCCCCTCCCACGCCGGCGGCGAGCGCGGTGCTGCTGGCCACGCCGCCCGCCGGGCGCGAGGAGGTGGTCGCGCGGGCCCAGGACGCCTGGGAGGTGATCGGCTCACCCGGCTTCGAGCCGGACCGCGCGCGCATCGCGGACGTGGCCGCCCGCGCGTTCGACCGCTGCTTCGACCCGCCGGGCACCGCACGCCAGCTCGCGGCCATCATGGCCTCCGGCGACCGCACCGAACGGCTGCGCCGGCTCGACGTGCCGGCGCTCGTGGTCCACGGCGAAGCCGACCAGCTCGTCCCCCTCGCGGGCGGCCGGGCCACCGCCGAGGCCATCCCCGGCGCCAGGCTGCTGACCTTCCCCGGCATGGGCCACGACCTGCCGCGTCCGCTCTGGCCGGACCTCGTCGCCGCGATCGCCAAGCTGACCGCCGGATGACCCCGCCGGCGCCGCCCGGCTAGACGTCCAACTTCTCCTCGATGGAGCGGAGCTGGTGCCTGGCCATCGCCAGGTTGGCCCGGGCCCGGTCCAGGGCCAGGTAGAGGAACAGGCCCTTGCCGCCGCGCCCGCTGATGGGCCGGATGATGTGGTACTGCGAGCCGAGCGTGATCAGGATGTCCTCGATCGTGTCCTTGAGCCCGAGCGAGTCCATCGTGCGGAGCTTGGCCTTGACCACCTCGGTGTTGCCGGCGCCCGCGACCTGGAGGTCAAGCTCCTTGGAGCCGCCGAGCGAGCCCAGCGTCATGCCGCTGCCGTGGTCGACGACCGCCGCCCCGATGGAGCCGTCGATCGTCATCATCTCCTTGAGAGAGACGTCCATGCTGGCCATGTCATTTCTCCGTTCTCTGCTGATTTCTCTGGTGGTCGGTCATCGCGTCCGTGCCGCGATGGCGGCCAGGGCGGCCGCGGTCCTGCGGCCCTCCAGCCGGAGCAGCCCGAGGTTCGTGCCGGGCTGGGCCAGGACTGTGAGGACGATGGTGGGGCCCGCGGCGTAGAACGCGGCGAACCCGGCCGTGCCCGAGATGAGCGTCTCCTCCAGGTCGCCCCTCCCGGAGATCGCGAGCATGCGCCTGCTCATGGCGAGCAGGGCGGCGGTGAGCGCGGCCGTCCGCTCGCCGTTGTCCACGGCGGGGTCGCAGGCGACGGCCAGTCCGTCGACCGTGCAGGCGACGCTGCCGCTGACGTCCGGGGTGCGCTCCCGCAGGAGCACCATCTCCTTGAGCACCTCGTCGTGCAGCTCCACCGGTGGCCTCCTTCTGAACGAGGGCAGTCTCACGACGGTGAGTGGGGGGAACCTCATACCAGCTCCTCCAGCGCCTTCTTCAGCCGCATGAGCAGGGCCAGATCCCTCGGGTCCGCCGTCACGGCGGGGCCGAGGGGGCGGGGCGCGTGCGGCTGCGCGCCGGCCGCGTCGGGGAGGAGAGGCGGCGGACCGGCCGGCGCCGCGAGCGGCATGCCGGGCGGCCCGCTGGAGCCGCCGGGGAACGGGGCGGCGGGAGGGCCGGCCGGATCCGGCGGCTGAGGCGGCGCATCCGCCGGATCCGGGGTCTGGGGGGAGGGGCGGGAGCGCCGGCCGCCGCGTGGCCGCCTGGGCAACGGGGCGTCGTGCTCCCCGCCCGTCGCGGGCTCCGGATGCCCGGGCTCCGACGGCGACCGCGGGTGCGCGGGCGCCTGCGGAGACGTGGGCCGGCGCCCGTACGGCCCACGTCTCCGCAGGCGCCCGCG
>NZ_JALHBK010000024.1:0-144455 GCF_031570565.1 Nonomuraea sp. 3-1Str
CGTCCTCGACGCCCTCCAGGCCGGCGACGGCGCCCACCTGCTGGACGCGGCCCTCATGGAGAGCCCGCCCCAGGACCGGTGGGGCATGTGCGGCAACCTCGTCACCCACGACGTCACCCACCCCACCCCTCTGTCCGGTTGATCCGTCCACCGGCGCGCCCTCCGCGAGGGGCGCGCCGGCCCACCCCCCTGCTGAGGAGCACGGCGATGTCACCCGATGCCGCCCCCGCCCGATCGAGAGCCCTCCGGATCCTGACGGCCGCCGCCCTGGCCGCGGCCCTGACCCTGCACGCCGCCCCCGCCGCGGCCACGGTGCAGAGCGCTGGGCAGACCTACTACGTCGACTCCGCCGGCGGCGACGACGCCGCGTCCGGCCTGGACGAGGCGCACCCCTGGAAGAGCCTGGACAAGGTCAACGCCACCACGTTCCACCCCGGGGACCGCCTCCTGCTGCGCGCCGGCGGACGCTGGACCGGGCAGCTCTGGCCCAAGGGCTCCGGTGAGAGCGGCGCGCCCATCACCGTCGACCGGTACGGCGACGGCGCCAAGCCGCGCGTCGACGGCGCCGGCCAGGTGGACGACGCGGTCCGGCTGTTCAACCAGGAGCACTGGACGATCCGGAACTTGGAGGTCACCAACGAGGTCCCCGCCACCGGCACCCCGGGCGAGAACCTGCGGGACCTGCGCGGCGTCCATGTCTCCGGCGACGACAGCCGGACCCTCGACGGGTTCGTCATCGACGCCGTGGACGTCCACGACGTCACCGGCCAGGTGAACTGGATCAGCGGCAGCATCGAGAACAACGCGCCCGGCGTGCGGTTCAAGACCGGCTGGGACGGCTCGAAGAGGACCGGCGGCATCGTGTTCGACACGACGGTGCCCGACATCAAGGCCCCGCCGGAGCGCGCCACCGTGCTCAACGACGTGGTCGTCCAGAACTCCACCGTCCGCGACACGTCGTTCGCCGGCATCGTCGTCAAGCAGTACACCGGCGACGGCAAGGACGACGCGGGCGAGACCATCGCCACCGCCACCGGCTGGGGCACCCGCACCAGCGCGGACGACCCCAAGTTCACCCCGCACACGAAGATCGTCATTCGGAACAACCACGTCACGCAGGGCGGCACCGCGTACGGCTGCAACGGCATGTACATCACCAACGTCCGCGGCGCGCTCATCGAGCACAACGTCGTATACCGCGCCGGCACCTCCGGCATCGAGACGTACTACGCCGACGACGTGACGCTCCAGTTCAACGAGGTGTACGAGACCCAGCAGAAGGCCGGCGGCGCCGACTCCAACGGCATCGACCCGGACAAGGGCACCACCCGGCAGGTCGTCCAGTACAACTACCTGCACGGCAACGGCGACGGCATCCTGCTCTGCCAGTTCGCCTTCGGCGACGCGGTCGTGCGCTACAACGTGATCGCGGGCAACACCAGGTACCAGGTCTACCTGCACTCCGACCGTGCCGCCACCGCGAAGGTGCACAACAACACGATCTACAACGACCGCAGCGCGTACCTCGTCTACGGGTACGGGACCTCCCTGGAGGCGACGTACGACATCCGCGACAACATCCTCTACTCCACGAGGGCCGGCGCGGCGCTGACGACCAGCCCGACCATCACCTACAGCCACAACCTGTACGGCGGCGCCGACCTCGCGGTGCCCGCGACCGACGAGCACGCGATCGTCGGCGACCCGCGCTTCGCCGCCGCCCCGGTCACCGGCCCGTACGGCACGCCCGAGAGCGGCCCGCGCCTCGACACCGCCCACGGCCTGCGCGTCGTCTCCGGCTCGCCGGCCGTCGACACCGGCGTCGCGGTCGAGGACAACGGCGGCCGCGACTACGCCGGCGCAGCCCTCTACAACGGCGCCCCCGACCGCGGCGCGTTCGAGTACACCACCGCGGACGGCGCCACGACCGAGTCCGTCACCGGCGTCGTCCGCACCCCGGCCGGCGCGCCCGTGTCCGGAGCGGCCGTGACCGTCCAGGGCGCGCCCGCCGGCGCGACCACCGGCGCCGACGGGCGGTACGCGGTCGGCAGGGTGCCCTTCGCCGACGGCGTCACGGTCACCGCCACCCGCAACGGCTACCGGCAGGCCACCCGCGCCGTGAACGTCCGGCCCGGCAACGTCACCGTCGCCGACCTCACCATGGCCCCGACCAGCGTGGTCGGCACCGTCACCGGCCGGGTGCTCGACCAGGCCGCCCAGCCGCTGGCCGGCGCCACCGTCACCGTCAAGGACGGCGACCAGGCCCTCGGCACCGCCACGAGCGGCGACGACGGCGCCTTCACGGTCGAGGACGTGCCGGCGGGCGACGGCTACACCGTCCGCGCCGAGCTCGGCGGCCACACCGCCGCCACCCGGACGGGCGTGAAGGTCGACGCGGCGACGGCCACCGACGCCGGCGCGCTGCTCCTCACCCGCCCGATCCCCGGCTACCTGGCCGTGCACGACTTCGACGCTCTCCCGGCCGGGCCGCTGACCAGCGGCGACGGGCTCGTGGTGAGCAGCGCGGGCGGGCGCGTGGACGTCGTCGAGACGCCCGGCGCCACCGGCAAGAGCGTCAAGCTCACCCGGACGACCAGCAGCGGCAGCACCAGCCTGTCCCGCTCGTTCTCGCCGCCGCTCAAGGGCGTCGTCACCGTGGAGGCGCGGGTCATGAGCGAGGCGGCGTACTCCTCCGGCAACCACTGGTTCTCCGTGCCGTACGTGCGCGGCTCGACCGGCCAGAACGCCGTCAGCCTCGCCTTCACCAAGAACACCATCGTCGCCTACCAGGGCGCCACCACCCGCACCGTCGGCACGTACGAGCCCGGCCGCTGGTACCACGTCGCGGCCGTGATCGACACGGTCAACCAGCGCTTCGACCTGCTGATCGACGGCAGACGGGTGCTGGAGGGAGCCACGTTCAGGACCGCCCTCGACGGCGTCGCCCAGATCGACTACTACGCCAACAGCACCAACTACGGCACCCTGAACCTCGACGACCTCCGCGTCGCCCAGGGCGTCGGCCTGGCCCGCGACGACGCCGGCCTGCTCAGCGTCGAGACCGGCCAGGGCACCCCCGGGCCCGGCGACGACGGCACGTACGTGCTGGACGTGCCGGCGCGCGTCGCCCAGGTGGACGTGACCGCCGTGGCGCGCAGCCCGTTCGCCCGCTCGGTCGCCATCGACGGCGAGCCGACCGCCGGAGCGCAGGCCACGCGCCGGATCACGCTCGGCGACACCGGCGCCGACGTGCGCGTCACCGTCACCGCCGAGGACGGCACCGACGCGACGCGCATCCTGAGGATCAGGCGCGGGCCGCTCGCCCAGGACACCAGCCTGACCGCCCTGGTCCCCGACGCCGGGACGCTCGACCCGGCCTTCGACCCCGACGTCCACGCGTACACGCTGACCGTGCCGTCCTCCCGCGACTCGGTCGCGTTCACGCCCACCGCGCTCAACCCCAAGGCCGGCATCACGGTCGCGGACCGGCAGGTCACCAGCGGCGCCACGTCACCCGCCGTCCCCGTCGCCGTGGGCGACACCGACGTCGCCGTCAAGGTGGTGTCGGAGGACGGCACGGCCGACGCCACGTACACGGTCGAGGTCACTCGTCCGGCACCCGAGCTCCCGCAGGACGGCGCCGCCGAGCCGCCCGGCTGCGCCGAGCTGTCGACCACCCTCGGCCAGGCGAACGGCCTGCGCGACGGCACCTACGACGTCACCGTGAACCTGTGGTGGGGCGTCAACGGCAGCGTCTTCGTCCTGTACGAGAACGGCAAGGAGATCGCCCGCCGCGACCTCACGCCGAGGACGCCCTCGGCCCAGCGGGCCACGGTGTCCGTCACCGGCCGCCCCAACGGCGGCTACGTCTACACCGGCGAGCTGCTGAACCAGGCCGGCCGCACCGCCACCACCTCCGTCAAGGCCGTGGTGACCGACGCCGCCCCCGGCGAGCCCGTGCTCAGCTCGGACAACTGGGACGGCGACGGCTCCTACACCGTCCGGATGAACCTGTGGTGGGGCACCAACGCCACCGCGTACCGGCTCTACGAGGACGGCGTCCTCGTCGACACGCAGCGCCTCGACGCGGCCACCCCCGCCGCCCAGAGCGCCGCGACCGTCCTCACCGGCCGGGCGGCCAGCACGCACACGTACGTGGCGGAGCTGGAGAACGCCGCCGGGGTCACCAGGAGCGGCCCGCTGACCGTCAAGGTGACCCGGTGATCCTGATGGCACAATGACCGCCATGACCGACGACGGGCAGGGGCGGGGCACGCCCGCCGCGGCGCCGACCCTGCACGACGTCGCCCGGGAGGCGGGCGTCTCGATCGCCACGGCGTCGCGCGCGCTCAACGGCAGCGCGCGCAACGTCCGCGCCGAGAACGTCTCCCGCGTGCGGGCCGCCGCGGCCAAGCTCAACTACGAGCCGCACCTGTCGGCGCAGGCCATCGCCCGGGGCTCGACCAGGACGGCCGCCCTGGTCGTCAGCGACATCGCCGACCCGTACTTCTCCTCGATCGCCGCCGGCGTCACGCTGGCGGCCGACGAGGCCGGGCTCATCGTCACGGTGGCCGTCGCCGACCGCTCGCCGGCGCGCGAGCTGGAGATCGTCAGGACGCTGCGCGGCCAGCGGCCCCGCGCCGTCATCGTCGCCGGCACCCGCATCGCCGGCGCCGCCACGCGAGAGGCGCTGATCGAGGAGCTGGAGGCGTACCGCACGGCCGGGGGACGGGTGGTGCTGGTCAGCCAGCACGACTTGCCCTTCCCGACCGTCACCGTCGACAACGCGGGCGGCGCCCACCGGCTCGCCCGCGCCCTCACCGGGGCGGGCTACCGGCGCTTCGCCGTGCTGCGCGCCCCCGACCGGGTCCGCACCTCCCACGACCGCTGCGCCGGGTTCGCGGCCGGCCTCGCCGAGGCGGGCGTCGCCCTGGACCAGGCTGACGTGTTCGAGACCGAGTTCACCCGCGCGGGCGGCTACGACGCGGCCCGCCGCCTCGCCCGGCGCGGCCTGCGCGGCGTCGAGCTGGTCTTCGCCGTCAACGATGTGATGGCCATCGGCGCCATGACGGCCCTGCGCGACGAGGGGCTCGTGCCCGGCCGGGACATCGCGATCGCCGGCTTCGACGACATCGCGCCGGCCCTCGACGTGGCGCCCGCCCTCACCTCGGTGTCGGTGCCGCTGGAGGAGGCCGGCCTGACCGCGATGCGCCTCGCCCTGTCCGCCGACCCGGGACCGGCCGTCACCACCGTCCCCGCCACGGTCGTCCTGCGCGACAGCACCCCGCCCCGGTAGGCGATCAAGATTGTCGTAAGCCGCCGCTAGTGTCCCGGATCCAGTGACGCCGTCCTGGAAGGGGCCCGCATGGCCGCCTGGCACGACCTGCACAAGCTCATCATCGGCGGCGACGTCGCCGGCACGGTCGCCTACGTCGCCGGGCTCGGCCCCGCCGACCGCAGGACCGTCGCGGCCGAGCTGGCCGAGCACGTCCGCCGGCGCCCCAGATGGGAAGGGAGGTGGCGGCACGAGGTACGGCCCCTGATGCTGGCGGGCGCCGGCTGCCTCGGCGGCTCGGCGGCCGTGGCCTCGTGGCTGTTCCGGCGCGACTTCCGGTGGCGCAGGCAGGACCCCCGTGACGTGGAACGCCTCCTCGGCCTGCTGCGCGACCGGCCCGAGCCGTGGCGTGCCGACCTGGCCAGCCGCCTCGCCGCGCGGCTGCGCCTCCCCGACCTGCAGCACTGGGAACTGACCGCCGCCCTCGTCCGCGAGACCGGCGTCGAGCCGCCGGACGGCGCGGCGTTCACGATCGGCTGGCTGCGTGCCCTCACCCCCGCTTCGGCCGCCGCCGACCCGCTGCTCCCCGCAATGGCCCAGCGCATCTTCGAGGCCGACGGCCTGAGTGAGGCGCTGCCCGGCGCCGTCCCCACCCTCGCGGCGCTGACGGACTCCGGGCTGCTGGAGCGCCGGGCCGTGCTCGACGGCGTCGTCGGACGCCTCCTGCGCGACGGCCAGAACGGGCTGCCCCTGCTCGCGACCCTGCACGACCGGCTCGCTCCCAGCCTCGGCGAGACCGCCGAGCGGGCCAAGGACTACGCCCGCCTGCTGCCCGCCGCTCCCGTCGCGGTGGCCGAGACGGCCGTGGCACGGCTGCGGGCGCTGGACGAGGCCGGGCGGCTGACCGGGGAGCTGTTCGCCGAGGCGGTGGAGTCCCTGGCGTTCCGGCCGGAGCCCAGGCTGCTGCGGTCGCTCCTGTCCTGGCTCGGCGCCACGGCCGCGGGTGCCGCCACGTCCGGTCCCGGCGGCGGACGGGCGGACGTCGCGCTCCGCGTCCTCTCGCAGGTCGCCGGGCACGACTCTCTGGTCCTGCAGGAGCGGGCCGTACGGCTGGCCGTGAAGCTCGCCCCAGTGGCGGGGGAGGAGGGCCGTGAGGCGGTCAGGGAAGCGGCGGCCGCGCTGCCGGCCGACCTGCGCGATCGGATCGGCGCGGCGTACGGCGAGGTCGGCGGTGAGGCCCCGCCAGAGGTGCCGGTCCTCGTCGCCGTCCCCGCTCCGCAACCGCTGCCGTCCATCGCGTCGCCCCGTGAGCTCGTCCGTGAGCTCATCGGCTTCCGGTGGCCGTACGACCCCCTCACCTTCGAACGCCTCCTCGCGGGGCTCGCCGAGTGGTCGCACCGGGAGCCCGACGCGCTACGCGAGGCACTGCGCCCCTGGTGGGAGCCGCACCGCGCGTACGCTTTCGACTACTTCGTCCGGGACGCCGACGACGCCCTGGACGAGGTCCTCGACCGGGCGTTCTTCGCGTTCGCCATGCCGAAGGTTAGCCGTGAGCTGCCGCACGACCCCGAACGGGCCCGCGATCGGTGGGCCGTCGCCGCGGGCGCGATCGACCGCCTCTCCCGGCGACGCGCCTTCGAGCTCGTCGCCCCGTTCGAGAGGGGCGTGGTCCATCCCGTCCTGCTGGCCACGCCTACGTCGGGCACCGGCCACGTCGACCACGGCGTGCTGCTCGACCGCCTCGAACGCCTGGAGGCAGCCGGGGCGCGGGCCCTGCCCGCCGACCTGACGCAGGCCCTGCTCAGACTGCCCCGGGAGATCGACGCGGCGACCGTCCGCCGGGTCAGGACGTTCACCTCGGACGCCGGCCGGGCCTGCGCCTCCTGGATGGCCGGCGACCGCCTGGCCGATCCCGAGGTGTCCTGCCGGCCGCGCGTCTCCGGCATGCCCGGCTCCGTCCGCTGGAGCGTGGACGTCGTCGTGACCGGTCGTGACGCCGCTCTGCCCGAGCCGGTCGCGGGGCTGTTCGAGCCGGCGCCGGAGCACAGGCACACGCTGGGGTGGTGGCCGCGCGGCCTTCCCTCGCACCGGGAGCTCGCCGCCGCCCACCTCGTGCCGCACCTGGCCGCCTCCGTGGAGGTGCGCGACGGCGGCGCGGCCGTCCTGCCCGCCCCCGCGCGCGGCGGGGGGCCCGCCGGTACGGCGACGGCGTACGCGCTGGCCTGCGGCATGAGCCACGCCGGCCCGGCCGCGCGGGCGAGCGCCACGGACGCCCTGCTCATCCTGGCCGCCCGCGGCGAGGTGCCCGTCGAGGCCATGGCCGACGCGCTCACCGAACGGATCACGAACGGCTACGCCAAGCTCAACCGCGTGGCGGCGGTCCTCGGCGACGCCACGCGGGCGGGAGCCCACGAGGCGGTGTGGGCGCTGTCGGCGCGGCTCGTGCCGGGACTCCTCCTGGGAGTCCTGCCGGGACTCATCCCGGAGCTCCTTCCGGAACTCGTTCCCGGGCTCCTCCCGGCAGACGGCGACAGGCCCCGCGCCGGACTCGCCGATCTGCTGGCCGTCGCCGCCGCGGCCGCCCGCCTCACGGCCGCCCGCGCCGACCTGCCGGGGCTCGCGGAGCTGGCATCCCGCAAGGGGTCCAGCCGGCTGCTCCAGGAGGCGCGCAGGCTCCAGCGGCTCATCGCGCCCCGGCCGGACGAATCCCCGGCGACGAGCTGACCTCGCGGAGCGTACGGTGAAGGCATGGGGAAGATCCTTGTCGGTACGGCCTCCTGGACGGACAAGTCGCTTCTCGCCTCCGGCTGGTATCCCCCGGATGCCGCCACGCCGGAGGCCAGGCTGGGGTACTACGCGAGCCGGTTCCCCCTGGTGGAGGTGGACGCCACCTACTACCACCCGCCCGCCGAGCGCACCGCCGAGCTGTGGCGGGACCGCACCCCGCCGGGCTTCACGTTCAACGTCAAGGCGTTCTCGCTGCTGACCCATCACCCGACCCGCCCCGCGGCGCTGTACAAGGACTTACGGGCCGCGCTCGGCGAGCCCCGGCGCACGCTCTACCTGCGTGACGTGCCGCCGGAGGTGGCCGAGCAGGTGTGGGCGCGGTTCCTGAGCGCGCTGCGGCCGTTACGCGAGGCGGGCAAGCTGGGGGCGCTGCTGTTCCAGTTCCCGCAGTGGTTCACCCCCGGCGCCGCGAGCCGCCGCCACATCCTGGAGTGCCGCGACCGCTGCCGGCCGGCGCGCATTTGCGTCGAGTTCCGCAACACCGCCTGGCTGGACGAGCGGCACCGCCGCGAGACGCTCGCCTTCCTGGAGGCCCACGACCTGCCGTACGTGGGGGTGGACATGCCGCAGGGGCATCCGTCGTCGGTCCCGCCCGTGCTGGCCGCCACCTCCGACCTGGCCGTGGTACGCCTGCACGGCCACTCGGACAAGTGGACGAGCCGGGTCATCGAGGAGCGGTTCGGCTACCTGTACGCGGAGGAGGAGCTGCGGGACTGGGCCGGCCGGATCGCGAAGCTGTCCGGCGAGGCCGCCACCACGCACGTGCTCACGAACAACTGCTGCGCCGACAACTCCCAGCGCAACGCCGCCCGCCTGGCCGACCTGCTGGCGGAACACGGCGCCGACGTCGTCCACCCCGCCGGCCCGCCCGGATCGTGAACGAGTCCTACCGGGCGGGGAGGTCGACGGCCGGTTCCGGGCGGTGGACGCCCCGGGGGCGGTAGCCGAGGGACTCGGCCAGGCCGAGCAGGTCGGCGACGTACCAGAGCGTGGCCAGCCACATCTCCGTGCCCTGGAGTCCCGGGCGGTGGTCGCGGTGGTTCGGGCCGCTCAGCGGCGGGTGCGCGAAGGGGAAGCCCTCGCCGTCCACCCATTGCGCGGCGATGAGCGCGACCTGGGCGGACGCCCACGCGGTGATCTCGTCGGCGCGGTGCGCGCTCTGCCGCCGGGCCAGCCAGAGGGGGTGCGCCACGTCGAGCCCGTTGCAGGCGGTGGTGCGTCCCGGGCCGAAGTGCCGGGTGTCGGCGGCGTGCGTGAGCACGGTGTCGACGGCGCGCTCCGGGTACGGCACCGGCAGCCCGAACTGGGCGAACGATCCCCGCGTCGCCCGGTAGAAGCCGTTGACCGGCTGGAGCAGCCCGTCGCTGGGGCGTTCGCGGCTCCACATGCCGTTGTCGGGGCGGCAGCGGGTGAGCAGGCCGCCGAAGAAGGCGTCGAGCTGGGCGGGGGAGACCTCGCCGTGGCGGAGGTTCCACATCAGGGCCGTGCCCAGCGTGTCGACGCCCGCCCCGGCCTGCCAGCCGGCGTCGCGCCACGGCTGCCCGTCGAGCACGGCCGAGATGTCCGCCGGGGTCATGCGCTCCACCGCGCGGATCGGGTGCTCGAACCGGGATCCGAGCAGGTCAAGGGCGTAGCCGAGGCTGAGGACGTGGTAGTGCGCGGTGCCGTCCTCGTACCCGGCGGGCGGCGGGGCGTGCCGGCCGTCGGGGCCGAGCAGCGGGGTCAGGCCCGAGACGGGGTCCTGGTTCTGCCGCAGCCTGCGGACGTGCTCCTCGCGCGGAAGCCGGCGCGGTGGCTCGCCGGTCAGCAGGAAGGACAGCTCGACGGCGTCGGCGTGCGCGCGCAGGGTCGGGGCGTCGCCGGGGGCGTTGACGTAGCGGCCGGACGGGGTGCCGTCGGGCGCGTCGGCGTCGTCCTCCCAGCTCCGCCCGACGATCCGCGCGCACTGCTCCCGCGCGCGGTCCGCCAGCTCGGCCAGGGCGTGCGCGGCGTCGGCGTGGCGGGACGCCTTGCGGTGGCGCCGGTCCCGGATGAACCGGGCCGGGTTGCCCGCCACGACGGCCCACTCGGGCACGTCCTTGGTGACGACCGAGCCGGCGCCGACGACGGCGTGGGAGCCGATGGTCACCCCGTCCACGATCACCGCGTTCGAGCCGATCCACACGTCGTCGCCGACGGTGATGCCGCGCTCGCTGTGCGGCTGCCGGTGGACGGGGCGGTCGGGCTCCATGGAGTGGTTGAAGCCCAGGATGGACGTGTGCGCGCCGATCCGGACGCCGTCGCCGAGGGTGACCTTGCCGCGTACGACGGTGAACGGGTTGACGGTGCAGTCGTCACCGGTGCGCAGGCTGCCGGTGACGTAGGCGTGGGCGGCGATGTAGCAGTCGTCGCCCATGCGCAGGTCGGCCGGGTGCACCATGGCCAGCTCGGAGACGAACGTCCGCTCCCCGATGGAGCCGCCGGTCAGCTCGACGAGCCCGCGCTGCCGTTCGAGCTGCGCCTTCCGCTGCTCCTCGTCCGCCTCCTGCCAGAACAGCCAGGCGTTGTAGTCCAGCAGTTTGGCGTCGTGCTCCATGCGGCTCCTCGCGGTCGCTGCCAGGATCGGGCAGATCGGACATGAGCGTCCAAGAGTGTACGACGTCTACGCCGGACCGCCGGGAAGAGGTGACGCGTCCGCGAGCTCGTCCGCGGTGGCGCGGGCGGCGATGCGGGCGGCCAGCACATGCTTGCACGGGCCGCGGGACCCACGGTGGTCCCACCACCACGGGCACGTGCAGGAGCCGTCGGCCAGCCCGACCTCGCGCACACCGCCGTCGGTGCGCACCCGCGCCGTGTCGCCGTCGAGCCGCACGGCCCCGGCCTCGACCAGCGCCTTCGCCGAGGCCAGGCGCGGGTTGAGATGCTGGACGTGCTCGCGGTCGTACGGCAGCTCGCGGTGGAAGTGCGCGGCCTCGGACAGGTCGTAGCCGACGCGGCCGGCCGTGCCGAGCTGGGTCAGGGCGGCCCGGACCCGGTCGGTGGGCAGGCCCGCGCGGTCGGCGAGCAGGCCGATCTCCACCTCCGGCTCGAAGTTGAGCAGCATGCCCACCACGTCGGCGTCGGCCTCGGCCTCGTCGGTGGCGAGGTCGGCCAGGACCGCGCCCTCACCGGAGAAGCCACGCCAGCGCTCCGGCGACAGGACCAGCGTGTACCGCATGCCGGGCAGCTCCAGCTCCCAGGCGCTGGACGCCGGGCCGCCGGTCCCGGCCGGGCCGTACACCTTGAGGCTCTTGGCGAAGCGGAGCAGGGGGAGCAGCGTGGCCAGGCGGCCCACGCCGGACAGGCACACCGCGCCCGCGGCGGGACGGTCGGTGACGCGCAGGTCGCGGCCCGCGGGGGCGACCCAGAGGTCGGCCGTCGCCCGCTTGGGCAGGGACCGCAGGAAGCGCACGGCGCTCATGCCGGGCAGCTCCGCCCGCAGGTCCATGCCCGCCGCGATGACCTGGACCTCGGCGAAGCCCCGCAGCCACCGCTCCGGCAGCGGCACCTTCTTCTCCACGACCGCGCCGTCGAGTGTCGTCACGGTCAGCTCGTCGGCGCCGACGCCCAGGTGGAGCGGGTCGCGTCCGCCCACCCTGGCCAGCGCCTCGCGCAGGGGGCCGTTGACGTCGACGTTCGTGGTGCCCCGGTCGAACACCTCGCCGTCCAGGGCGTCGTCGAGCAGGTCGAGCCGGGAGTAGACGCCGCCGCAGGCGGAGAACGACTCGAAGCGCAGCCGGTCGCCGCCGCAGGTGACGACCGGGTCGCGGGTCCAGCCGGGACGCGGCTGGTGGTAGCGGGTGAGGGCCACGTCGGCCACGCCCAGCAGCGCCGCGGCTGCGGGCGCGGCCTGGGTCACCACGCCGCTGAAGAACCGGGGCGCCAGGGAGGGGCCGCTGAGGGCCCGGCCACCGGAGGTGGACAGTCCCAGACGCCCGTCCACCATCGCGGAGGGCGCGGCGTAGCTGTAGGTCTGCGTCGCTTGGGTCATGGGCGGGACAGTAGAGATCATCACTGACAAAAGAGCGCGGGCGCGGCCTGTCCGGCATGTGGGTGGCGGCTGTTCGCGGGCGTGCTGCTGCGAGAGAATGGGTGGAATTGGTACATGTAAGGACAGATCTGCTGATGCTGAATCCGGTTCACCTCCGGACGCTCGCCGCCGTGCTGAACGCCGGATCGTTCGCCGGCGCCGCGCGGAGCCTCGGCTACACCGGCTCGGCGGTCTCGCAGCAGATCGCGGCGCTGGAACGGGTGGTCAGGGTGCCGCTGTTCGAGCGCGGCGCCCACACGATCACGCCGACCTCGGCGGCCCGCTACCTCGTCCTGCGCTCCGTGGACGTGCTGTCCGCGCTGGACGCCCTGGAGGAGGACGTCCGCGGCCTGTGCGAGGGCACGATCGGCCGCCTCCGGGTGGGCAGCTTCCCCACGGCCAGCCGGCGGCTCCTGCCCGTCGCCCTGGCCGCGTACGCCCGGACGCACCCGTCCGTCGAGACCCACCTCGACGAGGGCGAGCCCGACGAGCTCGTCCCCCTGGTACGCGCGGGGGAGCTCGACCTGGCGCTGGTCTACCGGTACGACCTGGTCCCGAGGGCCTGGCCGCGGGACCTGCACCAGGTGAGGCTGCTGGAGGAGGAGCTGCTGGTGCTGCTGCCCGAGCGGCACTCGCTGGCCGGCGCCGAGAGGATCGGGCTCGACGACCTCAAGCACGAGACGTGGGTGGCCACCCGGGAGGGCACCGCCGGAGCCGCGTTCCTGCGCGGCCTGTGCGCCCAGGCGGGCTACCAGCCGCGGGTCGACCACCGCAGCGGCGACTACGGCGTCATCCGCGGCTTCGTGCGCTCCGGCCTCGGTGTGGCCCTCGTCCCTGCGCTCGCCCACCAGCCCGGCGAGGGCGTGGTCGCGACCGGGCTCGACGGGGTCGCGGCGCGCCGCCGCATCGGCGCCGTGTACCGTTCCCGGACGACGAACCCGACGGTCGGCGGCGCGGTGCGCGCCCTGCGCCAGGCCGCGGCCCGGCTGGGCGAGGGCGGGCATCCCGGCCTCTCGTACGAGGCCGGCGGCGACGCAGCACAAGACGAGCGCCGATGAAGCACAAGAAGTTCTTCCGCCACGCCCGCAGATGGCCGCGCTCGACCGCTTCCTCCCGCGTCACCCGCTCCGCGATGCTGGACCTACCGTCGCCGAAAGGAGTCGTCTGATGCAGGAGTCCGGGCGCGAGCTGCCCGCGCGGGCCTCGGCCGTGATCATCGGGGGTGGCGCCATGGGCGTCAGCTCGGCCCACGCGCTGGCCGCGGCGGGGGTCCCCGACGTGGTCCTGCTCGACAAGGGGCCGCTGGGCTCCGGCTCGACCTCGAAGGCCGCCGGGGGAGTGCGCGCGCAGTTCTCCGACCGGGTCAACATCGAGCTCGCCGTCCGCAGCCTGGAGACGTTCGACGCCTTCACCGAGCGCTTCGGGCAGGAGATCGACCTGCACAAGCCCGGCTACCTGTTCCTGCTGGACTCACCGGCGGCCGTCGCCGAGTTCGAGAAGAACGTCGCCGTCCAGAACGACCTCGGCGTGCCCAGCCGGATGATCTCGCTGCGCGAGGCCGCCGAGCTGTCGCCGCTCATCGACACCGAAGGGCTGCTCGCCGCCGCCTACTCGCCGACCGACGGCCACTGCACGCCCGAGTCGGTGGTCCTCGGGTACGCGGGCGCGGCCCGGCGGCTCGGCGCGCGGCTGCTGCCGAACTGCGCCGCGACCGGCATCGAGACCGTGGACGGCCGCATCGTCGCCGTCCTCACCGAGGGCGGGCGCATCGAGACCGACACCGTGGTCTGCGCGGCCGGCGCCTGGTCGGCCCCGGTCGGCGGCTGGGTGGGCGTCGACCTGCCGGTCACCCCGCTGCGCAGGCAGGTCCTGGTCACCGAGCCGATGCCGGACCTGCCGCCGACGGCGTTCACCATCGACTTCGCCACCACGTTCTACTTCCACCGGGAGGGGCCCGGCCTGCTGCTGGGCATGTCCGACCCCGACGAGACCCCCGGCTTCAAGCTCGACCGGTCCGACGCGTGGCTGCCGAGGCTGGGCGAGGCCATGGCCCGCCGCGTCCCGGCGCTCATGGAGACCGGCATCGCCACCGGCTGGGCCGGCCTGTACGAGGTGACGCCCGACCACAACGCCCTCATCGGGGTGGCCCCGGACGTGGACCGGTTCATCTACGCCACCGGCTTCTCCGGTCACGGCTTCCTGATGAGCCCGGCCGTCGGTGAGGTGGTCCGCGACCTGTGCCTGGGGCGGGAGCCGTTCGTGGACGTCAGCGGCCTGGACGCCCGCCGCTTCGCCCGCGCGGGGGCGCGCCCCGAGCTGAACATCGTCTAGCGGGGCGCGGCGCCGGCGCTGTTGCTCCTCGCCGGCCGCCAAGCCCGCCGCGGTCGCCGCCGTCACCGCCACGCTGATCGGCGGGGGAGCGGTGGTCGTCCACGGCATACGGCCGGAGCCCGCGCCCCGGCGCGCAGCCGGGTCGCCTCCGCCTGACACCCTCGACATCAGGGCGGCCGTCAGGACCGGAGCGCGAGCTCCACCACCTCGGCGACCGCGCCGTCCGCGCAGGCCCCGGCGACGACGTCGGCGGCCGCGCGGACCTCGGGGTGACCGTCGCCGACCGCGACACCCACCCCGGCCGCCATGATCATGTCGAGGTCGTTGGGGTTGTCGCCGACGGCCGCGACCTGTTCCAGGGGCACGCCCCGGGACGCGGCCAGCTCGCGCAGCGCGCTGCCCTTGGTCGCCCCCGCGGGCAGCACCTCCAGGTAGGTCGCCTCCGACCGGACCGTCACTGTCCCGGGGATGTCCAGGTGCGGCAGCCGGTCGCCGATCAGCATGCACTTGGTGATGCCGCCGGGCGGCAGCGCCGTCCAGTCGCCCGGGTCGCGCAGCTCGATCCCGTCGCGCCGCGCGAAGTCCCGCAGCTCGGGCACGTCGTGCACCGCCAGCGCCTCCTCACCGCAGAAGGCGACCGGGTGGACGCCCTGCCGGGCCAGCTCGTCGAACCCGCCGAGCAGCGTCTTCCACGCCGGCGCCGGCAGGTGGCGCGAGCGCAGGACCGCTCCGGTGGCCAGGTTGACGGTCCGGGCGCCGTTGTAGAGGATCGCCGGCCCGTCCAGGCCCAGCTCGTCGTAGTAGCGGCGCGCCGACGCCTCCATCCGCCCGGTCGCGATGACGACCTCCCCGCCCGCCTCGCGGAAGCGGCGCAGCGCGTCGCGGCTGGCGGGGACCATGGCCAGGTCGCGTCCCACGAGCGTGCCGTCCAGGTCGGTGACGATCCAGCGGATCACGCGGTCATCCCCGGCCCGGCGACCTCGGCCATGACGGAGCCGGCCAGGTCGTACCCGCCCACGCAGGCGAGGTAGCCGCCGGGGGCGAGGACGTCGCCGGACAGCGGGATGTAGACGCCCCCGGCCTGCCGGACCAGCAGCGACCCGGCCGCCACGTCCCAGGCGTTGACGTGGGTGCCGTAGGCGACGTCCGACCATCCCGCGGCCACGTGCGCGAGCTTCAGCGCGGCGCTGCCCGGCCGCCGGGTGGAGGCGAAGGCGTTGACCATGCGGGCGAAGCGGTGCAGCGCCTCCTCGCCCTCCGCCTCCAGGTCGCGGGGGCTGGGATAGCTGGACAGCAGCACCGCGTCCCGGTCCGTGCGGGCGCCGGAGCTGCGGATCGGCTCCCCGTTGTACGCGGCGCCGCCGAGCCAGGCGGTGAACTCGTCGTCGCGGACGGGGTCGTAGACCACGCCGGCGACCACCTCGCCGTCCACGGCCGCCCCGATCGAGGTGCAGAAGAACGGCAGGCCGGCGGCGAAGTTGGCGGTGCCGTCGATGGGGTCGACGTACCAGTGGACGGCGCCCTCGCCGTGGGTGCCGCCCTCCTCGCCCACCACGACGCTGCCGGGGGAGCGCCGCGCCAGGACCTGCCTGATGTGGTCCTCGGCCGCCTTGTCGTGCTCGGTGACCGGGTCGTGGAAGTCGCGCTTGGTGCGCACCTCGGGCCTGGAGCGGAAGGCGTTCCTGAGCCGGTCGCCGACCGCCCTCGCCGCCTCGGCCGCGATGGCCGCCAGCTCGCGTGAGGTGTTCACGTCCATGTCGCCTCCAGAAGGTTCAGCAGGCCGCGCGGGTCCTCGACGGTGGCCTGCGGGATCTGCCGCACGGGGTACGGCATCTTGTCGGTGCTGGGGGAGACCATGAGGACGGTGGCCCCCACCCCGGCTCGCGCGCCGCACACCACGTCCCGGTCGTGGGTGTCGCCGACGTACCAGACGTCGGCCGGATCGACTCCGAGGGCGCGGCAGGCGAGCAGGATCATCTCGGGGTTCGGCTTGCGGACGCCGACCTCGTCGCTGTAGACCTGCGCCGCCACTTGGCGGTCGAGGCCGGTGCGGGCCAGGAAGTCGCGGTGCACGGCGCCGCACAGCGCGTTGCTGACGACCGCGGGCGTGACGGCGTGCTCGCGGCAGGCGGCCAGCAGCTCCTCCGTCCCCGGGCGGATCTTCCGGTCGCTGCGCAGCTCGCCCATGCGCTTGCACAGGGCCGTCGCCTCGACGGTCACCAGCGTTCGCGCCTGGTCCGGCCAGTCGGCCGCGACGAACTCCGCCCAGAAGCGACGGTGGGTGAGCTCCTCGGGCGCGATCCGCCGCGAGGCGGCGTTCTTCCAGGACGAGTCGGCCCGCGCCCCGGCCCGGATGTCGCCCTCGACCTCCTCGGCCGTGAGAGCGTCGAAGCCGGCCCCGGCCAGCAGGCCGTGCACCTCGGCGGCCAGCTCGGCCGCCCATGACGGGCGCTTGCCCGTCTGCACGATCACGCCGCCGAAGTCCAGCAGCAGCGCTCTGGGACGGATCACGCGCCCACCCCCTCGGCGTCCCAGGAGGAGATCCGGGTCCCGTCCGCGCCGAACAGGTGCAGCCGCTCGGTCCAGACGGTCAGCACGTCGCCGGGCTCGGCCAGGACCGGCGTGTAGGACACGGCGTACAGCTCGGCGTCGAGGACGCGCAGCCGTACGGTCCAGGAGGAGCCCGCCGGCAGGACGGCCTCGACGACCGCCTCCTCGCGCCAGGCGGAGCCGGGCGGCGGGTCCAGCCGCAGCGCCTCGGGGCGGACGCCGACGGCGGCGGGCGGCTCCGGGCGCGGCATGCGCTGCTCGACGTGGCGCAACAGGGACGCGGCCAGGCCGGCGGGTGAGGGGCCGACGTCCACGATGGCCATGGGCGGGCTGCCGACGAACTCGGCGACGAACCGGTTGGCGGGCCTGGCGTACATCTCCATGGGCGCGGCGAGCTGCTGCAGCTCGCCCTCGTTCATGACCGCGATGTCGGTGGCCATGGTCAG
Organism: Nonomuraea sp. 3-1Str; assembly: GCF_031570565.1. Lineage (NCBI taxonomy): Bacteria > Bacillati > Actinomycetota > Actinomycetes > Streptosporangiales > Streptosporangiaceae > Nonomuraea > Nonomuraea sp. 3-1Str. The sequence continues at coordinate 17,438 of NZ_JALHBK010000024.1, forward strand.
GGCCTCCAGCTGGTCGTGGGTGACGAAGACGATCGTGGCTCCCGACTCCTCGTGGATGCGCTTGAGCTCGGCGCGCATCTCCAGGCGCAGCCGGGCGTCGAGGTTGGACAGCGGCTCGTCCAGCAGCAGCACGGACGGGTTGACGGCGAGCATCCTGGCCAGGGCGACGCGCTGCTGCTGCCCGCCGGAGAGCTGCGACGGATAGCGGTCCATGGCGGCGTCGACGTGGACCATCTTGAGCGCCGTCTCGGCGCGGGCCCGCCGCTCCGGGCCGGGGACCTTGCGCATGCGCAGGCCGAACTCGACGTTCTCGCGCACGGACATGTGCGGCCAGAGCGCGTAGTTCTGGAAGACCAGCCCCATGCCGCGCTTCTCCGGCGGCACGTACAGGCCCTGCTCCACGGAGTCGAGGACCCGGTCGCCGACGGCGATGGTGCCCGCGGTCGGCTGTTCGAGACCGGCGATCATCCGCAAAGTGGTGGTCTTGCCGCAGCCGGAGGGGCCGAGCAGGCACATGAACGCGCCGTCGGGGACGACGAGGTCGAGGTTGTTCACCGCGCGGTCGCCGCCGCCGTAACTCTTGGCGACTCCGCTCAGGGTGATGGTCGGCATCTATCCTCCTAGGCCGGACGCCAGGCCGCTCTTGGTCAGGCGCTGGGTCAGGGACGTCATGGTGAAGGAGAGCAGGGCGATCACGAGGACGACCGCGTTGGCGAGCTGGGTGTATCCGTAGTCGACGAGGCCGATGGACAGGGTGGTGAGGAGCTCGGTGCCGGTGGTGGTCAGCATGATGACGATGCTGAGCTCCTTGAGCCCGGACACGAACGGCAGCGTGATCCCGGTGACGAGCGCGCCCTTCTGGATGGGGAAGACGATCCGCCGCATCCGCTGCCACCAGGAGGCGCCGGCGATCTGCGCGGCCTCCTCCGGCTCCCGGCCGAGCTGCGTCATCGCCGCGATGCCCGAGCGGGAGCTGTAGGGCAGGTGGGTCACGGCCATCACGAGGATGAGCAGGAACGTGGTGCCGTACAGCGCGGGGACGGGGCCCCTGGCGACGGCGAACAGCGACAGCGAGGCCGCCGCGAACGCGATGCCGGGGACGAGGTAGGGCAGGAAGGACACCTGCCGGAGGAACCCGCCGATGCGCGGCGCCGTCCCCCGGACCACGACGTACCCGATGAGCAGGCCGACGACGGCGCAGATCAGCGCGGCCACGCCGACGACGCGCAGCGAGTTCCACGCCGCCTCCCACAGCTCCGGGCCGCGCAGGACGCCGTGGGGGAACCCGACGGCCCCGGGCAGCCGCTCGGCGAGCCAGTAGTCGAGGGTGAGGGTGGACAGGTCGAGAGGCGTGCGGGTGAGCGTGGACAGCAGCAGCGTGAGCACCGGGACGAGCACGCTCACCGCGAAGACCAGCAGGCCGAGCGCGAAGGCGGGCCAGCGGCGGCGGCGCAGGTCGCCCAGCCGGTCCATCGCCCCCTTGCCGCCCACGGTGACGAACCGGCGGTGCTCGCGCACCAGCCGCATGTCGGTGAAGACGATCAGCACGCCGATGACCACGATGACGGTGGCCAGGACGGAGGCCACCCCGGTGCCGCGGTCGCGGATCGACTGGAAGAGGCCGGTGGATAGCACCCGGTAGTCCGCGGGCAGGCCCAGCACGTACGGCGTGCCGAACGTGCCCAGCACCCGGCCGACCACGAGCAGGACGGCCGAGGACAGCGCCGGCAGCATCAACGGCGCCACGATCCGCCGCACGACGGTCCGCCGTGGGGCGCCGAGGACCCTGGCGGAGTCCTCCAGCTGGGCGTCGATCCGGCGCAGCGCGTTCCCGACGAGCAGCAGGACGAACGGGTAGTAGTGCAGCCCCAGCGTGACGATGATCGGCAGGGCGCCGTAGGCCAGCCAGTCCGGCGTGCGGACGCCCTGCGCCTGCAGGAAACCGGGCTGCCCGCCGGAGCGCTCGTTCTTGAACAGCGTGAGCCACGCCAGCGAGAACGTCCACGAGGGCAGCATGTACGGGATGACGAGCGCGCCCGCCAGCCAGCCGCGCCCCGGGACGTTGGTCCGGGTCAGCAGCCAGGCCGTCCCGCCTCCGAGCAGCAGCGCGAACAGCGTGGTGCCGACCGCCACCACGATCGTGTTGACCAGCGGCTCCCAGAACAGCAGGCCGCTGATCGGCGAGCGGAAGACCCGCCACAGGTAGTAGCCGGTCCATTCGCCCGGCTGCTGCCCGGCGTGGACCTCGTCGCCGTACTGCAGGCGGAAGGCGTCCGACAGCACGGCGACCAGCGGAGCGACGACGAGGTAGGCGAGCAGGACGACGAGGACCAGGCCGAGCAGGGCCGTCGGGTCGTGGCGCAGCACGCGCAGCCGGTACAGCAGCCGGCGCCGCCGGGGCGGCCGGCGCGGCGGCTGCGTCCTGGTCGTTACGGCCATGGGTTCTCCTCCGGGGGGATGAGGGACGTTCAGTGGCTTCGTTTGAGCATCGCGTCGGCGAGCGCGTCGGCGGACTCCCCGAGCCGGCGGCCCACCGCGTCCAGGCGGGTCAGCAGCTCGCGCTCGCGCAGGGTGTCCATCCTCAGCGACCCGGCGAACAGCTCGGTGAGCCGTGCCTGGTGGAGCTGACGGACCCGGCTGCAGCACTTGCGGGTGGCCAGCACGGCCACGGTGACCGAGCCGGGGTCGTCGAAGACCTTGAGCAGGGCCTCCTCCAGCTCGTCGAGGCCGTCGACCACGGCCCGCAGCGGCTCGACGGCGAAGTCCAGGCCGGCCGGCCCGAACAGGTCCGCCTCGCGCACGAAGTCGCGCAGGTGGTCGAGGACGTCGTCGATGGAGCGGGAGAGCCGGAACAGGTCCTCCCGGTCGAGCGGGGTGGCCAGGATCCGCCGCAGGGCGCGGACGAGCTCGGCCCGCGCCGCGTCGCCCTCGTGCTCGATCTCGGTCATCCGGGTCCGCGCGGCCGGGCGCTCGATCGCGCCGGAGGCGGCCGAGCAGGCCAGGACGGCCCCGGCCCGCGCCATGGCGACCTGGCCGCGGACGAGATCGACGACCCGCCGTCCCGACCGGCCGCGCAGCTCGTCCCAGGCCCGCCCGAAGCGCCACCTGCGGCCGGTTCCGCCGCTCACAGCAGCCTCAGCGCGAGGCCGGCCACGCAGCCGAGCGCCAGGGACGACGGCAGGGTGACCAGCCAGGCCGTGCCCACGTTGGCCACCGCCTGCCAGCGCACCCGCCGGGAACCCTCGCTCGCCACCACGCCGACGACACCGGCGAGCACGGACTGGGTCATGCTGACCGGGCTGCCCAGGGCCGAGCTGCCGAGGACGGCGCCGGTGGCGGCCGTCTCGGCCGAGAGGACGTGCAGGGGCCGGGCGATGACCAGGCCGCGGCCGAGGCGCTCGCCCACGCGGGTCAGGCCGGCCAGGGCGCCGGCGAGGAACAGCAGGGCGAGGCAGGCCATCCAGCCGGGGGAGAGGCCGACGGGACCGACCCCGCCGAGACCGTCCCGGCCCACGTCCACCGCGACGCTCACCACCGCCACCATCTTCTGGCCGTCGTTGACCGCGTACGCCGTGCACTGGGCGGCGTAGGCCAGCAGGTGGGCGGCCAGCACCAGCCGGGGCATCCGGTGGTAGGACGGCACGCGACGCGAGAGGGCCCCCAGCAGGTAGCCCAGGACCAGACCGGCCAGCGGCGCGCAGGCGCCGACCCCGAGGACGACGGCCACGCCGTGCCACGACACCGGAAGCCCGGCGCCCAGCCCGGCGCCGGCGATGCCGCCGATGACGGCCAGCGTCAGGCTGGTCGGCAGTCCTTTGCCGGTGAGGGCGGCGACCACGGCCACCGCGGTGACCACTCCGGCCAGGAACACCGCCGCGCCGCCGTGGGTGCCCAGCCCCGCCAGGCCCTCGGTGAACGTTCGCGCGACGGCGAGCCCCAGCACGTACGGCCCGGCGAACAGGACCACCGTGAGCAGTGCCGCGGCGGCCCACCCCGGTGTCCGGGGGAAGCGCAGCCCCAGCCCGATCAGGGTGGCTCCGTCGTTGGCGCCGCTGATGAGGACGAAGAGGACCGCGACCACGGCGAACGCCGCCGTCCAGCCCATCACGTGGTGTCGGCGGCGGCGCCGGTGGCGCCTGTTGGACCGATGTCCGGCGGACTCACACGCATGTCGGCTCCTCGTCAGGGGCCTTCAGTATTAGATGAACACAAGATGAACAGTCAATACTTTGTCTTGACATTCTCACTACCTGTCGTCTTGCCGGGTGAAGGGATCCGGTGAGGCTTGTTCACTTCTACGTAAGTATGTCTTGACAAATTATTCACCTGATGTTCATCGTTAACCCCACCGGCGGCGGCTCGGGGCTCTGCGGGCGCCGGTGACCCGAGAGGCAAGGAGTGACGCCACCCATGAGGCGTACCAGGAAGATCATTTCTGTGGCGCTGCTGGCGGTCGCGGCGGCCGCCTGCGCGCCGTCCACCAGCGGCGCTCCGTCCCCGGCGGCGACCGCCGGGGCGTTGCCCGCCCCGTCCCTCGACGCCGGCCTGGACCTGGACGCCCTGGTCGCCGCCGCGAAGAAGGAGGGCAGCCTGCTGGTCTACGACTCCAGCGGCGACATCGAGGAGGTGGCGAAGGCGTTCACCGCCAAGTACGGCATCGCCATGGAAGGGGTGAAGTCCGACACTCCGCAGACCGCGGAGAAGATGATCAGGGAGCACGCCGCGGACAACGTCACCATCGACGCGGCCATGTACGAGGACGGCGGCGTGCTGGTCGGCCAGCTCATGCCGCAGGGCGTGGCGCGGACGTGGATCCCCTCAGACCTGACGGACCAGATCCCCGCCGAGAACCGGAACCCCCTGCTCGCCCTGTCGAAGGCCACGGTCTTCGCCTACAACGGCAGGCTCTCTCCCGGCGGATGCCCGGTCAAGAACGTCTGGGACCTGACCGAGCCGGAGTGGGCCGGCAAGCTGGTGATGCAGGACCCCCTCGGCAAGCCCACCGTGCTGTCGTTCTTCACCCAGCTCGACGCACATGGCAACCAGGCCCTGGAGCAGGCGTACCAGGCGAAGTACGGCAAGGCGCTGAAGACCGAGGAGAAGAGCGCCGCCTACGAGTGGATCAAGCGGATATCCCGCAACAGGCCGGTGCTGACCGGCTCCGACGAGGACGTCTCCGCCGCGGTCGGCGCGCCGAACGCCACCGACAAGAAGATCGGCTTCATGTCGATCTCCAAGTTCCGCAACAACGAGGACAAGGGGTACAAGCAGGCGACCTGCGAGGGGATGACGCCGTTCGCCGGCTTCAGCTACCCCAAGTACGTCGCGGTCGCCGCCAAGAGCAAGCACCCCAACGCGGCCAAGCTGTACGTCCGCTTCATCATGACCGAGGAAGGCGTCAAGCACGAGATCGGCGAGGGCGGCGTGTCCGGCAACACCACCGTCAAGCCGCTCGTCACCGCGCCCGGCCTGTCGGACTGGCAGGGCCAGCTCTTCCACACCGACCCCAAGGGCCTCCTCGGGGACCTGCGCGACCGCCAGACCGTCTCCGACTTCTGGCGGGTCAACCACGGCTGACCCGTGGAGGGTCCCCGGCGTTCACCGGCCCGTCACCCGGCCCGGCGACACTCGCCCGTGTCCCTGTGCCGGCTCCCGTAGCTCCACGGCTCCATCACCCCCGAAAGAGAAGAGGAGGCGCGATGCGTCCCCTGCCCAGGCTTCTCCTGGCAGCCCTGACGTTCACCCTGATAGGAGGGCTGGCCGTGCCCGCGGCCGGCTCCGACGTGGCGTCGATCGACCCGGACGTCGAGACCCCCGCCCTGTTCGACGACGAGGCCGGCGGCAACGCCAACGGCGACGACCCGGCGATCTGGGTCCACCCGTCAGACTCGGGCGCGAGCGTCGTGATCACCACCGCCAAGGAGGGCGGGCTCTACGTCTACGACCTCCGCGGACGGCAGCTCCAGCATCTCCCGGCGCCCGCCGCCCCCGGCCCCGACGACGAGGCCGGCCGGTTCAACAACGTGGACGTCACCTACGGCTTCGGCGGCAGGGACCTCGCGATCGTCTCCGACCGCGGCCGCGACACCCTGCGCGTCTACGCAGTCTCCGGCGGACACCTCACCGACGTGACCGACCCGGCCGCTCCGTTCGTCTTCAACACCACCCAGCAGCAGGTCAACGACGCCGAGACGGCGTACGGCCTGGCCGCCTGGAAGGACTCCACCGGCACCTACGCGCTGGTCAGCCGCCGCCACAGGACCTCCGTCGGCCTGGTGAAGCTGCTCGCCAAGCCGGGCGGCACGGTCGGCTACCAGGTCGTCAGGACGCTGGACCTGCCCGCGTCGTTCACGCTGCCGAACGGACGGACCTGGGCGCCCTGCCTGGAGCCCGGCGAGCAGGCCCAGGTCGAGGGCATGGTCGTGGACCAGGACAAGGACGTCCTCTACGCCGCCCAGGAGGACGTCGGCATCTGGCGGGTGCGGGCCGACCTCACCGGAACCCCCGTCCTGGTGGACAAGGTCCGCGAGTACGGCGTCCCGGGCACCTACGACCCGGCGACCGAGGAGTGCACCCCCGGCGCGGACCCCGGCTACGGCGGCCGGCACCTGACCGCGGACGCCGAGGGCCTGACCATCTACTACCGGGACAACGGCAAGGGCTACCTGCTGGCCTCCAGCCAGGGCGACAGCACCTTCGCCGTTTACCGCAGGGAAGGGACCAACCCCTACCTGGGCCAGTTCCGGATCGGCCAGCACGACGGCATCGACGGCGTCGAGAACAGCGACGGCTCGACCGTGCTGAACGCGCCGCTGGGCGACTTCGACGAGGGCCTGTTCGTCTCCCACGACGGCCTCAACACCCCTGCCGAGGCCGACCGGGAGAACACGAACTTCAAGTTCACCGGCTGGGACGACATCGCCGACGAGCTCGACCTGGACGTGGACACCGACGGCTGGAACCCGCGCGGCTGACGCACCTGCCGTGACGTGCCCCGGGGCGCCACCGCTTCAGGCGGTGGTGCCCCTCTCGACGCGGCGGAGGCCACCATGCGCCTCCTCGCGGGGATCACCGGCCACGCGGGGGCGTCACGGTGTGAGCGTGACGGCGTACGCGTCGAGGGGGTCCGCCCAGTCGATGGTCACCGTGACGGAGCCGCCGCCCACCTCGGCCCGGCTGTCGGAGACCGTCACCGGCGCGCCGACGTGGGAGCCGGTCGCGGGAAGGCGCTCCACCCGGATGTTCGTCGATCCGCCGCTCAGCAGGTAGGGCGGGACGTCGTCGTACCGGACGGCCACCTGGCCCGCCTCGGCCGCCGGCGTGGCTCCCAGCACGGCGATCGACCTGCGGGCGGCGGGATCCTGGAAGACCACGCCGTCGCGGGCCTCGGCCGCCCCGGGCGTGAGGCCGGCCCGGACGCCGCTCTGCTCGGCGTAGCGCTTGTACACCCACCACTGGCCCATGGGCAGCCCAGTTTCCGCGGTGGTGAGCTCGCCCAGCGTGTCGTGCAGCGACGGCGTCCGGCCGACCATGCCCCAGTTCGCCCGCGACCCGTCGCAGCCGCCCCGCTCCAGCCGCGCGACGTACCACGCGGAGGGACCCGGCTGCTGGTCGTCCCCGGCGGCCCCGTACTCGTTGACCGAGAACCCGGAGACGCTCATGTCACGGGCGGCCAGCAGGGCGCGCGCCTCGGCGGCCTCGGCGGCCGGGTCGCCGGGCAGGGTGTGCCAGCTCAGCACGTCGGGGACGACGTCGTTCGCCTTCACGTAGTCGAGGTAGGCGGCGAACCAGGGGTCCCCGGGCGAGCACGCCGAGCTCGGGCCCACGATCACGGCGCCCGGGAGGGCGGCCCTGATGGCCAGGGTGCCGCGGCGGAACATCTCCAGGTACTGGTCCTGGCCGCGACCGCGCCAGAAGGCGTCGTAGTCGGCCTCGTTCCACACGTCCCAGCGGATGTCCTCTCCGGTGATCCCGTCGGCCTTGGCGTCGCCGACGAGCTGGTCGAGGAAGGCGGTGTAGCCGCTCCAGTCGCCGTCGTCCCCCGGATAGCGCGGGATGTCGGCCCCGTCGGCGCCCCACAGATCGGAGAGCAGCACCTCGAGGTGGGCGCCGGTCCGCCCGGCCCGCGCGCGGTACGCCTTCACGAGGTCCCACCGTGCGGCGTACCCGCCGGTGACCCAGCCGCCGTCGGGAGCGGGGAGCTGCGAGCCGCCCGCCCGGAGCTGCCTGACCTTGATCTCGTCCGTCATGGGCGGCGGGGGCTGGGAGGCGTCAGGGGAGAGGCCGTAGAGGAAGCCGGACGCCCGATACGTGGGAGCTCCGCCGTGGGTCGCCATGTCGATGACGATGCGGTCGACGATCATGTCGCCTCCGTGGTCAGGGCGCGTGCCGCGCGGTCGTCGGCCGGGAGTCGTGGGGGAGGCGTGCGTTCCTGTGATAGCGCTAACAGCTGACGCTGGGTGCTCACGCCTGTGGTCCGCGTCACGTTAGGCGGGGCCGCGACGCACTGTCAAGGGTTCACCGAAGCCATACGTACGGTGAAACCACAGAAAGTTTCGGTCAGCGAGCGGGCGGAGCGGTGCTGCCCCGGACGACGAGCTCGGTGCCCAGCTCGACCCGGCCCTGGGGTGGCGGGCCGCCCCGGGCGAGCGTCACCAGCATGGTGGCCGCCGCTGCGGCCATCTCGGTCAGCGGCTGGCGGATCGTGGTCAGCGGCGGCAGTGCCCAGCGCATCGACGGCAGGTCGTCGAAACCGACCACGCTCAGGTCGTCCGGGACCCGCAGCCCCATCGCGTGGGCCGCCTGGTAGACGCCGATGGCCTGGCCGTCGTTGCCGGCGAAGATCGCGGTCGGCGGGTCTGGCAGCCGCAGCAGCGCGCCGGCCTGGGCGAGTCCGCCCTCGACGAGGAAGTCGCCCTGGCGGATCAGGTCCGGGTCGACGGGCACACCGGCCATGTCCAGGGCGGCGCGGTAGCCGTCGAGTCGGGCCCGGTTGCACAGGGCGTAGCCGGGGCCGGTGATGATCGCGATGCGCCGGTGCCCGAGCTCCAGGAGGTGGCGGGTGGCCGCGAGGCCCCCGCTCCAGTTGCCCGCGCCCACCGAGGGGAGTCCGCTCCCCGCGTCGCCGGTCGGGTCCAGGAGGACGAGGGGGATGTCGCGGGCCGCGAGCTGGGCGCACTGTTCGTCGGTCAGGCCGGAGAACACCGGGATCACCCCGGTGGGGCGGCGGGTCAGCACGTCGTCGATCCAGTCGCGGCCGGCGACGGGGCGGTGCCGCAGCTCCGAGACGACCACGGCCAGGTGGTGCTCGCGGGCCACCTGCTGGACCCCTTTGATGATCTCTATCGCGTAGTCGCCCTCCAGCGCGTGGAAGACCAGCTCCACCAGGGGGGCCTGGCTGACGCGCCGCCGCTGCCTGCGGTAGCCGTGCTCGCGGATGAGGCCCTCGACCAGGGCGCGGGTCTCGGGCGCGACCTCCGACCGGCCGTTGACCACCTTGGAGACCGTCGCCGTGGACACCCCGGCCAGCTCGGCGAGCTGCGCGATGGTCAGCGGCTGGGCGGGCGCGGAGCCGTACGGCTCCCTGGTCGCGGTCATGGCGGCAGTCTAACCAGAGCGTTTCGGGCGTTCACCCGACTGTTTCGGCGATCTTACAGGCAGGTTCTTGACGGGTTTCGAGACATCGGCCTAAAGTCGCGGCTTAACGATCGGCCATATTGCCGAAACTTTCAGGACCCGGCGTCCTTCCCGGCGAGGGCGCCGCGCTGCCGGTCGACGAGAACTCCCGTGCCAACCCCCTTCGACTCCACCGCCGCCGCGCCCGGCGGCCCGTGCCAGCACTGAAACCACCATCGGAAGAGATCGCCGTGAAGTCTCGCATCATCCCCTCGGCCGCGCTCACCGCGGCACTCGCCCTGGCCACGGCCGCCTGCGGAGGCGGGAGCACCTCGTCCCAGCCGGCCGGCGACGGCAAGTCCTTCGAGTTCTGGTCGTTCACCGGGATCAACCAGAAGGTCTCCGTCGAGGGCTACCAGAAGCAGAACCCGGGTGTGCAGGTGAAGCTCACCGAGGTGGGCAACTCGGTGGAGACGGCGCAGGCGCTCACCACCGCGCTGGCCGGGGGCAAGGTGCCCGACCTGGTGCTCATCCAGGGCGACGACCTGCCCAAGTTCGTGCAGCAGCCGCAGAACTTCCAGGACCTGCGCCAGTACGGCGCGGACAAGGTCAAGGGCGACTACCTCGACTGGGTGATGAGCCAGAGCACCGCCAAGGGCGGCGAGATCATCGGCATCCCCACCGACGTGGGCGGCATGGCCGTCGCCTACCGCACCGACCTGTTCAAGAAGGCCGGGCTGCCCACGGACCGGGAGGAGGTCGGCAAGCTCTGGCCCACCTGGGACGCCTTCATCGAGACGGGCAAGAAGTACACGGCGGCGACCGGCAAGGCGTTCGTGGACAACGCCGCCACCAGCGTGTTCTACCAGGCGGTCAACCAGGGCCCGCAGAAGTACTACGACCCCTCCGGCAACGTCGTCTACAGCACCAGCCCGCAGGTCAAGGCCGCCTTCGACCTGGCCATCAAGGCGGCGCAGGCCGGGATCACGGCCAAGCAGAGCTCGTTCACCGACGGCTGGAGCGCGGGCATGGGCAAGGACCAGTTCGCCGTGATCTCCGCGCCGTCCTGGATGCTGAACGGCATCCGCACCAACGCCCCCGGCACCAAGGGCAAGTGGGACGTCGCCGTCATCCCCGGTGGGGCGGGCAACTGGGGCGGCAGCTATCTGGCCATCCCCAAGAACGCCAAGAACCCCAAGGCCGCCTGGGACTACATCGCCAAGACGCAGTCGCCGCAGGGCCAGCTGGACCACTTCGTGGACTCGGGCGCGCTGCCCACCACCCCGTCGGTCTACAAGGACCCGAAGCTGACCGGACTGAAGGATCCGTTCTTCTCCGACGCGCCGACCGGCGCCATCTACACCACGTCGCTGCTCGGGCTGAAGCCGTTCCACATCGGCCCCGACAGCTCCGCCATCGGCCAGGAGTTCCAGAACGCCATCACCAACGTCGAGCAGGGCAAGGGCGACCCGGCCAAGGCGTGGGACGCGGCGCTGGGCAACATCAAGACCGCCATCGGCAAGTAGGACGAGCGTGACGACGAGTCTCGGCACGAGACGGGCGGCCGGCAGGCCGCCCGTCTCGCCCGCGCCCCCCACGAGCGCGCGAGAGCGCATCAGCGAGCGGATCGCCCCGTACGCCTACATCGCTCCGTTCTTCCTGATCTTCGGGGTGTTCGGGCTGGTGCCGCTGCTTTTCACGTTCTATGTGGCGCTGTTCGACTGGAACCCGATCGGCGAGCACGTCTTCATCGGCTTCGACAACTTCAGCCGTCTGCTCGCCGACACCCGGTTCTGGAACGCCGCCTGGAACACCATCAGCATCTGGCTGCTGTCCACCGTGCCGCAGTTGGCGCTGGCCCTCGGGCTGGCGCACCTGCTCAACCACGCGCGGCTGCGGATGGCGGTGTTCTTCCGCATGTCGATGCTGGTCCCGTACATCACCTCGGTCGCCGCCACCACGATCGTGTTCGCCCAGATGTTCGACCGCGACTACGGCCTGCTCAACTGGGTGCTCGGATGGTTCGGCGTCGAGCCGATCGACTTCGTCCAGTCGGTGTGGGGCAGCCACGTGCTGATCGCGGTCATGGTGACCTGGCGCTGGTTCGGCTACACGACGCTGCTGTACCTGGCCTCCCTGCAGGCGATCCCACGCGCGGTCTACGAGGCGGCCGCGGTGGACGGCGCCGGCGGCTGGAAGCAGTTCCGGCACATCTCCGTACCGTCGCTGCGGCCCGTCATCGTGTTCACGATCGTGACCTCGACGATCGGGGGCCTGCAGATCTTCACCGAGCCGCTGCTGGTCTCCCGCAGCGCGCCGCTCACCTGCGGGCCGATCCGGCAGTGCCAGACGCTCACGCTCTTCCTGTACGAGCAGGGCTTCGGCCAGTTCCAGTTCGGCTACGGCGCGGCCATCGGCGTGGCCCTGTTCGTGCTGGTCATCGCCGTGGCATCGCTCAACTACGTCCTGTCCACCCGCATCCGTCCGGAGCGATGATGACCGAGCCGAAGCGGCGTTCCGCCGAGCGCGTGCGCTGGTGGACCTACCTCCTGCTGGCCCTCGCGGTGCTGGGCTGCGTGTTCCCGCTGTACTGGATGTTCGTGGTGGCCACCACCGACACCGCGACCGCCACCCGGCTGCCGCCCGAGATCGTGCCCGGCGGCAACTTCTTCCACCTGGCCGGGCTGGTGTTCACGACCGTGCCGTTCGTCCGCTCGATCGTCAACAGCCTGATCGTGGCCGGGACGATCGGCGTCGGGCACGCCGTGCTGTGCTCGCTGGCCGGCTTCGCCTTCGCCAAGCTGCGCTTCCCCGGCCGCAACGCGCTGTTCCTGGTCGTCGTGCTGACCATGACCGTGCCGACGCAGCTCGCCGTCATCCCGCAGTACATGATCATTTCGTCGCTGGGCTGGGTGGACACCCTGCAGGCGCTGATCGTGCCGGGACTGGCCAGCGCGTTCGGCATCTTCTGGATGCGCCAGCACCTGTCCACCACGATCAGCGACGAGATCCTGCAGGCCGCCCGCATCGACGGTGCGACGACCTGGCAGATCTTCTGGCGCATCGCCTTCCCGCTGGTGCGCCCGGCCGCGTTCGTGCTCGGGCTGCTCGGCTTCGTCACCGCGTGGAACGACTTCCTGTGGCCGTTCATCGTGCTGAAGTCGCCCGAGATGTACACCGCGCAGATCGCCATCAAGGCTCTGCAGAACAGCTACACCGTCGACCTCGGCCTGGCCATGGCGGGCTCGTTCCTGACCACGCTCCCGCTGCTCGTGCTGTTCGTCTTCGTGGGCCGGCGCATGGTGGCCGGGATCATGGACGGCGCCTTCAAGGGCTGAAGCACTCACTCTGAGGAAGTCATGACATATGTGAACGTCCCGTGGCGGGACCAGGGCCGCACCCCCGCCGAGCGGGCGGAAACCCTGCTGGCGGAGCTGACCCTGGAGGAAAAGGTCGCTCAGCTCGGCTCGGTGTGGATCCGCGTGGACGACGGCGGCGAGGTCGCGCCCATGCAGGACTTCTTCGCCGTGCCCGGCACCGACCTGGACGATCGGCTGCGCGACGGCATCGGCCACCTCACCCGCGTCCACGGCACCGAGCCGCTGAGCCCCGCCGAGGGAGCCGAACGCCTGCGGCTGCTCCAGGAGCGGGTGGTGGCGGCCAGCCGGCTCGGCATCCCGGCGATCGCGCACGAGGAGTGCCTGACCGGGTTCGCCGCCTTCGGCGCGACCGCGTACCCCACGCCACTGGCCTGGGCCGCGACCTTCGACCCCGCCCTGGTGGAGCGCATGGCCGCCGCGATCGGCCGGGACCTGCGCGCCGCCGGCGTGCACCAGGGGCTGTCGCCGGTGCTCGACGTGGTGCGCGACTATCGCTGGGGGCGCGTCGAGGAGACCCTCGGCGAGGACCCGTACCTGGTCGGGCAGCTCGGCGCCGCCTACGTGCGCGGTCTGGAGCAGACCGGGATCATCGCCACGTTGAAGCACTTCGCCGGGTACGCCGCCTCCCGCGCGGCCCGCAACCACGCGCCGGTCGGCATGGGCCCGCGCGAGTTCGCCGACGTGATCCTGCCGCCGTTCGAGACGGCGCTGCGGGAGGGCGGGGCGCGCTCGGTCATGAACTCCTACACCGACGTCGACGGCGTGCCGGTCGCGGCGAGCGCCGACCTGCTGCGGCGGCTGCTGCGCGAGGAGTGGGGGTTCGACGGCACCGTGGTGTCCGACTACTGGTCGATCCCGTTCCTGGCCACGATGCACCGCGTCGCCGAGGACGACGCCGCCGCGGGCGCGCTCGCGCTGCGCGCCGGCATCGACGTGGAGCTGCCCGAGACCCGGAGCTACGGCCGCAACCTGGTCGAGCAGGTGAAGGCCGGCCGGGTGGAGGAGTCGGTCGTGGACGAGGCGGTGCGCCGGGTGCTGCGGCAGAAGGCCGAGCTGGGCCTGCTGGACGGCGGCCCGCTCGTCCCGGAGGGCGCGGCGGACGCCGACCCGGACAGCGCGGCCAACCGCGAGCTGGCCGCCGCCGTCGCGGAACGGTCCATCGTGCTGCTGCGCAACGCCGGCCGGCTGCTGCCCCTCGACCCGCGGACGACCGCCAGGATCGCCGTCATCGGGCCCTGCGCCGACGACCCGCGCACCCTGATGGGCTGCTACTCCTTCCCCAACCACGTGCTCGACCGGTATCCCTCCCGCGGCATGGGCCTGCCGGTCGAGACCGTCCTGAGCCGCGTCGAGGCGGAGTTCCCCGGCGCCGCCGTGCGGTACGCCCTCGGAGCGGACGTCTCCGGCGGGGACACGTCGGGCTTCGCCGCGGCGGCCGACCTGGCCGCGGGCTCGGATGTCGCGCTGCTGCTCGTCGGCGACCGGGCCGGGATGTTCGGCGGCGGCACCTCGGGCGAGGGCTGCGACGCGGCCGACCTGCGGCTGCCCGGCGTGCAGGCGGAGCTGGTGGAGGCGGTGCTGGAGACGGGGACACCCGTCGTGCTCGTCGTGGTGTCCGGGCGTCCCTACGCCCTCGGCGCGTACGAGGACCGGGTGGCCGCCGCGATCCAGGCGTTCTTCCCCGGGGTGGAGGGAGGAGCGGCGCTCGCCGGGGTGCTGAGCGGCCGGGTGAACCCGTCCGGGCGGCTGCCCGTGCAGATCCCGCGCTCGCCGTCCATCAACCCGTCCACCTACCTGCAACCGCCGCTCGGCGGCAGGGCCGACGGGATCACGGTGCTGGACCCCACTCCCGCCTTCCCGTTCGGCCACGGGCTGTCGTACGCGCCGGTCGCGTACGAGGCCATGGGCACGTCGCAGCCGGAATGTCGTACGGACGGCGAGATCGAGGCGCGGGTGACGGTCCGCAACGCGGGCGAGCGTCCCGTGGAGGAGGTCGTGCAGCTGTACGCCTCCGACCCGGTGGCGCAGGTCACCCGGCCCGTGGTGTGGCTGGTCGGCTTCGCCCGGGTGCCGCTGGAGCCGGGGGAGTCCCGCGAGGTCGCCTTCGACGTGCCCGCCGACGCGTTCTCGTTCACCGGCGTCGACGGCCGCCGGCTCGTGGAGCCGGGGGAGATCGTGCTGTCGTCCGGGCCGTCTGCGGGCGACCTGCCGCTGAGCGCCCGGATCCGGGTCACCGGAGCCCCAGGCGTGCTCGGTGCCGCGCGCCGGCTCACCACCCGTGCCCGTCTCCAGGAGAGGAACCAGTGAACACGCGGACCTACGACAACCCGGTGGTGGCCGGGTTCCACCCCGACCCGAGCGTGTGCCGGGCCGGCGACGACTACTACCTGGTGTGCTCCAGCTTCGAGTACTTCCCCGGCGTGCCGATCTTCCACAGCCGTGACCTGGTGCACTGGCGGCAGATCGGCAACGTCCTGGACCGGCCCTCGCAACTCCACCTGCCCCCGGACATCCCCGCCTCCGGCGGGATCTACGCGCCGACGATCCGCCACCACGACGGCACCTTCTACCTGATCACCACGAACGTGGGAGGGCGGGGCAACTTCATCGTCACCGCCGAGCGCCCCGAGGGGCCGTGGTCGGACCCGGTCTGGATCGACCTGCCCGGCATCGACCCCGACCTGACCTGGGACGAGAACGGCTCCTGCTGGTGCGCCTTCTCCGGCACCCAGGTCGCGCGGATCGACCCCGCGGCGGGCCAGATGCTGGAGGGCCCGTACCAGGTCTGGTCCGGCACCGGCGGGAAGTACCCGGAGGCGCCGCACCTGTTCCAGGTGGACGGCCGGTGGTACCTGCTGATGTCGGAGGGCGGCACCGAGCGCGGCCACGCCGTGTCGATCGCCCGCGCCCGCTCGCCGCGCGGCCCGTTCGAGCCCGGCCCGGCCAACCCGATCCTCACCCACCGCGGCACCGACCGGCCGATCCAGAGCACCGGCCACGCCGACCTGGTCCAGGCCGCCGACGGCTCCTGGTGGATGGTGCTGCTCGGCACCCGCCCGCGCGGCTACACCCCGGAGTTCCAGGTCCTGGGCCGGGAGACCTTCCTCACCCCGGTGCGGTGGGAGGACGGCTGGCCGGTCGTGGGGCCCGTCGAGGAGCGCCACCCCGCGCCCGCCGTCTGGCACCCGCTCGCGCCGGAGCCGTCCCGCGACGACTTCGACGGTGACGCCCTGGCCCCGTACTGGATCTCCCCGCGCGACCGCCCGGACGGTTCGTGGTCGCTGACCGAGCGCCCCGGCCGGCTCACCCTGCACGCCACCGGCCCGACCCTCGACCGGCCCGGCCACACCTTCGTCGGCCGCCGCCAGCAGCACCACGACTGCCGCGTCACCGCCCGGCTCGAACCGGCCCCACCCGGATCGGAACCGGCCGGATCGGAACCGCCCGGATCGGAGCCGGGCACGGCGGGGCTGTCCATCCGGATGGACGAGGCCCACCACTACGACCTGGAGGTGAGCGGCGGGCGGGCCCGGGTGATCGCCCGGATCGGGCCGCTGCGCCAGTGCGTGGCCGAGCGGCCGGTGCCGCCCGGCCCGCTCACTCTCACCATCGACGTCCGCACCCGCGACATCCTGCCGCCGTCCGTCATCGGGCCGGTCGCCGGGTCGCCCACGCAGCCGACCGGTGTGGCGGCCAGGGGCCCGGACACCATCTCCTTCTCCGCGGGGGACACGCTGCTGGCCGAGCTGGACGGCCGCTACCTGTCCACCGAGGTCGCCACCGGCTTCACCGGCCGGGTCATCGGCATGTACGCCACCGAGGGCAGCGCGTGCTTCGACTGGTTCGACTACCAGGCGACCGGCTAGGCATCAGGGGCACGGCTCCTTCCGACAAGTACCCGTTCTGGAGGGCGGATGTGAGGCGAGATTCCGGATGACGCGCTAGCATTCCATTGCATGGAATCTTCTGGAAGAGAGCCCCGTGGGTGAGGCCCAGTCCCCGGTGGGGAGCGTCGACCGCGCCCTGCTGATCCTGCAGGAGATCGGCAAGCACAGCCGGGGCGTTACGCTCGACGAGCTCGCCACCCGGCTCGCCCTGCCCAAGAGCTCGCTGCACCGCCTGCTCGGCGCGCTGAAGCACCGCGGCTTCGCCGCGCAGCCCGAGCCGAGCGGCCCCTACTTCCTGGGCACCGAGCTGCTGGCCACGGCCTTCCGATACTACGAGTCCATGGACCTGCGCACCCTCGTGCGTCCGCTGCTGCTGCGGCTGCGCGAGGAGTTCGACGAGACCGTGCACATGGCCGTGCTCGACGGCGGCGAGATCGTCTACCTCGACAAGGTCGAGGCCGTGCGGTCGATCACGATGAGCTCGGTGGTGGGCGGGCGCAACGCCGCGCACTGCACGGGCGTCGGCAAGGCGCTGCTGGCCTGGACGTACCCGACCGACGAGGCCGTCAAGGCGTGGGCCGAGAGGTACGGCCCCCTCGGCGTGCGGACCAGGAACACCATCACCGCCCCGGCCAAGCTCGCCGCCCACCTGGAGCAGGTCCGGGACCGCGGCTACGCGCTCGACCTGGAGGAGAACGAGCCGGGCGTGCGCTGCGTCGCGGCGCCGATCTTCCTGGGCAGGACCGTGCCGGTCGCCGCGGTGAGCGTGACCGCGATCAAGGACCGGATGTCGCCGGCCCGGCTGGAAGAGGTCGGGGCGGGCCTCCGTCGCGCGATCTCCGAGCAGCTCTGACCGGAATGCCATTCTGCATGGTGGATCGAAGGGGTTTGGGATGGACCTGAAACCGGTACCGGTTCCCGCGGCCCGGCTCGGCGAGGGGCCACGCTGGGACGACGGCACGGGGACGCTGCTGTGGGTGGACATCCCGGCCGGCCTGGTGCACCGGCTGGACCCCGCCGACGACGCCCTGGAGTCCATCGACGTGGGCCGGCCGGTCGGCGTGGCGCTGCCCCGGGCCTCGGGCGGCCTGGCGCTCGCGGTCAGGGACGGCTTCGCCGTCCACGAGGGGGGACGGCTGGAGGTGGTCGCCCCCGTGACCGCCGCCGAGCCGCCCGGCAACCGGATGAACGACGGCGCCTGCGACCGCGCCGGACGGTTCTTCGCGGGCACCAAGGCCGAGGACGACACCCCGGGCGCGGGCTCGCTCTACCGGCTGGACACCGACCGGAGCTGCGCGCGGGTGCTGGCCGGGGTGACGATCTCGAACGGCATCGCGTGGAGCCCGGACGAGCGGCTGCTGTACTACGTGGACACGGCCACCGACCAGGTGGACGTCTTCGACTACGACCCGGCGAGCGGCGAGATGGCGAACCGGCGGCGCTTCGCCGGGCTCCCGCAGCCCGACGGCATCACGGTGGACGCCGCCGGGCACGTGTGGGTCGCGCTGTGGGGTGGCGCGTCGGTCGTGCGGCTGCGGCCCGACGGCTCGACGGACCTGACCGTCCCCGTCCCGGCCGCCAACGTGACGAGCTGCGCGTTGGGCGGGCCCGATCTGGACGTGCTCTACGTGACCACCGCCTGGGACGGCAGCGGCGGCGGGGAGCTGTGGCGCTGCCCCACCCCGTACACGGGCCTGCCCGCCAATCCCTACCGCGACCTGCTCCGCCCCTGACGGCCGGCACGCACGGAGAACGGGCGCCCGAGGAGTCCGGGCGCCCGTGGAAGGCCGGGAAGGTCAGGCTCCGGGGGACAGGAGGGCCTTGACGGGGTTCGGGTCGCCGTTCATGAGCCTGGTGAAGACCTCCGCCCCTTCGCTCAGCGGGAACGTGTCCACCCAGCTCAGGTCCCAGCTCCCGACCATCGCGGCGGCGGCGGCGAAGTCGGCGCCGGAGTAGGCGAACGAGCCCAGCACCCGCTGCTCGCCGCGCACCAGCCCGGCCGCGTCGAAGCCGGGCTCGGTGTCGGCCAGCCCCAGCCAGACCGCCGTCCCACCCGGCCGCAGCAGGGCGGCCGACGCGCGACGGGTGGCCGCCGCGCCCACCGCGTCGAAGATCACGTCGTACTCGCCGGTCAGCTCGCCGGTCGCGGCGTCCGCCCCGAGGCGGCCGGCGAGGGCCAGGCGGCTCTCCGACCGGTCGGCGACGTCCACCCCGGCGGCCCCGCCCGTACGGGCGACCTGCAGGCACGCCAGCCCGATCGCGCCCGCGCCGATGACACCCACCCGCGCCCCGGCCGGGGCTCCGGCCAGCTCCCAGGCGTGCACGGCGTTCGCCACGGGCTCCACGACGCCCGCGGCCGTCCAGCCGAGTCCCTCGGGCAGGGCGACCAGCGCGGCGGCGGGCACGGACACGCGCTCGGCGAACCCGCCGGGCCGGTGCACCCCGACGATCCGCCGGTTCCGGCACACGTTCCGCAGCCCGAGCGCGCACACGTCGCACGACCCGCACGACAGGATCGGGTTGACCAGCACCGGCCGCCCGTCGTCGGTGCGGCCCGCGAACTCGTGCCCCATCACCAGCGGCGGCACCCGGAAGCCGGGCGTCCTGACGCCGTGCAGCTCGCTCCCGCAGATGCCGGAGGCGACCACGTGGACCAGCACCTCGTCCCGGCCGACCACGGGCTCGTCGACCTCCCGCAGCTCCACCGTCGCGGGTCCGGTGAACACCAGTGCCTTCACGGCGTCGCTCCGATCACAGGGTTGGTCAGGGTGCCGATGCCGGAGACGTCCACCTGGACGGCGGCCGGCGGGGGATCGCCGGTGCCGGCGCGTACGGTGCCAAGCCTCATATGTGCTCCCGATTCCGCTATGCAGAATGTAGTTCCGAAACCACGACAGAACATCAGCACCACGCAACGATGTCAAGAGTTCCGCTAAACGGAACGCTAGTGCGCCATGCGGAATTGGTGCTATTTTCGCCGGGAACTACCAGAGGGGCGGTCCCACGCATGTACCCCGAGATCGACACGCCGGCTCTCGTCATCGACCTGGACGTGGTCAGGGCCAACGTGAGCGAGATGGCGAAGGCGGCGGCGAGCAACGGCGTCCGCCTGCGCCCGCACATCAAGACCCACAAGATGCCCGAGCTGGCGCGCATGCAGCTCGACGCCGGGGCGAGCGGCATCACCTGCGCCAAGCTCGGCGAGGCCGAGGTGATGGCCGACGCCGGGATCGACGACATCCTGCTCGCCTTCCCGATCTGGGGCGAGCCCAAGCTGCGCCGGCTGGCGGCGCTGCGCGAGCGGGCCAGGGTCCGCGTCAGCCTCGACTCGCCCGAGGTGGCGGAGGGGCTCGGCCGGCTGGGCGGGCCGCCGGTGGAGGTCCTGGTCGAGGTGGACACCGGCCAGCACCGGCTCGGACGCCCGCCGGGGCGGCCCACCGCCGACCTGGTGGCCGAGATCGCCGCGATCCCCGGCGTCGAGGTCGTCGGCCTCCTCACGCTGGCCGGCCACGCCTACCACTCCCGCACCGCGGAGGAGCTGGCCGAGACCTCCCGGCGCGAGGGCGCCGACCTGGTGGCCACCGCCGAGCTGTGCGCCCGCGAGGGCATCGCCCTGCGCGAGATCAGCGTCGGCTCCACGCCCACCGCCAGGCACGTCGCGGGAGTGGCCGGGGTGACCGAGATCAGGCCGGGCACCTATGTCTTCAACGACACCGCGATGATCCGGCTGGGGGTCGCCACCGAGCGGACCGCCGGCGCCCGCGTGCTGTCCACGGTCATCGCCCGGCCGACGCCCGAACGGGTCGTGTTCGACGCCGGCACCAAGTGCCTCACCTCCGACGGCACCGGCACGCCCGACTGGATCAGGGTGGTCGGGCATCCGTACGCGCACATGGACTTCCTCAACGAGGAGCACGGCGTGGCGCTGCTGGAGCCGGGCCACCACGACGCGCTGCCGGTCGGCACGCGGGTCCAGCTCATCCCCGGTCACGCCTGCTCGGCCGTGAACATGTTCGACTCCGCGTACGGGGTCGAGGGCGGCCGGGTCACCACCGAACTGCGCGTCGCGGCCCGCGGCGCCGTGCGCTGACATGCTGACGAAGGGGGAGGTCGCATGAGGGGACTGGCCGGCAAGAGGGTGCTGATCAGCGGCGGCAGCAGCGGGATCGGCGCCGCCACGGCACGCAGGTTCCTGGAGGAGGGCGCCAGGGTCGTCATCGGCGGGCTGGACCCGGCCGAGGTGGCGGCGACCGCGTCAGAGCTGTCGGCGCTGGGCGAGGTGAGCGGCCTGGCGGCCGACGTGTCGGCGGAGGCGGAGGTCTCCCGGCTGGTCGAGGGCGCGATCGCGGCGCTCGGCGGGCTGGACGTCCTGATCAACAACGCCGGAACGGCCTGGCGCGAGCCGTTCCTGGAGATCTCGCCGGAGCACTGGGACCGGATCATGGCCGTGAACCTGCGCGGCATGTTCCTCGTCGCCCAGGCCGTGGCCAGGCGGCTCGTGGACCAGGGCACGGGCGGGGTGATCCTCAACATGTCCTCCACCAACGGCCTGGGCGGCGAGGCGGACTACGCCCACTACAACGCCTCCAAGGGCGGGGTGCTGCTGCTCACCAAGACCATGGCCGTGGAGCTCGGCAGGCACGGCATCCGGGTCAACGCGCTCTGTCCCGGCTACATCAGGACCCCGCTCAACGCCTCCATCTCGGCCGGGCTGGCCGACGACTTCGTCTCGTCGTACGAGAGCGAGCTGATCCCGCTCGGCCGCGCCGGTCTGGCCGAGGAGGTGGCCGCCGGCTACGCCTTCCTCGCCAGTGACGACGCGGCCTTCATCCACGGCACCGAGCTGGTCATCGACGGTGGTCAGCTGGCCGTCATGTAGATCCACCCCTTGACACGCTCTCCGCTCGGGTGGTGTCCTGTCCCTTATTCGGAATGGCATTCTGTCATACGGAACGCGTTCATTGCCTCACGCCCATGAAATTGAGGTAGATAGATGGCCCGCATCGTCCTGGTCGGCGCAGGCAGCATCACCTTCGCGAAGAACCTCCTCTCCGACCTCCTGACCTTCCCCGAGCTGACCGAGTCGACGATCGTGCTGCACGACATCGACCAGGGCCGGCTGGACACCGCCGAGGCGATGACCCGGTGGATGGTGACGGAGCTCGGGATCGGCGCGAAGGTCGAGGCCCACGCCGACCGCAGGGCCGCGGTGGACGGCGCCGACTACGTGATCAACGAGATCGCCGTGGGCGGCATGGACGCCGTGCGCCGCGACTTCGACATCCCCGCCGCGTACGGCGTCCGCCAGACCATCGCCGACACCCTCGGCATCGGCGGCATCTTCCGCGCCCTGCGCACGATCCCGGTGATGGTCGGACTCGGCGAGGACCTGGCCGAGCTGGCCCCGGACTCCACCCTGTTCACCTACACCAACCCGATGTCGATGATCCCCTGGGCCGTCTACGCGGGCACCCCCTTCCGCAACGTCGTCGGCGTCTGCCACGCGGCCCGCGACACGCAGAGGACCCTGGCCCGGATGGTCGGCGTACCCGAGGAGGAGATCTCCTTCCTCACCGCGGGCGTCAACCACCAGGCGTTCGTGCTGCGCTTCGAGCGTGACGGCGAGAACCTCTACCGCCGCCTGGACGCCCTCATCGAGCGCGAGCCGGAGCTGGCGCGCCGCGTCCGCGTGGAGGTCTACCGGAACTTCGGCTACTTCCCCACCGAGTCCAGTGAGCACGGCTCCGAGTATCTTCCCTGGTTCCTGTCCCGCGAGGAGGAGGTGGCCCGCTACCGCCTGCCCGTCGGCGTCTACCTGGAGTGGCTGGCCGACGGCTGGGAGGAGTACGAGTTCCACAAGCGCTCGCTGGAGGCGGGCCGGGGCGTGCCGATCCAGCGCGGCGAGGAGCTGGCCACGCTGGCCATCCACTCGATGGAGACCGGCACCCGCCGCATGATCCACGGCAACGTCCGCAACGACGGCCTGATCTCCAACCTGCCCCGCGAGGCCACCGTCGAGGTGCCCTGCCACGTGGACCGCGCCGGCGTCCAGCCCGTCCGGGTGGGCGAGCTGCCCGCCCAGGTCGCCGCGCTCAACCGGACGTTCCTCAACGTCAGCGAGCTGACCGTGAAGGCGGCGCTCGAAGGCCGCCGCGACCACGTCTACCAGGCGGCCCTGCTCGACCCCAACACCGCCGCCACGCTGCCGGTACGCCGCATCCGCGAGCTGGTCGACGACCTGATCGCGGCCCACGGCGACCTGCTGCCCGAGGGAATCAGGGACTCCCATGTGTGACGCCGATCTGCCCCTGTCCAGGTACCGCCCCGTCTCCCAGCTCCGGGTCGCCGCCCACGAGGTCGAGCGCGCCCGCGTTCCCGCCGTGGACGCCCACATCCACCTCGGCCGCTGGCTGACCGAGGACGGCGACTGGATGGTCAAGGACGTCCCCGCCCTGATCGGCCTGATGGACGAGCTGAACCTGCGCGGCATGGTCAACCTCGACGGCCGCTGGGGCCGGGAGCTGGCCGAGAACATCGAGCGCTACGACGCCGCCCACCCCGGCAGGTTCGCCACGTTCTGCCACGTCGACTGGTCGCAGACGGCCGAGCCCGGCTTCGGCGAGCGGCTGGCCGCGCAGCTGCGCAGGTCGGTGGCGGAGGGCGCGGCCGGGCTGAAGGTGTGGAAGGACGTGGGCCTGCGGGTCCGCGACGACCGCGGCGAGCTGGTGATGCTCGACGACCCGCGGCTCGACCCGCTGTGGCAGGCCGTCGCCGAGGCCGGCATCCCGATCGCGCTGCACACCGCCGACCCGGTGGCGTTCTTCGAGCCGATGGACGAGCGCAACGAGCGGCTCGAACTGCTGGCCGCCCGCCCCGACTGGAACTTCTCCGGCCCCGGGTTCCCGCCGTTCCAGCGGCTGATGGACGCGATGGAGTCGATGGTCGCCCGGCACCCGGCCACGACGGTGATCGGCGTGCACGCGGGCTGCTGGCCGGAGAACCTCGGCTTCGCCGAGCGGATGCTCGACACGTACCCGAACTTCCACATCGACATCGCGGCGCGCATCGCCGAGCTGGGCCGTCAGCCGCGCGCCACGCGCGCGCTGATGCTGCGCCACCCGGGACGGGTGCTGTTCGGCACCGACGAGATCCCGCCGGACCGCGACATCTACCGCATCCACTTCCGCTTCATGGAGACCGCCGACGAGGCGTTCCCGCACTCCCTGGACGACCCGCCGCTGATGGGCCGCTGGACGATCTCCGGGCTCGACCTGCCCGACGACGTGCTCCAGCAGGTCTACACCGGCAACGCCCTCAGGCTCGTGCCGAGGCTCGCATGACCACCAGCCTCACGCGCGGCAGGCCGCCACTGCTCAAGGTGGTCCGGCCGCAGCACAGCGCCGAGGGCGGGCAGGGCCGGGTGGCGCTGCTGTTCCTCATCCCGACGCTGGTCGGCTTCGCGGCCTTCTACGTCTACCCGAGCATCCGCGGCGTGTGGCTGTC
Organism: Nonomuraea sp. 3-1Str; assembly: GCF_031570565.1. NCBI lineage: Bacteria > Bacillati > Actinomycetota > Actinomycetes > Streptosporangiales > Streptosporangiaceae > Nonomuraea > Nonomuraea sp. 3-1Str. The sequence goes on from NZ_JALHBK010000024.1 coordinate 41,823, forward strand.
CACCACGGACTGGAACCTGCTGTCGGAGCCCGGCTTCGTCGGCGCGGACAACTACGCCGAGCTGGCCACCGACCCGCTGTTCTGGCGGGCGCTGCTGCTGACCGTCTACAACACGGCGCTGAACCTCGTCGGCCAGCTCTCCCTGGCGCTGCTGCTGGCCGCGCTGATGCACCGGCTGACCAAGTCCGTGGTGCTGCGGGCCACGCTGCTGCTGCCCTGGCTGGTGCCGAACGTCTCCACCGCGCTGCTGTGGCTGTGGCTGCTGGACGCCAACCTCGGCTTCGTCAACCAGCTCCTCGACGCGGCGGGACTGCCCACGCACGGCTTCTTCAACGCGCCGGGCGAGGCCATGCCGAGCGTGGCGGCGGTGACCACGTGGGCCTCGGTCGGGTACGTGGCGCTGCTGCTGTACGCGGGCATGCTGCAGATCCCCGGCTCGGTCTACGAGGCGGCGGCGATGGACGGCGCGGGCGAGGTCCGCACGTTCTTCCGCATCACGCTGCCGCTGCTGCGCCCGGTGCTCGCCCTGGTGCTGGTGGTCTCGGTGATCGGCTGCTTCCAGGTCTTCGACGCCATCGCGGTGACGACCAAGGGCGGCCCGATCAACGCCACCAAGGTCATCTACTACTACATCTACCAGGAGGCGTTCACCCACTTCCGGATGGGCTACGCCTCGGCCATGGCGCTCAGTCTCGTGGTGATCCTGGGCGCGCTCACCTACCTGCAGATGCGCATCATGCGCGCCTCCAGCTCGGACCTGGGTTAGGAGGGGACGATGCGCGCAGGCAGGATCGCCGGATGGACGGTGCTGGGACTGGCCGTCCTGGTGACCGTGTTCCCGTTCTACTGGATGGTGCGGACGGCGCTCACCGACGCCAACCACATCTTCTCCGACAACTTCTCCCTCATCCCGAACCACTTCACCTGGGCGAACTTCAGGCGCGTGCTCGGCCTGTCCCCCCTCGCCGAGGCGCGGGCGGCCGGCGGCTCCGGCGCCTCGCTCGACTTCCTGCTGTACCTGCGCAACTCGATCGTCTACTCGGCGGTCGTGGTCGTGGTGCAGACCCTGTCGTGCGCGATGGCCGGCTACGCCCTGGCCCGGCTGCGCTTCCGCGGCCGGGAGGCGGTGTTCGCCGTGTTCGTCTCGGCGCTGATGGTGCCGCCGATCTTCACGCTGCTGCCGAACTTCGCCTTGGTACGAGACCTCGGGCTGCTCAACACGTTCGCCGGGATCGTCGCTCCGGTGCTGCTGATGACCCCGTTCACGGTCTTCTTCCTGCGGCAGTTCTTCCTCTCGCTGCCGCGCGAGGTGGAGGAGGCCGCCGTCATCGACGGGGCGGGGGTGTGGGGCCTGTTCTGGCGGATCGCGCTGCCCATGTCGCGGGGCCCGCTCGTCACCATCGGCCTCATCAACGGTGTCGGGGCCTGGAAGGACTACCTCTGGCCCCTCCTGGTCGGCAAGGAGGAGGACAGCCGCGTGCTGACGGTGGCGCTCGGCGTGTTCCTGGAGCAGTCGCCGAACGCCCGGCCCGACTGGACGGGCCTCATGGCCGGCTCGACCCTCTCCGTCATCCCCGTCCTGCTGCTCCTGCTCTTCTTCGGCAAGCGGCTGGCCGGCTCCCTGCAGTTCACCGGCATCAAGTAAAGGACCCCCATGTCCAGAAAAGCTCTCGCGGCCCTGGCCGGAATCGTCACCCTCGCCACCGCGTGCGGCAACGGCGGTGGCTCCGGCGAGGGCGGCGGCCCGGTCACCCTCAACTACCAGATGTGGGTCGACAGCCAGGTCCCCGCGTACAAGCAGTGCGCGGACGCCTTCACCAAGAAGAACCCGGACATCACCATCAAGCTCAGCTCGGTCGCCTGGGCGCAGTACTGGCAGAACCTCACCACCCAGGTGGTCTCCGGCACGGCCCCCGACGTGTTCCGCGACTCGGTCGCCTACTATCCGCAGTTCGCCAAGAACCACCAGCTCCTCGACATCGCCCCGATGGTCGAGCGCGACAAGGTGGACCTGGGCCAGTACCAGAAGGGCCTGACCGACATCTGGGTGCGCGACGGCAAGCGGTACGGCCTGCCGCTGGACTGGGACACCGTCGGCGTCTTCTACAACAAGGACCAGGTCAAGAAGGCCGGCCTCGACCCGGCCACCCTGGCGGAGTGGACATGGAACCCGCAGGACGGCGGCACGTTCGAGAAGGCCATCGCCGCGCTGACCGTGGACGACAAGGGCCGTAAGGGCACCGACCCCGGCTTCGACAAGGACCACGTCGCCGTCTACGGCATCGCCCCCGACTACAACACCGGCGCCCTCGGGCAGACCGGCTGGGCCGCCTTCGCCGCGAGCAACGGCTTCAAGTACCTGGACAAGAACCCCTTCGGCACCAAGTACTTCTACGACGACCCGAAGCTGGCCGAGACCATCGACTGGTTCGCCGGCCTGATCAAGAAGGGGTACGCGCCGGCGTACGACAAGCAGTCGGCGCTCGGCGGTGACGCGGTGCTCCAGGCCGGCAAGACCGCGATGGTGATGGCCGGGTCCTGGATGGCCAAGCCGTACCTGGACAACAAGACCCTCAACCTGGCCGTCGCGCCGCTGCCCACCGGGCCCCAGGGCCGCATGACGCCGATCAACGGCGTGTCCGACGCGATCTACGCCGGGACCAAGCACAAGGACGAGGCCTGGAAGTGGGTCAAGTTCGTGGGCTCCTCCGAGTGCCAGGACCTGGTCGCGGCCACCACCGAGGTGCTGCCCGCCATCACCACCGCCTCCGACAAGGCGCTGGCCGCGCACAAGGCGGCCGGTCGCGACGTGCAGCCGTTCGTGGACGAGGCCAAGGCCGAGGGCGGGACGTTCCTGCTGCCGGTCACCGACCACGCCGACAAGATCAACGAAATCATGGACGTCGCGATCTCCTCCGTGCTGCTCGGCCAGGCCGACGCCAAGACCGCGCTCCCCAAGGCCAACACCGAAGTCAACGCGCTGTTCCAGGAATAGGAAAGGGCTCAGATGCTCAAGTCCCGCTGGCGCGAGCTGCTCGCCGCCACGCTGTTAACCGTCCCCCTGCTCGCCGCCACCCCCACCGCCGCCGACGCCGCGGCCGCCACCCTGGACCAGCAGGTCGTGGTGCCCGCCTACTTCCTGCCCAGCGGTAAGGGCCTGGAGTACTGGAACCAGATGCTCACCGCGGCCAGCAAGCCCGCCATGGCGATCGCCAACGTGGCCAACGGCCCCGGGGGCGCCTCCAGCCCGGCCTGGGCCGGCATGCTCCCCCAGGCGCACAACGCCGGCATCAAGGTCATCGGGTACGTCGACACCGGCTACTTCGGCACCACCGGCCAGACCACCAGGCTCGGCTCCACCTCGATCGAGGACTGGCGCACGCAGATCCAGTCCGACGTCAACAAGTGGTACGCCTACTACGGCAGCAGCATCGACGGCATCTTCTTCGACCAGGCGCAGTACCACTGCGGTCCCGGCGACGTGGGGCAGACCTGGGCCGACCTGTACCGCGACTCCACGGCCTACGTGAAGAAGTACCACCCGGGCGCGACCACCATCGCCAACCCCGGTGTGTCGCCGTACGCGTGCTACCAGGACACGGCCGACATCCTCGTCACCTTCGAGGGCCCGTACAGCAAGTACCTCACCCGCGACGGCGACTACGTGCCCCAGGCGTGGGAGGCCGCCTACGACCCGCAGCGGATCTGGCACCTGATCTACGACGTGCCCGACACGACCGCGCTGGCCACGGTCATGGCCAAGGCCAAGGCCAACAATGCCGGACGCGTCTACGCCACCGACGACGTGCTCGCCAACCCGTGGGACAACCTGCCCGGCTCGGCGTACATGTCGGCCCAGATCACGGCCGCCAAGGGCACCGGCGGAGCCGTTCCCGCGACGCCCGCCAAGCCCACGGCCGGCCAGGTGAAGGCCGACAGCCTGCGCCTGAGCTGGACCTCCGCCGCGTACCCCGGAGTGGTCGGTTACGACATCTACCAGGGCAGCACGAAGATCGGCACCGAGGCCAACTTCACCCCGTCGGCCACGACCTTCGACGTGGGCGGGCTGTCCGCGGCCACCGCGTACTCCTTCACGATCAAGGCCCGCGACGCGGCCGGCAACGTCTCGGCCGCCAGCACGGCGCTCTCGGTGACCACCGCGGCCGCCAGCGCGACCGCGCCCACCAAGCCCGGCACCCCGGTCGCCTCCAACGTGGGCCCGACCAGCGCCAAGCTCACCTGGACCGCCTCGACCGACCCCGACTCCGGTGACGGCATCGGCTCGTACGAGGTGTACCGGAACGGCGTGCGCGAGCTGACCGTGCCCGGCACCGTCACCTCCGCCACCGTCGGCGGCCTGGCCATGGCGACCTCCTACAGCTTCACCGTCCTGGCCCGTGACACCACCGGCCGCGCCTCCGCGCAGACCGCCGCGGTGGCCGTCACCACCACCAACCCGGCGCCCATCACCGGCGCGACGGCGTCGGCCACGGCGACCACCGCCAGCTACACGGCCCAGTTCAACCTGCCGTACACGTCGTACCACGTCTTCATCGACACCGACGCCAACTACCAGACGGGCTGGTCCATCGGCAACGGCACCAGCTACATCGGCGCCGACTACATGATCGAGAACTCGACGCTCTACCAGAAGACCGGCGCCGCCGGCGAGTTCACCTGGACCGCCGTGACCGGCGTGAACCCGCTGGTGTCCAGCGCCGGCGGGCTCTACAAGTGGTCGGTCCCGCTGTCGTCGCTCACCGGCGTCGGCACCACCCACAACATCCTGTTCCACGGCACGGACGGGACCAGGAACGACTACTCGAACCTGGTCACGCTGACCCACAGCTGACCCCGCCCCGCAGCACGTGAGCCCGTCCCCTTGGGGGGCGGGCTCACGCCCGTTCACGGACCTTCGGGACAAAACCATTTGAACGAGTGAGTACTCGCTCATTATGCTCTGCGCCATGGCCAGAAGGAGAAGGGTGCCGGCCATGGCACCAGAAGATCGCCGTGCCGCGCTCATCGCCGCCACGCTTCCCCTGCTGCGCGAGTACGGCACCGCCGTCAGCACCCGTCAGATCGCCGAGGCCGCGGGAGTGGCCGAGGGCACGATCTTCGGCGTCTTCCCCGACAAGGCCTCGCTGCTGCGGGCCGCGCTGATGAGCGCGTTCGACCCGCAGCCGGCCGTGGACGCCCTGGCGGCCATCGGCACCCAGGTCGAGCTGCGCGCGCGGCTGCTCGCCGCCGTCACGAAGCTGCGGACCGGGATGAGCGCCAACGCCAACCTCATCGCCGCTCCCAAGGAGCTGATGACCGACGACGCCGAGTTCCGCGAGCGGATGTTCGGCGGCCGGCAGCGGATAGCGGCCGCACTGGCCGCCCTGATGGAGCCCGATCGCGACCGGCTGCGCCGCTCTCCCGAGGCCACGGCACACCTGCTGCTCATGCTGATCGCGGTACGGGTGCACCGCGGCTTCGGTCAGGGCGGCGATCTCGGAGACATGGACGACGCGGAGATCGTCTCCGTGCTGCTCGACGGGCTGCTCGTGCGGCCTTCCCCCGACCCTTCGACAGAAAGCCCTTCTTGATGCTGCTCCGTCTGCTGCGGGTCCAGCTCAGGCCGTACGGGAAAGAGATCACGCTCGTCGTCCTCTTCCAGTTCGTGCAGACGCTGGCCACGCTCTATCTCCCCACACTGAACGCCGACATCATCGACGACGGCGTCGTCAAGGGCGACACCGGCTACATCGCCCGCATCGGGCTGGTGATGCTCGGTGTGACGCTCGTCCAGATCGTCTGCTCCGTCGTGGCCGTGTACTACGGCGCCCGGACCTCGATGGCGCTGGGCCGGGACCTGCGGGCCGCGATCTTCCACCGGGTGCAGAACTTCTCGGCCCAGGAGGTCAACAGGTTCGGCCCGCCGTCCCTCATCACCCGGACCACCAACGACGTGCAGCAGGTGCAGCTGCTCGTGCTGATGACGTTCACGATGGTGGTGGCCGCGCCGATCATGTGCGTCGGCGGCATCGTCCTGGCGCTGCGCCAGGACGCGGCGCTGTCGTCGCTGCTGCTCGTCGCGCTGCCCGTGATGATCGTCGTCGTGGGCGTGGTCGTCATGCGGATGCGCCCGCACTTCCGCACCATGCAGGAGCGCATCGACCGGATCAACCAGGTGCTGCGCGAGCAGATCACCGGCATCCGGGTCATCAGGGCCTTCGTCCGCGACCGGCACGAGCGTGAGCGCTTCGGCGTGGCCAACGACCAGCTGACCGACGTGTCGCTGCGGGTCGGGCGGCTGATGGCGCTGATGTTCCCCACGGTCATGCTGGTGGTGAACCTGTCCAGCGTCGCCGTGGTGTGGTTCGGCGGCCACCGCATCGCCGACGGGGCCATGCAGGTGGGCGCGCTGACCGCGGTCATCTCCTACCTGATGCAGATCCTCATGTCGGTGATGATGGCCATGTTCATGTTCATGATGATCCCGCGGGCCGAGGTCTGCGCCGAGCGCATCGAGGAGGTGCTCGACACCGAGCCGACCGTCCACCTGCCGGCCGACCCCGTCACCCCCGAGCGGCGCATCGGCGAGTTGGAGCTGCGGTCCGTGGACTTCCGGTACCCGGGCGCCGAGCAGCCGGTGCTGTGCGACGTGAGCTTCACGGCGCGGCCGGGCCGTACCACCGCGATCATCGGCAGCACGGGCAGCGGCAAGACCACGCTGCTCAACCTCATCCCGCGCCTGTTCGACGCGACCGCCGGCGAGGTGCTGGTCGACGGCGTCGGCGTCCGCGACCTCGACCCGGCCGTGCTCTCCCGGGCGGTCGGCCTGGTCCCGCAGTCGCCCTACCTCTTCTCCGGCACCGTCGCCTCCAACCTGAGGTACGGCAGGCCGGACGCCACCGACGAGGAGCTGTGGCGGGCCCTGGAGGTGGCCCAGGCCCGCGAGTTCGTCGAGGCGATGCCCGGCGGCCTGGAGGAGCCGATCTCCCAGGGCGGCACGAACGTCTCCGGCGGGCAGCGCCAGCGCCTGGCCATCGCCAGGACACTGGTGCACCGGCCCGAGATCTACCTGTTCGACGACTCCTTCTCCGCCCTCGACTTCGCCACCGACGCCCGGCTGCGGGCCGCGCTGGCCGAGGAGATCACCGACGCCACGATCGTCATCGTGGCCCAGCGCGTCAACACGATTCGCGACGCCGACCGCATCCTCGTCCTGGAAGAGGGCCGCGTGGTCGGCAGCGGCGACCACGCCGAGCTCATGACCACCTGCCCGACGTACCGGGAGATCGTGCTGTCCCAGCTCACCGAACAGGAGGCGGCCGCATGAGCACCCCCCAAGCGCCCCCGCGGCGCCCTCAGCCCGCCTTCGGCCCCGGCCGGATGATGTCCGGGCCCGCCGAGAAGGCCCTCGACTTCGGCGGCTCGCTCCGCCGGCTGCTGCATCTGCTGCGGCCCGAGCGCGCGATGCTCGTCGTTGTCCTGGCCCTCGGCACGGCCAGCGTCGCGCTGACCGTGACGGGCCCCAAGATCCTCGGCCACGCCACGGACCTGATCTTCTCCGGCATCATCGGAGCCCAGCTCCCCGCGGGGAGCACCAAGGAGCAGGCCGTGGCGGGGCTGCGCGCCCGGGGCCAGGGCACGTTCGCCGACATGGTGTCGTCGATGAACGTGGTGCCCGGCCACGGCATCGACTTCACCGCGCTGGCCCAGGTGCTGGGCTGGGTGCTGGCCATCTACGTGGTGGCGGCGCTGCTCGGGATCGTGCAGTTCCGGCTGACCACGATCGTCGTGCAGCGCGCGGCGTCCCGGCTGCGCGGGCGGATCGAGGCCAAGCTGGCCCGGCTGCCGCTGAGCTACTTCGACGGCCAGCCGCGCGGTGAGATCCTCAGCCGCGCCACCAACGACACCGACAACGTCGCCCAGACGCTCCAGCAGACGATGAGCCAGCTCATCTCGTCGGCGCTGACGGTCGTGGCGGTGCTGGTGATGATGTTCTGGATCTCGCCGATCCTGGCGCTCATCGCGCTGGTCACGGTGCCGGTGTCGGTCTACGTCACCACGGTCGTCGGCAAGCGGTCGCAGCCGGAGTTCATCAAGCAGTGGTCCTCGACCGGCAAGCTCAACGGCCACATCGAGGAGATGTACGGCGGGCACACCCTGGTCAAGGTGTTCGGCCGGCAGAAGGAGGCCGCCGAAACCTTCGACCGGCACAACGAGGCCCTGTTCACCTCCAGCTTCCGCGCCCAGTTCATCTCCGGGATGATCCAGCCGGCGATGATGTTCATCGGCAACCTCAACTACGTGCTGGTCGCCGTGGTGGGCGGGTTCAAGGTGGCCTCGGGCTCGATCTCGCTGGGCGACGTGCAGGCGTTCATCCAGTACTCGCGGCAGTTCAGCCAGCCGCTGACCCAGGTGGCCGGCATGGCGAACCTGGTGCAGTCGGGTGTCGCCTCCGCAGAGCGGGTCTTCGAGCTGCTGGAGGCCCCGGAGCAGTCCCCGGAGCCGGACCGGCCCGCGCGGCCGGCGCAGGTCAGGGGCCGGGTGGCGTTCGAGAACGTGTCCTTCCGCTACGCGCCGGACCGGCCGCTGATCGAGAACCTGTCGCTGACCGTCGAGCCCGGCCAGACCGTGGCCATCGTCGGCCCGACCGGAGCGGGCAAGACGACACTCGTCAACCTCATCATGCGCTTCTACGAGGTGACCGGCGGCCGGATCACGCTCGACGGCGTCGACATCGCCGAGATGTCCCGGGAGGAGCTGCGCGCCGGCATCGGCATGGTGCTGCAGGACACGTGGCTGTTCGGCGGGACGATCGCGGAGAACATCGGCTACGGCGCCGAAGGCGCCACGCGGGAACGCATCGAGGCCGCCGCGGAGGCCGCCCACGTGGACCGCATCGCGCACACGCTGCCCGACGGCTACGACACGGTGATCGACGAGGAGGGCGCCACGGTCAGCGCGGGGGAGAAGCAGCTGATCACGATCGCCCGGGCGTTCCTGTCCGAGCCGGCGATCCTCATCCTGGACGAGGCCACCAGCTCGGTCGACACCCGCACCGAGGTGCTCATCCAGCGGGCGATGAGCTCGCTGCGCGAGGGCCGCACCAGCTTCGTGATCGCCCACCGGCTGTCCACGATCCGCGACGCCAGCCTGATCCTGGTCATGGAGAACGGGCGGATCGTCGAGCAGGGCACGCACGAGTCGCTCCTTGCGGCGGACGGCGCCTACGCCCGGCTGTACTCCGCCCAGTTCGCCCAGGCCGTGGTGGAGGTGGACTAGGGCGCGACATAGTTGTCCGCGTAGGCGGCGGACGGTGGGACCTCTTCGATCACATCGATGAGGACGCCGTTGGGGTCGGCCACGATGAAGTGTCGCTGGCCGAACTCCTCGGTGCGCAGATCCAGCTCGGGCTTCAGGCCCTCGCCGAGAACGAGACGCTCCCACTCGGCGTCGACGTCCTCGACCTCGAAGTTGAGCAGCAGGCCCTGGACCGGCCTGCGGTAGGCCTGGGGCACGGTGGGGTGACCGTGGTCGAGCAGAGCGAGCTCGTACCACTGGTCACCCCGCCGTCGCAGGCTGACGTACCAGTCCGCCTCGAACGTCACCTCGAACTCGAACAGCCGCGTGTAGAAGTCGCGTGACTCCCGCAGACGCGTGACACCGATGACGGGATAGAAGCTGGTCAACCTCATCAGAATCCCCATTCACATACCGATGGTATGTCGGATACGCTATTGACGTACCATCGGTATGTCAACGGAGCGCGGATGACCAGCAGAGCGGAGCAGCGCGAGCAGACCCGGCGAACCCTCGTGGCGGCCGGCCGGAGGCTCTTCGCGACCAAGGGCTACGGCGCGGTGGGCCTGTCAGAGATCGTCCGTGCCGCCGAAGTCACCAAGGGCGCGCTGTACCACCACTTCGACAGCAAGACAGACCTCTTCCGAGCCGTCCTCCAGGAGGTCCAGGACGAGGTGGGCAGGAAGGTGGCGGCCGCCGCCGACGCGCACGACGATCCGTGGACGCGGTTCACGGCCGGCTGCCGGTGCTTCCTGTCCGCCAGCACCCATCCGGACGTTCAGCGGATCATGCTCATCGACGGCCCGGCAGTCCTGGGCTGGAACGAGTGGAGAGCCATGGACGAGGCCGCCTCCGCCCGCCACCTGACGGAGGCGCTCACGAGCCTGATGGACGAGGGCGTCATCGCGCGCCGGCCCGTGAAGCCGTTGACTCATCTGTTGTCGGGAGCGATGAACGAGGCCGCGCTCTTCCTGGCCGGATCGAGCGACCCCCAGGACCTCCCCGACACCATGGCCGCCCTGACTCAGATCCTGGAGTCCCTCCGCACCACGTGAGCGAGGTGGGCGCACAGGCCACGCACGAGCCCGCTCGGAGAAGCCTTTTCACCACAACGTCGAGGAGCGGGCCGAGCCGCGGGGCCAGTAGCTTCCTGAGGAGCATCAGAGTCAGCACGAACGCGGCGGATGCCACGAATCGCCATCCGGCCTTGACAATCGCGTCATGGAGCCGGTTGTAGGTGAGATTGTCCGGGCTGAGGATCTGGTTTTCGTCGGGTTTTATGATCGGCGTGCGGATGCCGATTCCGGCGCCGTCGTAGCCGTTGCCGGGGAGAGTGGCAGACCTTGGGCGGCTGCGGCGTACAGCGCGCCCAGCGGGCCTCCCGGCCAAACTCGAAGCCCCGGCAATCGAGAGCGAACAGCATTCCATTCACTCGAAGCTTCCGCAAGAGTGGAAGCTTCCCTGTTCACCTCAGACTTTGCCTGAGGTGAACAGGGAAGCGCTAGGCAGAGTGCCTGCCCGTTACCGTCGCCAGCGCTGGCTGATCTCAGGAATCGAACTCGATGAGATCTTCGACTGCTTTCCGAAGCCATGCGTAGAAAGAGTCATAAACCACCCGCTCCTCCCAGTCTCGAGAAGCATAATCATGAATGACATGAACGCGCTCATCGCCCACGACAAAGCATGCCACATCATCATTGTCGTCCCTTTTGGCGAAAGGACCACGCCTCGGTCCACATATCTCTGCCGCAGGCCGCTATCGGTCTTCTAACTGCCGCCCGGGCATTATCTCCCATGGCTCGAGATGTATGATTTCTAGCTCTATAATACGGAGCAGCTCGCTGGGATAGGTGAACCCCGACGGCAGGGTTGCCGTATCCAGCAGTTCAGTCATTGGTTTCCGCTCCGACCCGTGATTTAGGAGCCGTACGGGAAACGGTTCCTATATTTGGCGTTCCGTGCAACATCAATGCATTCGCCTGCCACCTATTCCTCGGCACAGCTCGTTATCCACTCTTCAATGAATTTCTCCTGCTCCCTTGCCATGGCCACTTCGTCGGAGGGTGCAGGATCTACGCTTCCGACCACGGTAGCCGGATCGGCAGGCACGCCGAGATCAACGAGATAACAGGCGAGGCCGCCACTCATTTGACGCGCCATGGAAGATACAAACGCATTTCTCCGGTAGCGATTGCACAGCAGAAGTAGATGCTGCCTCTCCAGTTCCCTTCTCAGCTGCACTAGGCAGTCTTCGAAATCTACCTGGGACCGCACAATCACACGCGAAAGCCAGGCACGTGTGACCGTGATTTCATAGTTCGTATTTTTATGAACCAGCTTTATAAGACATCGAGATGTCTTATGCGTGTCTCGATCGAGAAGCTTGAGAATCTTCAGCTTCATCGCGGCACGTAATTCGGGTTAGCTATCCACCTATCCGGCTTGCCATATGCCCCAAGAATCCATGCACCCATGACATCCTCTGGCGCAATGCGCTTGTAATACACTGCAACCTCTCCGGAGCCAGGATCGGCGACCTGATAGATAGAACCTTCATTTTTGATGGCCAATCCTCGCGCACTACAGTAGCTGGTGGAGGTCGCAACAAGCCTGTTCCCGCTCGCCACATGCTCTTCCATGCTCACCTCGGTGCTCCGCGCACGCAATCCGTTCGCGAATATTTCCTTCATCTAGCGGCCGTCGCCTCGGTAAACCAAGCGAGGAGCGAGAGCAGCCTTTTCTGCACCTTCAGCAGCGACTGCTGCCTTTGTGGCCGTGCTGGCACGGACAGCAGCTCCTTCGCCGCCGACGAAAAGTGACAGTACCTGCGTGCCCCAATACCCAGTCTTGAAGGCATTTGATTCCGTGTCGGTGCCAGAAGCATTTGGGCTGGTTGCTTGGAAACGTTGTTCCAGCCCGGCTCAAGGATGTGGCAGACGAGGCAGGCCATATCCCAGCCGGCCTAACAGACCCCCACCGCGGAATCGCGGAAGCCCACCCATGATCTCTGGCTCTCCTCGCCGACGCACTGTTCGGCTCGGCCATCCCCCGGAGCCGCCTATGACCCGGCTCCTGCTCACCGGCCCCGAAGCCGCCGAGACGCTCGCCATCTCTCGCAGCAAGCTCTATCAACTCCTGCTCACTGGTGCGCTCGCCTCGGTCCTCATCGGCGGCTCACGTCGCATCCCCCAGTCTGCCCTGCACGACTACGTCAACCACCTCACCGACAAGGAGGCCGCAACATGACCACGACCCTGATCGCCACACCCGACGAGCCCGAAGACACCGGCGAATCCCGTGCCGCGCGACGGCGCACCAGCGGCGAAGGAACCCTCTACCAGCGCACCGACGGACGGTGGGAAGGAGCCGCCTACGTCCCCACCGCCGGCGGGCAAACCCGCCGCATCCGCGTCTACGGCAAAACCCGCCGCGAGGCCGCCGACAAACTCACAAAGAAGGTCAACGAGCACCGGCAGAAGCTTCCCTTCCCCGCCCGCGACTCCGCGCTCGGCGACTCCTGACCACCTGGCTCGACCACATCGCCGTGCACAAGGTCCGCCCCAACACCCTGGCCCGCTACCGCGCCTGCCTGCGTCTCTACTTCCCGCCGCCCCTGCTCAAGAAGAAGCTCCGCCAGCTCACCGCCAAAGAAATCGGCCTGTGGCTCGACCAACTCCGCGTCACCTGCCGCTGCTGCTCCCTTGGCCGCTGCTGTCAGCGCTACCTGTCCCCGCTGACCATCCAGTACATCCACGCCCTGCTCCGCACGGCCCTGGATCACGCCGTCCGGGAAGACGACCTCGCGCGCAACGTCGTCCGCAATGTCCAAGTCCTCGTCGGACGTCAGCAACGTTTTGAGCCCTTCACCCCCGCCGAAGCCCGTACCTTCCTGAATGCCGTTCAAGACTTCCGCCTGCATGCCCTGTTCGACCTCGCCCTGCGCACCGGCATGCGACGCGGCGAACTCCTCGGCCTGCGCTGGAGCGACCTCAACCTGACCAGCGGCACCCTGACCATCCGCCAGGCCCTCCAGTACGTCCCCGGCACCGGCCTGATCATCAGCCCCACCAAGACCCCAGCTCCGAACGCCCGCTCGCCCTGCCCCGTGAGGCCATCGCCTCCCTGACCCGCCAACGCGACCAACAGCAGGCCGACCAAGACACGGCAGGGTCTGCCTGGACCGATACCGGCCTGGTCTTCACCACCAAGACCGGCGCGCCGCTCCAGCCCAGCAATGTCAACCGCGACTTCCACCAGCTCCTACGGGGAGCCCGACTCCGCAAGATCCGCTTTCACGACCTGAGACACTCGTGCGCCAGTCTCCTGCTCGATCAAGGCGTAGACCTCATCGTGATCAAAGAGCTCCTCGTCCACGCCCACATCGCCATCACCGCCGACGTCTACGCCCACGTCCGACTCCGGCCTCCAGCGCGACGCCATCGAACGCATGTCCGGTGCACTCGGCGACGGCCCGGAATTTTAGCCGTCAGAAAACGATCACGACCACCTTAGCCGTCAGGCGGAATTCTGAAGCCCTCCCGATTTTATCTCGGGAGGGCTTCACGCAACTAAAGGGCTTCTGACACCCAGGCCCAATCGCCGGGGCGCTCGCGCAACCGCAGAAGCACTTGCTCTAGGCAGTCCCTAAAACTGGCAGACTCGGCCCGGATAAATCCTTGCTCACCCAGCGCCCTGCCGGACAATACCAGGGTCCAGGGTTCACCACCCTCAGACATCCGCTCGTCGTCAACCTTGAGAATCATGGTGACTCCGGAGCGGCCCAGCCTTTCCATGAGCTGCTCAATATCCACTGCCCACACTCCGATCAGTAGCCTCGCAGGGCTGCTGCGATGTCGCTGACGTCGTGCAACTGGCCCTTCCCTACTCTATCGATGACTCCCCCGGAGGTCCGCCGACGTAGGTCCGCTAATGATGTTATTCCGTTGCATAAGCTGTTCAACCACCGCCTGCGCAGTGCGCTTATTGCCGTTGTTGAACATATGGCCACCAGCGATATCGCGAATCACAACCGCAGATTTTCCCAGAAGCTATTATAGCGACTGGCGTTGGCTAGCGTATTGGCAGGCGACCCACTGAGAAGATTTTCTCCACCGAATCCACGATTAATATCTGTGATTTCGTCAGGGCTAACACCTACCTTGAATCCTCCGCATGGCCCAGAGTTATGGACGAGGACCGCTTGGTCTCCGGCGAGCACATAGTACGTGTGGAGCTCACGTACCGTTAAGTTGTGGACCCGCTGGACGGCGTCCCACCGCTTGATCGCGCTTACTTGCACGTGAGTGCCCGTGGAAGTGCGCAGCCACATGCCGGGCTCAAGCTCGGTTGCCTTGATCCACTTCCGCAGAGCAGGAACCCAGAACGGGTGGTGATCGGTAGCAATCAGCGTGCCACGCGAGTCTCCATGTTGACCATCGATGTCCAGACCCATCTGAACTAGGTGCTTGGATCCCTTGCTTGTCATGACCGCGGTGACGGGCTCAGCTTTTGTCTCCCCGGTCTCGGGGTCACGGGCCAGACCCATACTGGCGCGTCGTAGATACACATAGAGATGTAGGGGGAGTCATTGCATGACCGGCGAACAGGAGCCCGAGTTCCTTCGATGGATCCGCAAGGTCCTCAGCCAGTTGAGTTGGGACGCCAATCGACAACTGGAGCATGTTCGAAGCCTGAAGGTGGACGTGGACGAATTAGCTCTGGAATTCGACGATGCGCTGCACCTGGCACAGGCAAAGGTGCACGAGGGCCTCCTGAGTCACGAAGCACTCCAAGCGCTCCTTCCAGTCGATGCCAAGCTGAGTCACATGACTGAGCATGGTGCCGAACTCTGGACCAAGGAGGCAGTTGCGACCGCTGCCGCCTGGGAAGAACTGCGGGCCATCGCACGGCAGGCGCAATTGGCTTTCGGTCGCAAGCACGCTGGTTGATTCCGCACGGCCTGGAGGCCTGAGCCGCCTCCAGGCCCACGCGTGTTGCCCAGATGCCGAGAGGCGGGGCCTCCTCGGCTACGACTTCCAACAGAACCCGAGCATGGTCATTGCTGGAGCGTTTTTCATCCTGAGTAGCGTGCCTCTTCGATGAGCTGCAGGACGAGGATGGCCTGCACGATCGGAGTGGCGCGGTGCGGGCAGCAGCGCAGCCGGGTCAAAAGATTCCAGTCCTTGACGGTGGCCACGACGCGTTCCCCGCAGGCACGGATGCGAGCGTGCGCGGGGTTGACCGAGCGCTGGTGGCGCGACAGTGGAGGCCGGTGACGGTGGCGCTTGATTCGGCGCCGAGGAGCTGGTGCCGTAGCTGGCGTGTCACCGCCTCGGCGACATAGCCGGAGACGTTGTCGGTGAGCTTCCTGAGCTCGGCGACCTGGTCACTCGGGAGCGTCACCGTGATGCGTGTCGTATCAGCCATAAAGCAAGCATGCCGTGGTATGCGCGCCGGGAGTCGAGTTCGGAGCGGGTTCGCACGCAGCCCGGGATCGCGCCGAACAGAGGACGGGACGGGACTGTCAGGACGGCAGCCGCATGATCCGGAGGAAGGCGGGGAGCAGCCACGGCCGTCTGCCCCGGACGACGACGTCGCCGGCGAGCACCGTCCGTGCCCTGCTGACCCGGCCGAACAGCATCAGGTTGAGCGCCACCGGGTCGAAGGTGAGGCGGACATCCGTCGGCCCGCCCGGCGGTTCGACGGTCACCCGGCCGTCGTCGATCACGATGGACCGGGTGGTCGTGTACGGGGAGGCGAACTCCACCGCGACCCGCCGTCTCGGCCAGGGGCCGTGACCGTCGAGCAGCCTGCCGTAGCCGTGGTGGATGACGCCGATGAGGAACAGCTCGAAGAACAGGGCGGCCTCCCGCCGGGGCACCCACCACCGCGCGCCCACCGGCCGGGCGATGTCCCGGCCGTGGATCTGCAGCTCGTTGAGCAGGTGGGCGAGCAGGCCGGCCACGGGGACCGCGGAGCCGCCGAGCCACGGCACGGCGGCGGCCGGGTCCTCGCCGTCCGTCGCGTCGAGGAGCAGCTTGATGTCCGAGCGGATCTGACCGGCCAGCGCCTCCGGGTCCCGCTCCGTGAACCGTCCCAGGACGACCTCGTTGAGGTCCGCGACGGTGTCGATGGTGGTCTCCCTCATCAGCTCGCCGAGGCCGTGGACCGGTGGCGGGGCGACTCCGAACATGGAGGCGCACGCCTGGGTGAGGGTGGCCACGTGGGCGGCGGTGTCGGCCACCGACCAGTGCCGGGTCGCCGGAACGGAGCGGGCGGCGGTGGCGGTCGCCGAGAGCAGGTCGGCGAAACGATCACCTGTTGTCGCCAGTGCGGCGCGCGCCGTCCGCCACGCGTCGTCCGTGATCGCGACGATCATGTTCGTTCACTCTCCAGTTCCACGCCCCCACCGGAGGTTCCACGGGAGCTCCCGCCGGAGCCCCGGCGGGAGGCCAGTCCCCGGCGTACCGCTCCCACGACCGGCGCGAGGGCGAAGGCCAGCAGCGCGAGCTCGGCCAGGAGCAGGAAGACGGTGAAGATCCATTCGTTGGACCCGTGCGGCCCGTAGACCCGGTTGGGCAGCCCGACGTCGATCGCCTCGGTCTGCCGGCCCACGTGGTCGGTGTCCCGGTCGCTGCCGGCGAGGGTGACTCCCGTGCGGCGGACGACGCCGTCGTGGGAGCGGAAGTCGCCGGTCCACGCGCAGCTCTCGTGGCCGGGGTGCCGCACGCAGTCCAGGCGTTGCGCGGTGAAGGTCCCGGACCGGCCGGCCCCGCCGGCGAGCCGCAGCGCCGGGCCGATCCCGGGGACCGTCCAGGACAGCAGGAGGGCGGTGACGAGCAGCAGGGCCACGGTCAGCGGCGGGGACGGGCGCCTTCGTCTCATGCCGCTCCGAGCGCGCAGCCACACCGCATGACACTGCGCTCGGCCTCGCGCGGCCGGCGGTGCAGCAGCATCGCGACCACCATCGGGACGAAGACCACGGCGTTGTAGAACAGGTGCAGCTCCACGCGGGGGATCACGAGCTGGATGATGCTGGTCGGAACGGGCCGTCCGGCCAGGTGCGTGCCGGTGATCGCCTGGAGCAGCAGGAGCAGGTGCTCGATGTGGTGCCAGAACTGGATGGCGAGCGCGATTGTCCACCACGTCCGGGAGCGGCCGGTGAAGCCGGGCCGCAGCAGGATCAGCCCGACGAGCATGACCAGGGCGTAGCCGTAGTGCATCCATTCGGAGGTGACGAGCCAGGGGAACGGCAGCCCGAGCACCCCGCGCGCCTCCGGGATCGGCCATCCGAGCGCGTAGATCTGGATCGCCTGCACGATGTGTTCCGCCCAGTGGGCGAGGACGATCACCAGGAAGACGCCGAGGGCGGCCTTGTGGTGTCGCTCGTTGAGCTGCCGCCGAGTGATGACGGGGGTGGACATGGTCGAGCTCCTGACGTCGGACTTTCCGGTGGTGGATGCTCAGGGCGTCGTGATGGGGGAGTAGCGGTCGAGGGCTCGTCTGAGCGAGGCGGGGATCTCGGCCGGGGTGAGGGCGCCTGCGGGGTCGCGGCGCATGCACGCGATCGTCTGCCGTCCGCCGGCGACGAGCCGGGCCGGGCCGGCGCCCAGCCGGTAGTAGCGGAAGTCCATGGTCACCCGGTTCGCCTCGATGCCGCCCAGGGACATGCGGATCGACACCTCGTCGAGGGCGTACAGCTCGGCGAAGAACTCGCACGAGCAGTCGGCTGTGACCAGGACGAGGTCGCCGGCGAGCGCCTGGAGGACCTCGGGCGCCTGGTCGGCGAGGAAGCGTTCCCGGCAGCGGCCCTGCCACTCGAAATAGTGGGAGAAGTACACGTTCCCGACGACGTTGGTGTCGGCGAAGGTGACGACCTGGCGGTGTTCGTAGAAGGGAGTCATCGCGTCTCCTGGGTGAGCACGGCGACGACCATGGATCGCGGCGGGCCGTCGGAGCTGTCCAACGTGAGCAGTCCGGACAGGACCGCCAGCCCGGACGGGCCGGTCAGCTTGATCCAGCCGTGCTCGTAGGCCGCCTCGACCTGCAGCGCCTCCGCCTGGCCGGCCTCGGGCAGGCACTTGTGAGCCGTTCTCAGCCGGGAGTCGAGGGTGAGCCGGGACTCGCCCGTCAACCGCGCGAGCTGCTCGGCCTGCCGGGTCCACCCCGGCTCGGGCTGGAACGGCGGCTCGGGACGGAGCGGCGGCTCGCCCAGCTCCAGCCACTCGTCGGTCACGGCCGACGCCCCCGGGCACAGGTCTCCGACCATCCGCTCCAGGTACGGGCCGGTCAGCAGCGCAGGCATGGCGTCCATGCGCAGCGGCCCGGTGTCGAGGAGCCGCAGCCCCGTCCAGCTGAACACCGGCCGCCCGTCCGCCGACCGGGCCACGACGTCGTAGACGTAGTCGGCGCCGTGATGCGACCGTTCGACCGCCTCGACGACCACCTCCGCGGGCGGGGCCGCGCGGCCGTGCGCCTGGAACCGGTCGCAGCCGACCGGCAGGAGCCGCCGGTGCGGCACGCACGCCTGGAGCACGTGGATGGCCGCGTCGTGCAGGGCGGCCTCCCCCAGGACCGGTGACCCCATGTCGAGGTCGTCGCCGGTGGCCGACAGGACGGCGCGGCAGCCGGTGGGGAAGAGGGCCTCGAAGCGGGCCAGCCGCCGGAACGCGGGCCCGTGGAAGAACAGCGGCCCGTACAGGTCGGCCGGATCGTGGGCGGGGGGTTCATCGGCCGGGACGGCGACGTCCGGGGGGCCGGCGGACGTGGCGGCGACCCGGCCGGCGAAGTGCACGGCGGAGAAGTCGGTCTCCGCGCTGCGGATGGTGACCTCCACGTCGCCGCCGGGGTGGCGGAGGGCGTGGATCCGCAGCGTGCGGGTGCCGTCGTCGGGCACGATGACCGGCCGCTCGAACCGCGCGTCCGTGATCGTACGAGCGGGGGTGCCGAGCAGCTCCGCGGCCTGGGCCATGGCCTCCAGGGCGCAGACCGCGGGCAGCAGCCGCACCCCGTCGAGCCGGTGGTCGGCGAGGTACCTGCTCGCCGGGTCGAGCTCGCACTCGGCCGCCAGCTCGACCCCGGGGACGAAGCTGCGGACCCGGTGCAGCAGCGAATGCCGTGACGGGGTGTCCTCCGCGCGGTCGAGCTGGGGCAGCCGGCCGCTGATGACGATGGTCTCGCCGGCCGGGCGCGCCGCGATCGCCTCCAGCAGCAGCTCCGCCCCCCGCTCCACGGGCAGCGTGCCGATGCCGGCGCCGGTGAGCTGCTGGACCACGCCGAGCCGTTCGGCCATCCCGGCCCCGGCCCAGGCGGTCCAGGCGAGCGTCGCGGTGACGCAGCCGGGGGGCAGCTTGCCGGCCAGGGCGCGGACCATGGCCTGGAGCCGCCCGTTGGCCAGCGCGTAGTGGGTCTCGCCGGCCAGCCCGAACCGCCCGATGACCGAGCCGTAGGCCAGGACGAGGCGCAGCCGGTCGGTGTCCAGGGCCGCCAGCACGTTGGCCAGGCCCTCGCACTTGGTACGGGCGTGCTCGGCGAAGTCCT
The DNA here is from genome assembly GCF_031570565.1 of Nonomuraea sp. 3-1Str. Lineage (NCBI taxonomy): Bacteria > Bacillati > Actinomycetota > Actinomycetes > Streptosporangiales > Streptosporangiaceae > Nonomuraea > Nonomuraea sp. 3-1Str. The sequence continues at coordinate 61,659 of NZ_JALHBK010000024.1, forward strand.
CCTCGGTGAGCTCGCCGAAGCGGGCCGGCCGGTTGACCCCGCCGGCGTGCACGACGCCGGTGATCGGGCCGAGCCCGGACAGCTCGGCCACGGCCCGCCCGACGGCGCTCGCGTCGGTGACGTCGGCGCTGCGGTAGGCCGCGACGACCCCGGCGGCGCGCAGCCGCTCCAGCCCCTCGGCCAGCTCGGGGTCGGCCGCGGGATCGGACCGGCCGATCAACGCCAGCCGCACCCCGTACGCCCCGGCCAGGGTGAGCCCGGCGTGCAGCCCGATCCCCTTGCCCCCTCCGGTGACGAGGACCACCTCGTCCCGGTGGAGGGGAGCCGCGCCGTCCCCGGGGGGCAACGGCAGGTGCCGGACGGCGTACGCCTGCCCGGCGCTGTCCACGCCGTGCCAGTGGGCGTCGAGCTCCGGGTGCTCCTGGCGCAGCGCGGCGACGAACCCGGACGCGCAGTCGGCCTCGTCGGCGACGACCAGGGGCCGCCCTTCGGCGATGGCCTGCCGGGCCGCGGCGAGCAGGCGGCCCACGTCCGCGTCGGCGGGTCCGGCGGGGACGCGCACCCGCAGCGCGCCCTCCGGTTCGGGAGGCTGGACCGGCACGGGGTGCTCGGCGAACAGCCGGAACCATTCCGGCGCGTCGGGCTCGCGCTCGCGAGCCGGGGGGAACGTCTCGACGGCGGCGATCAGGTCGCCGACCGTGGCCTCGGCGATCCGGGGCAGCTCGGCCGGAAGCGCCCTCCCGCACGCCGACGCGCACTCGACGGCGAGCTGTATGACGCGCAGGGAGTTCAGATGCAGGTCGGCCAGGAGGTGGTCGTCGTCGCCGATCGCGTCCGGCTCCAGCTCCAGGGCGGCCGCGACCAGGGCGCGGACGGTCCCGGCCACGCTCCCGCCGCTCGGCAGGGCCGGCTCGGGGGTGCCCGCCCGCGCCGGCTCCGGCGTCTCCCGCCGCGCCGGTTCGTGGGACGGCGCCAGCTCGCACGGGTTGGTGAGGAACACCGGCTCCCGGTCCAGGTCGTACGGCCGATGGAAGCGATGGCTGAACAGGGGCAGCAGCGAGTCCGTCGCGCCCGCCGCGAACAGGGCGGCGGCGCTCTCCAGCAGGCCCTGCCCGCTGCGCTCGCCGGCGTCGACGGACACGGCGGGCGGCGAGGCGCCGAGGTGGGCGATGGCCAGGGCCGCCAGCGTCCGGCCGGGTCCCACCTCGACGAGCAGGTCGCACTCGGCGGCCAGCAGCTCCAGGGCCTGGCGGAACCGCACCGGGTCGGTGATCTGCGCGGCCAGGTGCTGCCGCAGGTCGGTGGCCGCGCCCAGCTCCGCACCGGTCACCGTCGAGAAGACCCGTCCCACCGGCGCGATGAACGGCACCTTGTCCAGGCAGGCGGCGAACGGCGAGGTGGCCTCAGCCACGGCGGGCGAGTGGAAGGCGTGACTGACCTCCAGCTCCTTGGCTGGGAGGCCCGCCGAGCCGGCCCGGCCCAGCGCGGCCGCGATCGCGGTCAGCGGTCCGGCGACGACCGTGGAGGCGCCGTTGTCGGCGGCGACGACCAGGTCCAGGCCCTCGATCAGGGCGGCGGCGCGGTCCGCCGGGGCGGCGATGGACGCCATGCCGGTGCCGGCGGCCCCCACCTCGCTCATGATCCGGCCGCGCTCGGCGACCAGGTCGAGCGCGTCCTCCTCGTCCACGGCTCCGGCCCAGGTCAGCGCGGCGATCTCGCCGACGCTGTGGCCCAGTGCCGCGACGGCCGTCACGCCGAGGCTGTCCAGCCACCTCAGGGCGGCCATCGAGGCCCGGAAGACGGCCGGCTGGACGATGCCGGTGTCGACGCCTTCCTGCCCGGTGAAGTAGGGCCGTGCCTCCTCGAACAGCCGGCCCAGAGCGCCGGCGCCGCCGCGCGCCGGGACGCCCTGGCCGGTGAACATCAGGCCGATCCTGCGGGCCGGTCCGGTCCCGCTGTAGATCCCGGATTCGGCGGCGTCGCGGCCGGCCATGGCCATGGCCTGTCCGGCCCGGCGGGCCAGCTGGGCCGGGTGGTGGGCGGTGAAGGCCACCCGGCAGGCGCGGGGCGGCTCGTCGGCCAGCCGGGCGGCCAGGTCGGTGAGCTCGGCGAAGGAGATGGACTCCGCGCGGCGGGCGATCCGCCGCAGCTTGCCGGTGAGCTCGTCGGGGGTGCCGGCCGTCACGGCGAACACCTCCGCCTCCAGCGGCGCCCGCGCCATCCGCTCCTGTACGGCGGACAACCGGCTGCGCCGCGCCGGGCCGGCGGCCTCGATCACCAGATGGGTGTTGATGCCGCCGAACCCCATCGCGCTGACCGCGGCCCGCACCGGGGCGGCAGGCCAGGGGACGGGCCGCTCCGCGGTCGCCAGGCCGTCTCCGAGCAGTTCGTGCGGCGTGTGCGAGCCGGTGGTGGGCGGGATGATCTGGTGGTGCACGGCCAGCGCCGCCTTGATCAGGCCGGCCGCGCCGGCCGCCGCTTTGGTGTGCCCGATGTTGGCCTTGACGGACCCCACGAACGCGGGGCTCCGGTGCGGCCCCCGGACGGCCCGCATGGCCTCCAGCTCGGCGTGGTCGCCCACCGCGGTCCCGGTGCCGTGCCCCTCGAAGTAGCCGACCGTCTCCGGGCCGAACCCGGCTCGCTCGTAGGCGCGCCGCAGGGCCAGCAGCTGCCCGCCGGCCTCGGGCCTGCTGATGCCGCCGCGGCCGTCGGACGAGACCCCCCAGCCGCGGATGACCGCGATGGGCCGCCGTCCCGTGGCCAGCGCGTCGCCGAGGCGCATCAGCGCGACCATGCCGCATCCCTCGCCCGGCCAGAAGCCGGTGGGGGAGGCGTCGTAGATCCGCATGTCGCCGCGGGCGAGCGCGCCGGTCCGGGCGAACCCGACCAGCTCGAAGGGGTCGAGGCTGAGGTCGACGCCTCCGGCGAGGGCGAAGTCCAGGTCCCCGGCGGTCAGCGCGGCGCAGGCGTGCGCGACCGCGAGCAGCGAGGAGGCGCACGCGCCGTCGACGGTGAAACCGCCGCCGTGCAGGTCGTAATGGTTGCAGATCCGCCCGGCGATGGTGTTGGCCAGCGCTCCGGCGAGGGTCTCGTCGGTGGGCTCCGGGAACGGCGCCTTGTAGAGCTCCTCGGACCGCAGGAGCAGCCGGTCGCGGACGTCCTCGGGGAGGTCCTCGCGGGCCAGGGTCTCCTGCAGGACGCGGCGGACGTACGGCCACCGCAGCCGCATCGCGGTGGCCCTGGTGTAGTCGCCGGTCAGCGTGTTGCCCATGATGACCCCGGCCTTGTCGCGGTTCATCCCGCCGGCGTCGGCGAAGCCCGCCATGGCCAGGGTGTCGGCGGCCACGTCCAGGGCCAGCCAGTGTGCCGGGTCGGTGACGCGATAGGTGGCGCCGGGGACGCGGTGGCGGGCCCGGTCGAACGACCAGCCCTCCAGGACCGCCGCGTAGCGGACGTAGGTCGAGTCCAGGTCGTCGGTGTCGTAGTCGGCGGGGTTCAGCCGAGCCGCGGGGAGCGGCCGGAACGCCCGTCTGCGGGCCATGACCAGCTCCCACAGCCGGTCCGGGCCGGAGGCGTCGGGATAGCGGCAGCCCATGCCGACGATGGCGATGCCGTCTGCCATGGCGATCACCTGGAGGTGGGGACGGCCACCGAGGTGGCGGGGGCCGACACGTCGCCGTGCTGCGCGGCGGCCGCGCGGGCGGCCAGCGCCGCGAGCAGCACTCCGCGGGCGGCGCACACGATGACCAGCGCGAAGAACAGGCCGTACACGATGTGCAGGTGGACGAGCAGGCTGTAGACCGCCGCGGTCGTGACGCCGAACACGACCTGGTTGCGGGGCCGCGTCGGCGTCGTACCAGGGTCGGTGATCATGTAGTTGGTGAACAGGACGAAGGCGACGCCCGTCATGACCACCAGCGCGCTCGTCGTCGCCGTGCCGTCGATCCAGGTACGGATGAGGGCCTGGGCGAAGAACGCGCCGACCCAGCCGAGGATGAGTGGCATCTTCTTGGTGAGCCCGGCGTTGAGCAGGGTGCCGGCGACGAGGATGAAGCCGGGGATCAGCCAGTCGATCGGGCTGGTGACCCACTCGGTGAAGTGGTAGGGCGGCGCGATGCCGACCCACGGGAACACCAGCAGTGTGATCGCGATGCCGGCGTTGGACGGGTTGAGGACGTGACGCCTTCTGCCGGCGACCCGCACGCGGATGAGGTACTTGGTGCCGATCGCGACCGCGACGGCGAACAGCACCGGCAGGAGGCGGTCGTTGGCGTACAGGAGCATGGCGCAGGCCAGGCCCGTGATGTGCGCGGGCAGGAGGAAGTCGAACATCTTCTCGGTCCGGTACTTCGGCTCTCGCCGCTCGGCCCACGCCTCCGCCGTCTCCAGCGCGAGGTCGAGCAGGTAGGCGAACGCCACGGCGGCGACGGGGGTGACGAACGCCTGCTCGAACCCGAGCCAGGCGTGTCCGAGCACCGTGAACACGGTGATCGAGAGAGCGAATCTGCGGAGCGCGGCCGTTCTCGGGTTGCGCTGAGCAGAGGTCATGGCGTCTCCTCCGTGAGGGATGTGATCGAACCGTCGTCTCCGAGACGGAGGCGTTGCCAGCCGGGCGCGAGGTCGGCGGCGGCGGTGCGCGGCCGGCCGCAGGTGTCACGCCAGGTCACCTCGACGGGCACGGACGGCGTGTTCGGGCGAAGGGCGAACATCAGCTCCGCGGCGGTGACGCCGGCGTGCCCGTTGGCGGGGTAGAGCTGACCGGTCCGCAGGCCCTGGGCGCCGGCCTTCAGCCGTACGGTCGCGCCGATGGCGGGGGAGAGGGCGCCGGTGCCGGCGGAGCAGCCACCCGCCGGGCGCATCAGCTGCAGCCCCAGGAACGGCGCGCGTGCCGGCGCGGTGTTGCGGTAGAAGTAGCTCTGCCGCCACTGGTTGGCGACCGCGAAGTCCAGCCGGCCGTCGTGGTCGACGTCGGCCGTGGCGATGCCGCGGGACGGCCCCGGATCGGCCACGCCGAGGTCGCCGGCGATGTCGGCGAACCGGCCGTCGGGGACGCGGGCGAAGAAGGCGTTGGTGTTCTCCCCGGAGATGTCGGCGTCCGGTTGGAAGCGGGGCCACATCGCGGGGTTGGCGAGGAGATCGTCGTTGGTCATGGCGAGCTCCTGCAGGTCGGCCCAGCGGTTGACGTCGCCGCGGAGGAACCCGGTCGCCTGGATGATCTCCGAGACGCCGTCGCCGTTGAAGTCGCCGGCCTTGATGTCCCAGCCCCATCCGCTGCGCGACAGGCCGAGGCTCTCGCTCTCGTCGGTGTAGAGGGCGGTGCCGTCGCCGTCGAAGATCCGCTTCTGGCCGCTGATCCACGCGAAGTTGCTCTCCAGCAGCCCGTACTGCTGGGTGATGTTGCTGACCACGATGTCGGAGACGTCGTCGCCGTTCAGGTCGGTGAACGCGACGCCCATGCCCTTGAAGGAGTCCTTGCCCAGCACCTTGGACTTGGGGGTGGTGAGGTGGCGCGGGCCGAGAACCTCCTCGAAGGCGACCTTGCCGGGACGCGACCGGTTGCGCAGCAGGTGGTCCGGGGCGAAGTCGTTGGCCAGGTACAGCTCGGGAAGCCCGTCGCCGTCGAGGTCCTGGGCGCCGATGGCCAGGGTCCAGCCGTCCGCGACCTCCTTGCCGAAGGCGCCGGCGGCCTCGGCGAACGTCCCGCCGCCCCGGGACAGCAGGACGCGGTTCGTGCCGCCGTTGGCGGCGTTCGACATGGACGCCTGCATCCGCAGCTCGGGCCGTGCCGGGGCCTTCGGGTCCAGGACCCGGGCGCCGTCGGGGAAGTAGTTGCCGACGACCACATCGGTGCGGCCGTCGCCGTCCACGTCGGCCAGCGCCAGCGCCTCGGTGTTCCACAGCTGGTAGGGCTGGACCAGCTCCCGCGCGGTGAAGGCCGCCGGGCCGGTGAGCGGCCCGGCGCCGCGCAGGAACAGCACGGGTGAGCGTCCCCAGTAGTAGACCAGGACGTCGATGGAGCCGTTGTCGTCGTAGTCGCCGGGCACGCAGCCCATCGGCGCCATCGTCGCGTCGTACGGCAGCCCGGCGGGGGTCAGCGGGATCGGCTGGTACCGGTTCTGCGTCTGGGGGGCCGGCTGGAGGGTCACGGTGTCGGCTCGCGGATCGACCAGGCACACGTCGTCCGGACGGGAGTTGCCGTCCAGGTCGGCGAGCCCGACCGCGGCCCCGACCGAGGAGATCCAGTGCCGGATGCCCTGGTAGGCGGGGGCGACCTGGCGGACGGTGCGCCCGCCGGTCGGCGCGTTGAGCGGCTGCTGGGTGAAGGAGAACGACGCGGCGACCCGTTGTGCCTCGGCAGGGGGGATGGCGGGCAGGGCGGCCGCCCAGCCGGTGACGAGGATCGTGAGGAGGGCGCCGAACTTGACCGCGGGGGCCGGCCATCTGCTCATCGGAGAACGTCCTCCGCGTGTCGTTCGTAGGCTCCTCGGATCTCGGCACGCCAGCGTTCGTAGTCGCGGGGCGAGGCCGGCCGGGGGATGCGGGCGAGGGCCTGGTCGGTCCACTCTGCGGCCTGGTGCGGGCTCACCCCGGTCAGCAGGCCGACGGCGCGGGCCGACCCTGACGGGACATGGCCGCCGAGCACGTGCGCCTTGGCCGCGAAGGCGGCGCCCTGGGCGAGGTCCGCGCGGTGGCCGGCGCCGGCGGCGAGCAGGTCGTCCAGCTCGTGGACCACTCCGGTGTAGGCCGCGGCCAGGCCGATGCCGGCCCACAGATCGCCTTGGCGGTGCCGCGGATACGCGCCGATGAGCCGGGCGATCAGGTCCGGGTCGGCGCCGGTGTAGAACCACAGGGCACGGCCGGTTCCCTGGTCCCTGATGGACCTGGTGGCGCCGCGGGCGCCGCGCTCGACCCAGTGATCGTGGAAGACCTTGCGGGCGTTGAAGTACGCCTGGTGGAATCCCCAGCCGTCCCAGGCCAGCCAGGTGAGCATGGGATGGCCGATGCCTCGCCAGCGGGTGCGGCGCAGCCGGGCCAGCGCCCAGCCGGCGCCGACATGGATCAGGTGGGTGTACGCCCCTCCCGTGCCCTCCTCCAGGGCACGCAGCCGCCGGTTCCCGCTCAGGGTGATCGTGTCCAGCAGGGTGCAGCTCATGGCGGCGCCCTCGAAGGCGAAGCCATGCAGGCGGCGCGGCAGGTCGCCGACGTCCGGATCCCCGGTCAGGGCGCTGTTATAACCTTTTCCAAATGCGGCGACAACCTCCAGCAGTTTTTCTCCGACCGGGCTTGATTTTGGCACGAAGCCTGTCAGCCGATTTTCGGGCAGGCGAAATAGCCGGGTAGGCTCCATGGCTGTTCCCGTTCTGATCTGGGCGACCTTCACGGTGAAACTAAGCATTTTTCAAGCAAGGGTCAAGGCGGCTCCGATCGGCCGGACCGGAGCGGCGAATGCGAATTCGGCGACCCCGGCCGGGCGAAATTTGAATGTTTGACCAGCGAGGTCGGCGGCCGTTTTACGCGGCGCCGTGACGGAGTGCGCACGGGCCCGATCCGAATAAGAGCACTTTTCGGCGGGGTAATCAGACATCCGCAATGGTTACGGAGCGGAGACGATCGCCGACGCCCTTCGAATATCGCCGGCCACCTCAAGTGACCCGGGGTTTACATTCGTCCGACAGAAAGGGTCGAGGATTGTCTCCCATGCGTTAGCACGCCTGGGCGCGGGCCGTCGGGGCGGGCGCGATCGTCAGGAGGCGCCGCAATGGCAGATCTTGACGGCATATTCATTGCGGCAGGTCATGTGGAGACCATCCGGCGCCATGATCGTAAATTCGTCCGCGCCGTCACGCCCGCCTCCCCTGGCCGGCCCGGTCGATGTCCTAGGATCTGGTGGGTCGCTCTCCGCTGAACAAGGAGCACCGTGCACGACGCCAGTCCCGCCGCCATCTCGGTCGACCAGTACATCCCCGCGCCGCCGGCGAAGGTGTGGAGCTCCCTGACCGAACCCGAACTGCTCGCCCGCTGGTGGGTTCCCGGTGACATCAGCGCGGTCGTCGGTCACCGGTTCCATCTGCAGATGCCCGGCCGCGACTCGGTGCCGTGCGAGGTGCTGGAGGTCGAGCCGTACGAGCGGCTCGTCTACACCTTCAACACCACCTGGGTCCTGACCTGGCGGCTGGTCGCCGAGGGCAAGGGCACCCGGCTGCTGCTCGAACACTCGGGCTTCGACCTGGACGACAAGCGCGACCGCGCCGCCTTCGAGCGCATGGGCCGCGGCTGGGAGAGCTCGGTCCTGCCGCGGCTCGTGGAGCTCGTCGCCGAGCCGTCCTGAACGGGCGCCGGCCGGTCCCTGACCTGAGCCCGCCAGGCCCGGCCTGTACTCCGTCACCGGCACGTCCGGCCGGCTGAACTCCTCAAGCGCGCCCGGAACCCGCACGGCCGGCTGGTCGCGAGGAATGTCCCGCAACCGCCGCAACCGCCGCCGTAACCGCCGCCGCAGCGCTCCGGCCCCCCGTTCGCAGCCCCTCGCCGGCCGGTCCACGCCCATGCCCTGCGCGGGTCGGCGTGCTCGATCGCGGGCAGCCGGGCGTCGATGGACGTCGCACGCCCCCTCACTTCCGCATCCACTTCACTAACCCATAGTCAGCGCGCCCGAAAATAGGGAGACCTAGACCTGTACCGGGACGATTGATATAGCTGTTTCAAGTAGCAGCACCCTCGACGCCGCCCCGGAGCCGGCGGCAAGGTGGACCGGCCGAGGGTGAACATCGGCACGGCCGATGCGCGATCCACCGCGATCCGGAAGGCGATCACCTGTGCCTCCGGGCCCGCCCCTGATCTCACCCGCTCCGCCCTGTCCGTTCAGCTCGCGCGCAAGGGAGACTCACGTGACGCTCACCCAGCAACAGTCCGCTGAACGGACCGGGGTCAGCCGCCCCTGGCCGGCCGTCGTCGTCAGCGTGCTGATCGGGTTCCTGCTCACCGTCGTCTGGTCGGCCGAGTTCGTCGACCAGGTCATCGGGGAGAACGTCGCCAGCGCCCTGCTCGGCCGCGAGGCCGAGGGCACGGTCATCGGCGGCGTCCTGCCCGGCATCGTCTACGCCTTCGCCACCGGGCTGGGCGGCACCTTCACCGCCTGCAACATCGCCGTCCTCGGCGCGCTCTGCCCGGTCGTCGGGCAGCCTCGCTCGCTCGCCACCCGGGTCGGGGCCGTCTTCAAACCGCTCGGCTGGCTCGCGGCGGGCATGCTCACCGTCTCCGGCCTGTACGGGATCGTCGTCGGACTCGTCGGGACCGCCATGCCGCAGTTCTCCACCGAGCCCTCCGCCCCCGGGGAGCTGTCGGCCAGGAGCGTCCAGTCCATGGTGGCCTTCGGGCTGATCGGGCTGGCCTTCCTCTGGCTCGGGCTCGCCTCGCTCGGCGTCGTGCGCGACCCGCTCGCCCGGCTCACCCGGCGCTTCCCCAACGCGCCGCTGGTCGTCATGGGGGCGCTGATCGGCGGCTTCCTCATCGGCCGGCCGTACGGGCTGTTCCGGCAGCTCTTCCGGGACGCGGCCGAGAGCCACAACCCGGTGTACGGGGCGCTGGCCTTCATGCTGCAGTCCGTCGGCAACATCGTGATCCTCACGGTGCTCTTCGTGCTGCTGGCCGTGGTCATGGGCAGCCGGGTGCAGCGCTGGCTCGCCGCCCGCCCCGGCCGCCTGGCCCTGATCACCGGAGCGGCGTTCATCGTCGTCGGCGTCTTCACCTTCCTCTACTGGGACGTACGGGTGCTCGCCCGGCGCGAGATCATCCCCTGGTACCCGATGATTCCCTGGTAGCCCCGGCGGGGCCGTCGCCGGGCAGCAGCCCCAGCAGGCGGGAGCAGCGGGTCAGGGCCTCCTGCTCCCCCTCCAGGGTCAGCCGCCTGGTCGCCACCGCCTCGAACGGCGAGATCCGGCCCGAGCCGATGTCCACGAACGTCTTGGCGTCGGTGGACACCCGCAGGGCCGCCCGTTCGGCGCCCTCCTGGTGGACCGAGATCCGCCGGTCCTTCACGGCGATGTGGAAGACCTGATCGTCGACGAGGAACTCGTAGGACTCGTCGACCTCGGGGATCTGGTCCCTCCTGATCAGCGCTTCGACGGCCAGCACCCCCCACTGGGGCCGCACCTCGTCCTCGGCGTCGAACGGGTGCGGGACGTTCAGGCCCCAGCGGGCCAGGCCGAGAATCGGCTCACGCAGTCCTTCGCCGAAACGGGTCAGCTCGTAGGAGTGGCCCTTGCCGTTGGAGCGGGGATGCTGCCGGATCACGCCCTGACGGGTGAGCCAGCGGAGCCGTTCGGCGAGCAGGTTGGTGCCGATGCCGGGAAGATTGTGCAGCAGCTCGTTGTAGCGCTGCGGGCCGATGAGCAGCTCCCGGACGATCAGGAGTGTCCATCGCTCGCCGATCACGTCCAGGCCCGCGGCGAGGCCGCAGTACTGGCCGTAGCGTCTGCGTTCGCCGGCGCGGACCGCCGACTCGTTTGCCATACTAATAAACTCTATAGCGACGAGCCGGTTCTCCCGGTGACGGATGTGACGGAGGGGCTCAGCGCCCGGCGCGGGCGCGGGCGACGATGGAGCGAAGGACCACAGGGCCCGCCAGCGACTGGAAGTTGATCCCCGGGTCGAGCTGCTTGACCTGCCCTTCGATGGCCAGCAGCGCCATGAGCGGGAAGATGAACTCGGCGCGGGAGAAGGCCCGGTGCCGCCGCTGGACGGCGAAGAAGCGGGCGGCGAACCCGGTCAGGGAGAAGCTCCCCGCGGTCAGCCCCGTGATGGAGCCGATCAGGTGCTCCATGTCGCGGCGGAACGCCTTCTCGTGCTCCGGCGAAACGGGCTGGGCGGCCGCGGCCAGGGCGTGGGTGGCGCAGACCTCGGCGTTGCCGCTGGACATCCCGAGGAAGAACTCGGCGAAGTGCGTCCGCATCTCGTCGTCCAGCTCATAGGTGAACCCGGCGTCGACGATCGCCAGCCGCCCGTCGGGCAGCTCCCACCAGTTGCCCGGGTGGAGGTCGCAGTGGACGACGCCGTTGACGAAGAGCATCTCGTACAGGGTCAGGACCAGCCGCTTGGCGGTCCGCCGGGGATCGGCGAACCGCCGGCCGCCGGCCTGCCCGGGGAGCCAGGTCATCGTCAGCACGTCGGGCCCGCTCGCGTCGTCCAGGACCCGGGGGAAGACGACGGGCAGGACCAGTTCGAGGTCTTCGAGCCGGCGCAGGGCCGCGGCCTCGGCGACCAGGTCGGTCTGCCGGCGCACCGACGCGCACATCTCGTGCACCACATGCCGCAGCGTCGGCCCCGAGCGCCGGAGCAGCGCGCCGGCGATCCCGGTCATCGCCGTGATGAGGCCGAGGTCGACCCGCAGCCGCTCGGCGGCGGTGGGGTGGATCGTCTTCACGGCGGCGTCGACGCCGCCGACGAGGTGTCGCTCCACCGAGGCGACCGATCCGATCTCCACGCCCTCCTCGGCGCCGCCGGCCCGGCCGCGGGCCAGGCCCGACTCCAGCTCCTCGCAGAACGCGGCCGCGAAGAGGTCCCTGCGGCTGGACAGCATCTGACCGACCTTGATGAACGCCGGGCCCAGCCGCCACAGGGCCGCGCTCACGACGGCGCCCGCGTCCCGGAGGATCCGCTCACGGCGGCCACGCCCGGCGTGCCGCACCAGGGACCCGGCCATCGACGCCGCCACCCCGCACAGAACGACGGCGATCTGAGCGGTCCGGACCACCGGCCAGGCGAGGTCGCGCAGCGGGTGCCGGTCCGCGGCACTCACTTCGGGCCCCCCGCCCGCCGGGTCGCGGCAGCGGCGTCCGCGGGGACCGGGGGAGCGGCGGCCAGGTGCCGCCGCAGACAGTCCAGGTAGTCGGCCCAGCCGCGCGCGTAGCCGTCGGCCAGCTCCGGCGGTGGATGCAGGTGCCGCAGCTCCAGAGTGGACCCTGTCCGCGCGGCCGCGCCGACCCGCACCTCGACCGTGCTGTCCGAATATCCTTCGTCCTGCAGAAGGAGACGGTATTCGCCGACGCTCCCGCGCCGGCGGCAATCGAGCACCGTCGCGTATTTCACATGCGTCTCTCCGGAATCCTCGGTGAATCGCAGGGAATAGCGCCGGTCCGGTTCCAGGCGACACGGTGTGAACCAGGCGGAGACGGACCCGGGTGAGGACACGGCCTCCCACAGATCGGCGAAATCGCAGTCGAAATGGCGACGGAGGGATACGGTGGCGGAATCGGCTCCCGAATCTCTGTCCGCGGGCATGGGGTCACGGTAACACGGCGATATCGACGACGGAACGGCGTCAGCCCCGGCATATCACGCGCGCAGGGCAGCAATTTCGGAGAAGTGCGGCGGTACGGGCGCGGCTAGAATCTGGTCATTTGCTGCCGGAATACGGGGGCGTCCGAATGAGCAGGAAATCCGCGCCATCCGCCGGGACGGCCCGCGACGACAGCGACGGCGGCGACGTCGGCCTCGAATTGCCGCGGCCGATGGCCGTCGTGGCCACCGCGATGGTCGCCGCCATGCTGGAATTCGGCTCGCGAACGGGACTGAGCGCGGCACTGGCCGAGGGCCCGTCACAGGCGGCCGAGCTCGCCGAGGCCACCGGCGGCGACGCGCGGCTGGCGGAGGAGTGGCTGCGCGGCATGGTCGCCGCCGGACTGGCCGCCCATGACGGCTCCCGCTACGCCTGGCTGCCGGAGGTCCGGCCGTACATCGGCGGCATGATGGACGTCGGGCCGGGTGTGGCGCTGTTCGGCGCCCTGACCCGGTCCGTCCCCCAGGTCGCGGAGGCGTACCGCGCCGGGGGAGCCTTCGCGGACGTGTGGTACCCGCGCGAGCTCGCCGACGCCATGCAGCGGATGAGCGCCCAGTGGACCAAGGTCATCCTGCCGGACGTCTGGCTGCCCGCCGTTCCGGGGCTCACCGACACCCTGCGGGGCGGCGGACGGGTGGCCGAGATCGGCTGCGCGTCCGGGGAGACGCTGGAGACGCTGGCGGCGGCGTTCCCCCGGATCACGGCGGACGGATTCGACCTCGACGAGCGGCTGACCAGCGCCGGCAACGCCCGGCTGGCCGACAGGGGCCTGGCCGGCCGGGTCACGCTCAGCCCCCTGGACGCGACGACGGCCCTGAACGGCGAGTACGACCTGATCGTCGCCCTCAGCGTGCTGCACGACGTGAGCGACCTGCCGCGGCTGCTGCGCGCGGCGGCGTCCGCGCTGCGCCCCGGCGGCACCCTGCTGGTGGTGGAGTCCCCGCCGCTGACGGGCCCGGCGGCGGCGATGCTGCTGGCGACCAGCGTGCTGTACTGCGTCCCCGCCACCGCCGCCCGGGGCGGCCAGGCGCTGGGCACCATGGGGCTCACCCCCGACGTGCTGGTGCCCATGGCCGCCGACGCGGGTCTGGCGCCGGTCACGACCCTTCCCGCCGTGCACCCGCTCGTGTCGGCGTACGCGTTCGGCAAGGCGGGAGCGCGGCCGCCGGGCGACGCCGAGCCGGGGGAGACGGCGCGGGAGGAGCAGGCCGTCCCGGACCACCTCCCGCGCGTCGGCCGGCTCCGCCTGGCCGGCCGGGCCGTCCAGCTCGCCGCGCGGGTGGCCGCCGCGTCACTGCACATCGTCTCGATGTGGGTCCTCGACCGGCTCGTCTCGGGGAAGGTGAAGGCGCAGGCGCGCGGGACCCGGCGTCTCGTCCTGCACCTGGAAGGCATGGGGCCGACCTACGTGAAGTTCGGTCAGATGCTGGCCAGTCGCGCCGACCTGTTCCCCGCCCACGTCACCGCGCGGCTGGCCGCCCTGCACGACGACGTCACCCCGATGGGCGCCGGGGAGTTCGCCCGGCAGCTCGCCCGGGCGGTGCGGCAGGAGCCGCGTTTGAGCCGGCTCAAGGTGATGGATCGCTGCATCGGCAGCGGCAGCATCGCCTGCGTGTACGAGGCCCTGGACGCGGACGGCCGTCCGCTGGCCGTGAAGCTGCAGCGCGAAGGCGTGGCCGAGTCGATGTCGATCGACCTCACGCTGCTGACCGCGCTCACCCGGGTCGCCGAGCGGCTGCCCGCCGCGGGCGGCGCGCCCATGGCCGACCTCGTCGGCTACATGTCGCGGGCCCTCTACGGGCAGATCGACTTCTTCCGCGAGGCGGCGTACCTGCGCCGCCTGGCCACCAACCTCGCCCGGTACGACGAGATCATCGTGCCGCGGCTGCACGAGGAGTACACCTGCGCCACGGCCCTGGTGACCGACCTGGTCCCGGGCCTGACCGACGGCGCCCCGGCCGGTGTGGACCCCGCGACGGGCGACCGGGTCGCCGCGCGGGTGCTCGACGCCGTCGGCTCGATGATCTTCAAGGACGGTTTCGTCCACTGCGACCTGCACCCGGGCAACATCTACATCCGCTCCGACGGCACGGTCGTCATCCTGGACGCCGGCTACTGCGTGGAGATGCCCGAGGCGGTCCAGCACGCCCTGCGGGACTTCTTCATCAACCTGGCCCTGCGCAACGGCGTCCGGTGCGGAGAGATCATGTACGACTCGGCGTTCCCCGGCGGGCCTCCCGCCCGGCACACCGCGGCCGATCGGCGCGCGTTCGCGGGCGAGATCGCCGAGCTGGTCCGGACGGCGACGGAGCCGGGCGGACGGTTCGACATGACGGACTTCGGCCCCCGCGTCTTCGAGTCGCAGAACAGGTTCGGGGTGCACCCGCCGGCCGACTTCGCCTTCCCGCTGATGTCCTTGATGATCGTGGAGGGGACGCTCCGGCGCTGGTGGCCCGACCTGCAGATCCCCGCCGCCGCGGGAGTGGGGTGAGCGCCGTCAGACCTGGGCGGCCCGCTGGAGCGTGTGCTGCCAGGTGGCCAGGAACCGGTCGCGGAGCACCTCGCGCGTCTCCGTGTCCAGGTCCAGCGCCGACCACCCCGTGTGCCGCACCCGAAGCTCCAGCGACGACGCGTTCGCCGTGACGGCGACCTCGGCCTCGGTGGGCGGGGACCCGCGGACGGCCTCGATGCCGAGGGCGATCAGGTCGTCGAAGTGCACGCGCCAGCGGAGGATGGGGAACGGCCGCGGCCCCTCGGAGTCGACGACGTAGAACCAGCGCGGCGGCCATGCGGGACCGGACAGCGGCAGCCACTCGCCCAGCACGGCCCGGTGCAGCGGCCGCCATCCCGGCCTGTCGAGCGTGCAGCGCACGCTGATGTCGGGGATCGGGCCGCCGCCCGCGGCTCCCGCGACCTCGGCCCCCGGCCCCGCCGGCGCGACCGGCAGAGCCGCCGCCAGGCGGTCGAACCGATGCTGCCACAGCAGCCTGACCTGGTAGACGGTCGCCGGGTCCGCCGCGTCCAGGGCCTCGGTGACGCGCAGCCGCACCGGCCCCGAGCCGAGCACCTCCAGCCGGACGGCGCTGAGGGGACTCACCCCGAGGTACGCGGAGGTGAACTCGAGGGCCCGGCCCGGCACGATCGACTCGATCCAGACGCGGTACACCGACGACGAGCCCGTGGAGACGGTCAGCTCCTGGGCGATGTGGGTGATGTCCCTCTCCAGCCGCCCCCACCACGCCTGGGCGCGCCCGGCGTCCACCAGCATCCGCCAGACGGTCGCGGCGTCGGACGGCAGCTCTACCGAGTGCTCGACGGTGAAACCCCTCACCCCTGCCTCCGCGGTGTCCGTGTGGTCCAGTCCTGACAGCCGGAACCCCAGGTGTAGACGGTGTGGTCGGCCACCTGGGCGCGGAGGACGCGGTCCCGCCGGCCGACCGGCTGATGCCGCGCGGCCCGGCCGGGCCGGCAGAGCTCCACCAGACGCCGCACGGACGCGTCGTCCAGGGCCAGGGAGCTGCCGCCGATCCCGCCGATCGCCGCCACCGGGCGATCGGGCGTGGGCTGGGGCCCGCCGAGCGCGATCTCGTCGGGAGCCGGGCGCCGCTCGTCCAGGAGGTGCTCGGTGATCTGGACGCCCCAGGCCGGCGGCACGATCGCGAACCCGGCCCGGCCCGCCATGGCCGCGGCGGCCGCGCCCATCCCGACCGCCGACCAGAGGGACCACTCGGCGGTGACGACGCGCATCCCGGGATGCTCCTGGCGCAGCCGGGCCGCCTCGCGCCGCAGGAGCTCGTTGGCCAGCGCGTACGCGCCGAACAGCCGGTGCGGCCGGCGGGACTCGGTCGAGCCGAACGCCACCACCGAGCGCAGCCCGGCCGGGGCCAGCGCGCCCACCAGGGTCCGCAGCGCTCTCGCCTTGCCGACGGCCAGCCGTTCCAGCTCGTCGCCGGCCAGCTCGGCCAGGGGGCTCAGGTGCAGCTCGCCCGCGGCGTGCACGAGCCGCATGATCGGGAACGGGGCCGCCGGAACGTCCGCGGTGACATCCGTCCGGTCGACGATCACGCGGGTGCGCGTGACGAGGGCGGCCAGCCGCCGCCGGGCCGCCGGCGGCAGGCTCTCGGCGGGGCGCCTGTCCAGCAGCCACAGCGGGTGCCCGGCGGCGGCGAGCCGCGAGGCCAGCACCAGGCCGATCCCGCCGAGCCCGCCGCTGATCGCCACCCCGGCCGGCTCGCGGTCCGGGGCGGCGCCGGGGAGCCGGTACTGCATCCAGCGCGGCGGGCGCGGATGGAAGGACGCGTGGCGGCCCTGCACGACCTCGCGGCAGCGCAGCCGGGGCCATTCGCCCGACGCCGCCTGGAGCAGGCTGCCGCCGCCGGCGCCGCGGTGGGCAAGGGTGAGCGGGACGTCGCGGGCCACCGCCCGCCTGATCCCGTCGAGGAGGAGCGTGGCGTCGCCGGGACGCCAGCGGCTCCCCAGCTCGACGACCACCCCGTCGTCACCCGAGTGAATTCTTGAATCAGAATTCGACGTCGCCACCGGGGCGCAACGGAGCGGCGGGCAGGGGCTGGGGACGAATGTCAAATCCGTGCTCGGTGCGATTAGGTTGCCCATCGCGGCCCTTCCGTGGACTCCCATGATCGGCGAATCGGCTTTCCCGAGTCATGCCGACGGTATCCGATCACCAGAGCGTCCGCCAGCTCCGATACCGCCGATCACAGGGGTGGGCAAGGTGGGAGAAGTTTTGTCACCCGGCCCCTCCTAACGTGAATTCCGTAGCCACAACTTCGCCCTTCGGAGGCAACAGATGGCAATTGATCTATGCAATAAGTCCCCGGAATCGGTGGGCAATCCCGATCCTCAGTCATCGCTTCCGGTCGAGGCTCCGCCGCTTGAGTCGCTGCGCGACGAGCAGCGCGACGCGCTCAACTTCGCGTACCGCACGACGCTCAGCATGGACCCGCGCTTCGTGGCCGGCGACCCCGCCGCCTGGTGCAGCGACTTCGGCTACGCCCTGAACCGGGCCGCCGTCCGCGTCGACAACCGCACCGACGAGGAGCTGCAGCACGACGCGCTGCACCACCCCGACCCGGTCATGCGCGAGCAGGCCGTCTTCGAGTACGCCGACCGTGACCTGCCCGACGCGTTCGAGCTGCTCACCGAGGTCATCAGGCACGAGAAGCACCGCGAGGTCCGTTGGGACACGCTCTGGGCCATGGAGAAGCTCGGCGGCCCGCACGCGATCGCGGCGCTGCGCCGCTTCGCCACGGACTCCGACCCCGAGATCGCCGAGTGGTCCAAGCTGTTCGCCAGCGAGCTCACCACCGGTGACCCCGCCTTCGACGGCCGCAGCGGCGTCTTCACCGAGGGCCGGACCTTCGACGAGACCATCTACCTGCTCATCCACTGCGACCTGTACGTCCGGCTGGACGACACCAACCGGCACTGGGGCAAGGTCTCGCTCGGCCCCCTCGGCCTGGCCCGGATCTACGGGCAGGCGCACGCGTGCCCGAACGTGGCCACCCGCGAGAAGCAGCTGCTCATGGCCAAGACCATCAGCGGCCTGCACGCCGACGGCTCGCCGCACATGGACAACTACCTGTTCCGCGGCTTCACCGACCGGTCCAGGCGCGACCGCGGCAACTTCTTCTTCGAGTCGCAGGTCCCGCGGACGTTCTTCAAGTCCGGCCGGGCCGACGACGACTCGATGGGCACCCACGACACGCGGATCGGCTTCGCCCGCTACGGCACCTGGCACCTGGACCCGACGCTGAAGGTCCGCGGCGAGGACGCCATCAGGTACGTGCGCGGCCGCTTCCAGGGCTGGGGCTACACGAACGTCGCCGGCGTCGCCGGCAAGTCCCTCGAGGAGATCCTGCAGCCCGGCAACGGGATCCTGTCGACCATGCACGACCCCGAGGTCAGGGACCTGACCAACGTCTTCATCCTCGGCACCTTCAAGGGGAAGCTGAACGACTGGGACGGCGACGGCCGGATCGACCTCAACTCCCGCGACGTCTACAGCACGGTCGACGGCGAGGTCGACAGCGACCAGGACGGCATCGCCGACGAGCCGGGGCGTACCTGCTGCGACCACCGCGCCGTGGGCCTCTAGCCCGCCGTCACCACAGGCCGATCTCACACTCCCCGAAAGGAACAACCATAATGACCACTCCCGCAAAGACCACCGTCTTCGGCCGGCCGGTCACGACCGACGGGGTGCCCAACCTGTACGAGGGCACGCCGGTCGTCAGGTGGGCGACGCCCGAGGCCGGAATCGACAATCTCGGGCTCCACAGCTGGGACACGTTCGCCATTCCCGGGGTCGGCGAATTCGACGTCGAGTTCGATGGTTACGTCCGGGTGGTCCGGTCCCAGCCCACCGACAACGAATGGGCCGACGCCGAGGTCTACACCAACCTCATCGAGATGAAGATGACCGGGGAGTCGGAAGAGCTGGGGACCATCACCGTCAGCCTCAACCCGACCTGCCTGTCCGCCGGCCAGATCCGCACCCCCTTCGACCCGTACGCCGGTGAGGGCCCCGCGGCCAAGGCGTGCCGGATGGCGGTCGGCTGCCTGTTCGACATGCCCAAGCTGGGCAAGACGCTCTTCAACAAGGAGCCGGTCATCCTCACCATCGACGACGTCCGCTCGATCCCGCCGGCGGGAGCCCCCGGCAAGGGCCAGATCTACCGGATGCTGCCGCTGATGGACCTCACGGACCCCGACGGCATGCCGGTCGGCTACCTGACCAGCCTGCGGTTCAACATGGGCGGCTACCTGGCCCCGGAGCGGTTCGCCTGATCCGGGCGCAACCAGTCCCCAGCCCCTGCTGATCGAGCCGAGGAGCCATGACCGCTGTCGAATCACTGCCCGACGATCTCACCGTCCCGCTCATGGAGCCGTCGCCCTTCCCGCCCTTCCGGTCGTCGGCCCAGCCGGTCGCGCACGACCGGTGGGAACGGGTGGTCGCGTCGGTGACCGTCCCGGCCGACCTGGACGCCGCGTGGACGGCGCTGACCGACCCCGACCGGGTCGGAAAGTGGTTCGCGAGGACCGGGGCGACCTGGGCCCGCGAGGGCGAGCGGAGCATGCTCGACTTCCGTGACGGCGAGTTCTTCTGGTGTCACACCGACGTCGTCGAGCCGCCCGGCGCGGACGGTCACTCGGCCAGGCTGGGCTATCGATGGCGGTGGGTGGGCGTGGGCCCGGCCACGCGCGTGACGTGGCAGCTCACCGCCATGGGCGCCGCCACCACGGTGACCGTCACGGAGATCAGCTCGAACGGGCCGTCGGACTGGCGGAGCTGGAACGGCACGGGCTGGCCGGGCATCCTCGACCAGCTGTCCGACCACGTCCAGACCGGACGTGACGTGCGCTGGACCTGGCGGCGCATGGGGCCCTACGTGCAGACCGAGCTGCCCGTCCCGGCCTACGAGGCGTGGGCGGCGCTGACCGCCGTCCCGGCGTTGCAGTACTGGACGGGCCGCACGTCGGGCTCGCTGAACGTCGACGACCCGATGACGTTCGTGATCGGCGACGCCAGCGGAAGCTGCGTCCTGACGGTCACCGAGCACATCGAGGCCGGCCAGCGGTTCCCGTCGTACCTGCCGAGCCTGCACTTCCGGCTCGACCGGGGCGGATGGCCGGACCAGCTGTCCGGCCACCTGTGGATCGAGCCGACGCACCTCGGCGGCAGCCTGCTGCAGGTCTTCCACTACGGGTGGGAGATGTTCGGCTCGACGGAGACCGCCCCGCACGACCGCACCCTGCTCACCCAGTTCTGGGCCGCCGCCTTCGACCGTCTCGGCAATCTCGTCCGGCGGATGTCCCCGCCGGACATGCCGGACGGCATGCCCGGATGACGGTCACCTCGCGCAAGTTCCCCACCCATCCACCACGGAAGGACCGGCGATATGGCACACGCCGAGGACGAGCTTCACCCGCTGTATCAACCGCACCTCCGCCACGACCCCTTCCCCGTCTACGCGCAGATGCGGGAGGAGGGACCGGTCCAGCTCGTCAAGGAGCCGCGCGGCATCGAACACTGGGTGATCACCCGGTACGACGAGGCGCGGGCCGCGCTCGCTGACCGCCGGCTCTCCCGCGACCCCCGGAACATGTGGGACGTCATGCGGCAGACCGAGCTGTACGACGAGGGCGAGGAGGACTCCGAGCCGCACATGCTCAACGCCGACCCGCCCGAGCACACCCGGCTCCGGCAGCTGGCGAACAAGGCGTTCAGCGCCGAGCGGGTGCAGCGGCTGCGCCCGCGCATCCAGCAGATCACCGACGAGCTGCTCGCCGAGATCGACACCTCCAGGCAGTTCGACTTCATGAGCTCGTTCGCCGCGCCGATGCCGATCAAGGTCATCTGCGAGCTGCTGGGCGTGCCGTTCCAGGACGCCGTGAGCTTCACCAACTGGGTGCTGGCGGCCCTGACCCCGACCTACGTCACGGGCGAGCGGATCCGCCCGTACGAGGCCAACCGGCTGCTGCGGGACTACTTCGTCGACCTGGTCGCCCGTAAGCGCGCCGAGCTCAAGCCCGGCTCCGGGCACGAGGAGGAGCAGCCCGACCTGCTCAGCGCCCTGATCGTGGCGTCCGACTCGGGCAGCACGTTCACCGAGAAGGAGGTCGTCTCCACGGCCAACCTGCTGCTCATCGCGGGCTACAAGACGACCGTGAACCTCATCGGCAACGGCATGCTGGCGCTGCTGCAGAACCCCGGCGAGATCGACCGGCTGCGCGCCGACATGTCGCTGATGCCGTCGGCCGTGGAGGAGCTGGCCCGTTACGACGGCCCCGTGGAGCGGGCGATGCTGCGGGTGGCCACCGAGCCCATCACGATCGGCGAGGTGACGATCCCGGCCGGAGCGCTGGTGACCATCGCCAACGCGTCGGCCAACCGCGACGAGCGCAGGTTCGACGAGGGCGAGCGGCTCGACGTGAGCCGCGGCGACCGCAACCACCTGGCGTTCGGCTACGGCATCCACTACTGCATCGGGGCGCCCCTGTCCCGCCTGGAGACGGAGATCGCGTTCACCTCGCTGCTCAACGAGTTCTCCGAGATGACGCTGGCCCTGCCGGTCGAGAAGCTGGAGTACCGAGAGACGGGCGTCCTCCGCGGACTCGGCGAGCTGCCGGTCTGGTTCACCCGGACGGGCGACGGCGCCGCGCGTTAGCGGCCCGGACCGGCACGCCGACCCCCGCGCAGCGACGCGGACCGGCGTGCCGGTTTCGCTCTGCCCGCGATCGTGCGCGGGCGCAATCTCGAAGAAGCCGCCCGGCCGAGGCGATGCCTACGCTGGCGGAACCGGACAGGCAACCGATGACAGGCGGCGCACATGGGCAACCCCATCGTTTCCGACCGTGGAGCCGACATCGAGCAGACGCTCGCGGCCGGGGCACAGTTCATGGCGGACCTGAGCCGCGCCATGGTGACCCTGTCGTGCGCCCTCGGGGACCAGCTCGGGCTGTTCCAGGTGCTGGCCGACGGCGCTCCCCGCAGCGCCGACGCCATCGCCGGCAAGGCCGGCGTCGACGCCCGCTACGTGAGTGAATGGGCGCGGACGATGGTCGCGGGCGGCTACCTGGAGATGGACCCCTCCGGGCAGGAGTTCCGGCTGTCGCCGGCCCACGCCGCCCTGCTGGCCGACCCCGAATCACCCTTCTACGTCGGCGGCATCGCCCGGCTGGTCCCGCCGCTGGCCGCGATGGTCGAGCAGGTGGCGGGCTGCTTCCGCAGCGGCGCCGGACTGACCCCGGCCGACTATCCGCCCGCGATGTACGAGGCCACCTGGCGGATGAGCGCCAAGTGGCTCAGGGCGATGCTGCTCGACCAGTGGCTGCCGCTCGTCCCCGGCCTGGAGGAGAAGCTGACGGCCGGCGCGCGGGTCGCCCATCTGGCCTGCGGCTCGGGCACCGCCCTCGCCCTGCTCGCCCAGCGGTTCCCGGCGTCGCGGTTCGTCGGGGTCGACCGGCACGACCTCAACGTCGAGCGGGCCCGCCGGGAGATCGCCGAGCTCGGCGTCACCGACCGCGTGACGCTCACCAGGGTGGCGGAGTTCGCGGACGGCCTGTCCGGCTCCTTCGACCTGATCATGACGTTCGACGCGCTGCACCTGGCCACGGACCCCGGCGAGGTCCTGCGCAGGGTCGCCGGGGCGCTGACGACGACCGGCGTCCTCCTCCTGCTGGAGACCCACTGCTCGACCGACCCGCACGAGAACGTGGGGGAGGTCCCCGCCTTCCTCTACGGCACCAGCACCCTGTACTCGGTTCCGCTGTCCCGGACGGGAGAGACGGTGGCGGGCATGATGGGGCTCCCTCACCCGGTGCTCGCGGCCATGTGCGCCGACGCCGGGCTGACGGCTCCCCAGCAGGTCGCCGCCCCCACCCCCTTCAACGTCCTCTACCAGATCAGGAGGGCGTCATGAGCCCCGCCCCCAGTGCCCGTCCGGTCACCGGCGCCCCGTCACCGGCCGCGCCGATCCGCTGGACGGAGGCGGCGCCCCAGGCCGGCGACGGCTCGCAGCGGGCGCGGGTGCCCGTACCCGTGGACCATCGTGACCCGGACGGGCCGACGATCGACCTCGCCGTGGTCCGTCACCCGGCGGGCGGGCGCGGCACCCGGCAGGGCGTGCTGGTCGTCGCGCCCGACGATCCCGGTAGCTCCGGCATCGCGCTGGCCGCCGAGCTGAGGAAGGCGCTGCCCCCGTCGGTCACCGACGTCTTCGACGTGATCGGGTTCGACCATCGCTTCAGCGGTGAGAGCGCGCCGCTGCAGTGGGGGCTGGACCAGCGGGAGATCTTCTGGGTGTTCCACCAGTCCGAGTCGTTCGCCGCCGAGGTCCGCTTCCAGGCCGAGATCGCGGCCAAGGCGGCCGACCGCTCCCTGGCCGTCCTGCCGCACATCACCACCCGCAACATCGCCCGGGACATCGACGTCATCCGGCGCGGCCTCGGTGAGGAGCGCATCTGCCTGATCGGGCACAACTACGGCTCCTACGTCGCCGCCGTGTACTGCCGGCTGTTCGGCGACCGCGCCGACCGGGTGATCCTCGACAGCGTGCTCAGCCCCGACTGGGTGTGGCGCGGCCTGTTCGGCAACTTCGCGCGCAACTGCGAGGCCACCCTGCGGCAGTGGTGCGCGCGGACCGCCCGGCCCGGAGGACCGCTCGGCGACACCCCGCAGCGGGTGCGCGACGCCTTCGACGAGGTGCTGCGCAAGGCGGGCGCCGGCGGGATCATGCTCCCCGGCGTGCCGGTGCCGTTGGACGACCAGTTCCTGCGGGTGCTGGCGATGATGATGCTGAGCTCGCAACGCTCGCACCCCGCCCTGGCGGACGTCGTGCGGTCGGCCAGGACCGGCGCGGCCCTGCGGGCGGAGACCCAGCAGCTCATCGGCTCGATGTTCGCCGTCCCGCGCGACGCCGCCACCTCCGCCGCGCAGATGGCGATCCTGTGCGGGGACGCGGCCTGGCCGCGGGAGCTGGAGGAGTACGAGGCGGCGAGCGAGGAGGGGACGGGGTTCATGGACCGGGCGCTGCTCGGGGTCAAGGCGGGCGCGTTCTGGCCGGTCCAGCCGCTCGAACCGCCGACGGAGTTCGGCCCCGCCGCCGCGGACGGGGTGCTGCTCGTCCAGGCCGAGCAGGACATGTTCACCTCCTCCGTCGGCGCGACGCAGCTGCGGGGCCTGCTGGGCGAGCGGGCCCGGCTGGTCATGGTGCGCGGCATGACGGAGCACCGCGTCTTCCCCTTCGCCGGCGACGCCCGGGTCGACGCGCTGGCCGGGGAGTTCCTGACGACGGGACGGCTGCCGGACGCCGACGTCGTCCTGGACGGCGACCGGACGCGAGAGCTCTGAGGGGGCCGACGATGAACCAGCCGAACACCGACCTGGCCGCCTACTACGACCAGCAGGTCGAATGGAGCGCCCCCGACCCCGCGCTGGGCGGCGCCCGCCGCGCGGCGCTGCGGGTTCCCCTCGACTACCGGCGCCCGGGTGACCGCGACATCGAGATCGGCATCGCCAGGCACGAGGCGACCGGCCGCCGCCGGGGCGTGCTGATGATCGGCCCGGGCGACGACCTGGGCAACAGCGGCCTGAACCTGCTCACCGCGCTGCTCGGCAGCCTGCCCGATGCGCTGATCGAGGCGTTCGACGTCGTCGGCTTCGACCACCGGTTCATGGGGGCGAGCACACCGATCTACTGCGACCTCGAACCGTCCGAGCGCTTCTGGGTCTTCCACTACCCCGAGTCGTTCGACGCCGAGATCCGCTACCAGGCCACGGTGGCCGCCAAGTGCTCGGCCGGCTCGCTCGACCTGCTCGCCCACGCCAACTCCCGCAACATCTGCCGGGACATGGACGTGATCCGCGGCGTGCTCGCCGCCGACCGGATCGACTACCTGGGCTACTCGTACGGGACCTATCTGGGCGCCGTCTACGGCGAGATGTTCGGCGACCGCCTGAACCGCGCGGTCCTGGACGCCATCTGCAGCCCGGACTGGGTGTGGCGCGGGCTGTTCACCGACTTCCCCGAGAACGGGGAGCGCGCGCTGAACCGGTGGTGCCGCTGGGCCGCCACCCGGCACGGCACGTACCGGCTCGGCTCCACCGGGCCCGACGTGCGGGCCGCCTACGACGGCGTGCTCGCCGCGGTCGACCGGGGGGACCAGGTCACGCTGATGGGGTTCCCGCTCGATCGCACCCTGGCCAGGCTGATCCCTGTGGGGATGCTCAACAGCGAGAAGGCGTACCCGGTCCTCGCCGGCATCGTCCGGCACCTGCTCACCGGAGCGGACCTCGACGCGGACAGCGTCGACTTCCTCACCCGGATGTTCGGGCAGCCGAAGGAGGAGAGCGGCACGGTCGCCCAGCTCGCGATCCTGGCCGGCGACGCGTCATGGCCCCGCAGCCCCGCCCTCTACGAGCAGGACATGCTCAAGGCGGCCGAGGAGTTCCCCTGGACCGGCGCGGCGCTCAACGGGATCAAGGCGCCGGCGTTCTGGCCCGTCCCGCCGGCGGAGCCCGCCACCCGGCTCGGCACGGAGGCAGGGGGCGGACGGTACCTGCTGGTGGCCGCCGACGAGGACATGTCCACCCCGTGGGTGGCCGCCCGCCGCATGCACGAGGTGCTGGGGGACCGGTCGAGCTTCGTGACCGTCGCGGACACGGCGCATCATCGCGTCTTCCCCTTCTACGGGAACGCCGGCCTGAACGAGCTGGTCAGCGACTTCCTGCTGACCGGCAGGACGCCGGGCCCCGACCACGTCTGCCCCAACCCCGACAGGATGCTGGAGCCGCCCGCGTCCGGCCGGGGATGACGGGCCGCGGGCGGTAGCCTCCCCTCATGCTGATCGAGAAAGAACGGCATGACGGCATTCGCAGCGGCGCCATCACCGTGTTGTTCCGCCGCTGGCGGCAGCGGCAGGCGACCGCGGGCAACGTGTACCGCACCGCGCTGGGCCGGGTGGCGGTCGACGCGATCGACGTCGTGGAGGCCGGGCGGATCACCGACGCCGACGCGGAGGCCGCCGGCTATCCGTCGGCCGCCGCCGTGGTCGAGGATCTTCGCGGGCATCCCGGCGACCCCGTCTACCGGCTCCGCGTCCGGTTCGTCGACGAGCCCGACCCGCGCGACGAGGCGGCGGCCTCCGGCGACCTGTCGGCGGAGGAGCGGGAGACCATCGCGGCCAGGCTCGCCCGGCTGGACCGGGGGAGCAGGACCGGCCCGTGGACCGAGGCGACGCTGGAGATCATCAGCCGCCGGCCGGAGGTCCGGGCCGGCGACCTGGCCGACGAGCTGGGACGTGACGCCGCGCAGTTCAAGCTGGACGTGCGCAAGCTCAAGAACCTCGGGCTGACCGTCAGCCTCGGCACCGGCTACCGGATCTCCGCGCGGGGAGCGGCCTACCTGGCGGGCCGGGCACGCGATCGGTGAGGCCCCGCGGCCGGCGGCCGCTCAGCGCGGGGCCTCCTCGGGGGGAGCCCAGCCGAACACGTCCGCGCTCTGCTGGCCGGCGTCGCCCCCGCGGGTCGTGGCGATCAGGATCGCCCTGCGGATCGCGACCAGCAACGGCGAGCGCACGTGACCGACCCGGCCCAGCAGCCGTGACTGGCGGACGATCCGGCGCACGCGCGGGCCCCGCTCGGCCGCGTAGCGCCGCAACGCCCGCTCCACCCCGGCGCCGTCGGTCAGGTCCGGCGTGGCGCCGTCGGTCCCGCCCACCCCGGCGCCGTCGGTCGCGTCCGGCATGGCGGTGCAGGTTCCGGTGAGCGCGGCGGCGAGGACGGCCGCGTCCTCCAGGGCCATCCCGGCCCCCTGCCCGAGGGTGTACACCATCGGGTGCGCGGCGTCGCCGGCGAGCACGACGCGGCCCCGGCTCCACGTGCGCGGCGGCGGCCGGTCGAAGACGTCGTGGACGACACAGCCGGCCGGATCGGCCGAGGCCGGCACCTTGCGCAGGTCCGGATGCCAGGAGCTGGTGCGGTCGATCACGTGGGCCAGCGCCTCGGCGACCGGCCGGCGCGGCCAGACGCCGCGCGGCGCGGTCATCGACGCCACCCAGTACAGGTCGCCCCCGCCGAGCGCGGCGGCGAAGAGCACCAGGCCCCGTCCGTAGGCGATGAACCCGTCGGGGTGGGCCGCGGGGGCGGGCCCGATCCCGCGCACCGCGGTGAACCCCCGGTAGCGCGGCTCGCCGTCGCCCAGCAGTTGCGCGCGTACGGCCGAGTTGACGCCGTCGGCCCCGACCAGCAGGTCGCCGCGCAGCACCTCGCCGGCGTCGGTGACCAGCTCGACGTGCGAGCCGTGGTCGAGGTACCTGGCGGCGGCGCGTCCGCCGGCCAGCTCCACCCCGGCGTCGGCGGCCGCCTCCCAGAGCAGCGCGTGGAGGCCGGCGCGCAGGATGGTGACCGCCGGCATGCCGTAGCGGTCCTCGTACCCGTCGAACGACACCGACCCGAGCAGCCGGCCGCGCTCGTCCAGGAACGCGCTGCGATGCGGGGGCGCGCCGCGGCCGCCGGCGGGATGGCCGGCCGCGCGGACCCGGCCGGCCAGACCGGGCGCGATCGCGGCGAGCGCCTTGACGGCGTTGGGGGCCAGCACCAGCCCGCCACCGGCCGGGTCGGGTCCGGCCGAGCGCTCCAGGACGACGGCGGCGAACCCGCGGTGGCGCAGCGCGATGCCCAGCGCCAGCCCGGTGACGCCGCCGCCCGCCACGAGTACGCGGCCTCGCCTCGTCGGATGCATGTCCCGAGCATGCCCGAGGCGGGTCGCGAACCCTTCTCCGACATTGCTGCCACCGGTCCGTGACGGCTCTCCGGCGGCTCGCGACATGAAACGCGTAGGATGTAGCCGACCCTTGACGGGTAGGATCTTCCCTACCTAGGATTGCCGCATGGAAATCACGCATCTGCAGAAGTTGACCATTCCCGTCACCGACCAGGACGCCGCCAAGGCGTTCTACGTCGACAAGCTCGGCTTCGAGGTCCGCAGCGAGACGCCGATGCCGATGGGCGACAACCTGCGCTGGATCGAGGTGGCGCCCAGGGGCGGGCAGACGACGCTGGTCCTGTGCAACTGGATGCCGGACCTCCCCAAGCTGCAGAACGCCATGCTCGAGACCAAGGACACCGACGAGGCCGTGGCCGCCCTGCGCGACGCCGGCGTCACCGTCGACGACCCCAACCAGACTCCGTGGGGCAAGCAGGCGGCCGTCACCGACCCCGACGGCAACCGCTTCATCCTCGTCGACGGCGGCGGCGCCTGATCGTTCGTCACCACCGCGCGGCGTGCCCGCGGTGATCCACCCAGTCGTCCCTCCGTGGGAGAAGCCATGACCCAACCCCCTCGTGACGAAACGTGGTCACCATCCGGTGCCGACGATGCCGCGCCCGCGAGCACCGTCTCGTCCCGGATGTGGATCACCCTGGTGCTCGTCTCTCTCGGGGCCATGATGGAGGCGCTCGACTCCACCGTGATGGCGCTCGGGAACCCGAAGATCGCCGTCGAGCTGGGGACGGAGCTCAGCCAGCTGCAGTGGGTCAGCAACGGCTACATGTTCGCGGTGGTCGTCTTCCTGATCACGGCCGGGAAGATGGGCGACAGGTTCGGCCACCGCACCACCTTCCTCGTGGGGATGGTGGGGTTCGCCGCGAGCTCGGTGGCCGCGGGACTGGCCGGCTCCGTCGAGGTGCTGATCGCCGCCCGCGTCGTGCAGGGCCTGTTCGGGGCCGTGCTCGCGCCCAACTCCCTGGCGATCATCCGCAACCTGTTCCCGTTCGACCGGATGAAGACGGCCATCGGCGTCTGGGCCGGGTTCGGCGCGCTGGCCATGGCGGCGGGGCCGTTCATCGGCGGCCTGGTGGTCGGCCAGTTCGGGTGGCGGGGGATCTTCTTCCTCAACGTCCCGATCTGCGCGATCGTCGTGATCGCCGGGCTGGTGCTGATGGACAAGGGGCGCGAGGAGCGACTGGCCGCGCCGATCGACATCCCCGGCGTGATCCTGCTGTCGGCCGCGTTGCTGGCGCTGGTGTGGGGGGTCGTCCGCATCCCCGTGGACGGTCTCGACCTGTACACCGGGCTGTGTTTCCTGGGCTTCGTCGTGCTGGGGGCGCTGTTCCTCTGGCGGCAGCAGGCGTCGGCGAACGCGGTCCTGCCGCTGCGCCTGTTCCGCTCCGCGTCCCTCTCGGCCGCGGTCGTGGTCCTCACGATGGCCGCGTTCGTGGCCTTCGGCAGCTATTTCTACTTCGGCCTCTACCTGGAGCAGGTGCAGGGGGCCACGCCGCTGCTCGCCGGGGTGCTGTTGCTGCCGCAGACCGTCCTGTTCGGGGTCGGCGCCGCGGTCGGCGGCAAACTGGGCAACGACCGGGGCCCTCGCGTGCCGATGATGCTCGGCGCGGTCCTGGTCGCCCTGGGCTCGGTGGGGATCACGCTGCTGCAGGCCGACTCGTCGTACGCCCTGCTCGGTCCGTCGCTGGGGCTGATGGGCATCGGGATCGGCGCGATCGTCCCGGTGGCCGTCGGGGTGATCCTGGGACACAGCCCGGCCAACCTCGCGGGGACGGCGTCGGGCATGCAGCAGACCGGCCTGATGCTGGGCGCCGTGCTGGGCACGGCCATCCTCGGGGCGATCATCAGCGTGCGCGTCGCCGCGGACCTTCCCGGGCGGCTCAGGGCCGCGGGCGTTCCGCCGGACGCCGTCGACAAGGCGACGGACCAGGCGGCCGTGGCGGCTCAGGGCGTCCTGCCGCACGTCACCGGGGTGGCGCCGGATGTCGGTGCGCAGATCAGGACCGCGGTCGGCCAGAGCTTCACCAGCGGCCTCAACACCGCGCTGATCGTGGGCGCCGTGCTGATGGTCGTGGCCGCCGTGATCGCGAGCCGGGTCAAGGCGCCCCCACAGGGGGCGGGCGCGTCCTGGGGCTGAGCAACTCCCCCCTTCCGCAATCCGACGAAAGGAACCTGGAATGGCGCTCTCCGGAGCGGAGATGCTCGTCCGCGTCTCGGCATCCCTTCCCGACAAGACCGGCAAGTCGCTCGATGAGTGGGTGGCCGAGGTCCGCAAGTCCGGGACCGACCCGCTCGATCAGCGCGCGGTGCGGCAGTGGCTCAAGTCCGAGCACGGCCTGACCAAGCCGCAGCAGGAGGCGGTCGCCATCGCCGCGGCCAAGGACGCCGGGTGGGCCGAGCCCACCGCCGACGACCATCTCGCCGCCCAGTACGCCGGACCTCAGGAGAGCCTGAAGCCGATCTACGAGGCGCTCGTCGCGGCGGCCACCGAGCTGGGCGACGACGTGGCCGTCGAGGTGCGTGCCACCTTCGTCGCGGTGAACCGCAAGCGCCAGTTCGCCGCGGTGCAACCCGCCACCGGCAGCCGGATCGACCTCGGGCTGCGGTTCGTCGACCCGCCGGCCGACGAGCGGCTCAAGCCGGCCAAGGCCCCGGGCCAGTCCACCCACAAGATCGGCCTGACCGCCGTCGAGCAGGTGGACGACGGCATCAAGGCGCTGCTTCGGCAGGCGTACGAGCAGAACTGACGCGACCTGCTGTCTCCGCCGGCCCGCCTGGTGGCGGGGCCGGCGGGGCGCGGGTCAGCGCAGATAGTCCCGGGCCGGGTTGGCCCGCGGGTAGCGGCGCAGGTACGAGAAGAAGTCGGCGAGGGCGGCGTCGCCGTGGGTCAGCAACCCGGGGGTGTAGTGGATCGTCATCAGCACGGGCGCGTCCTCCGCCAGCAGGTTGAACATGAACGCCTGCACCCTGGTGAGGAACTCCTCGGCCGCCTCCGGCGGCTCGCCGGGCAGCACATGGGTGCCCCAGCCGAAGAATGAGGCGGTGGTCCGCTCCCGGGGCGCCGCCATGCCGGTGATCCAGTAGAACCAGCGGCCGTCGAGCGTTCCCTGCTGCCAGAAGATGTTGCTGCCGTGGATCGACGCCCACACCCGGTACTCCTCTCCGCCGGGCATCAGCGCGTGGTAGCGGTATCCCACCGAGAACCGGTCCCAGGTGACCGAGTCGTTGGGGTCCTCGACGAACTTCCCCTCATGGGGGAGCGCGAAGTGCTGCAGGTCCATCGTCTGGGCCGCGACCACCCAGGGATCGACCGCCAGCTCCTGGTCGAACGCCAGCGCCCGCGTCGCGACGGGCGTCCCGGGCATCGGCGGCTCCGGCTGGGGGAGCGCGAACAGCGGGGCCGAGCCGTTGAACGCCCAGACGATGCCGTGCGACTCGACGGTGGGGAAGCGGAACAGGCGCGCCCGGGGATCGACCGGCGTGCCGTTGGCCGACAGGCAGCGGCCGTCCATGCCGTAGCGCCAGCCGTGGAAGGCGCAGCGGATCGCGTCACGTTCGAGGCGGCCCACCGACAGGTCGGCGCCCAGGTGGACGCAGTAGGCGCTGAACACGGCGACCTCGCCGGAGCGGGAGCGCACGGCCACCACCCGGCCGCCGAGCAGGTTCACGCCGACGATGCCGCCGTCCGCCGGCAGGGCGGTGCTCAGGCACACCGGGAACCAGGTCTGCGTGAACAGGCCGTCCGCACCCTCGGACGGGATGCTCTCGGCGCGGGGCCGAGGTCGTACGTCATCCGAGATGGTCATGGTGAATGCCGTCCTTCCCGGCAGGCGCTGGACCGCGTTCAGTGTCTCTGCGGCCTGACGGCCCGGTCAATCGCACCCGGCAGAACGACAATCTCGAAGAAACCCCGACATATGCCGATGTGTTTGCCTATGAGGGTGTCATCCGTGGAGGGGCCGACGGGGAGGAACCGTGACCGTGGAAACGGACCAGCTGGCCGCCAACAAGGCCGTCGTACAGAAGCTCGTCGACGCGTGGAACGTCCGGGACGTCTCCGCGATGATGCGGTACTGGGCACCGGACATGGTGCATCACGGCCGCGACGGGACCATGCCGGCCGGCCTGGTGGGCAGCGAGATGCAGCGGTTCATCGCCGCGTTCCCGGACATCCGGATCGACGTCGAGGACATGGTCGCCGAGCGTGACCTCGTCAGCACCCGGCTCACGGTCTCGGCGACCCACTCCGGCCCCTATCTGAACATGGAGCCGACGGGCCGGGCCGTCCGCTGCGCGCTGATGGGCCAGCTGCGCATCGTCGACGGCAAGGTGGTCGAGCACTGGGGCGTGGCCGACACCGTGCATCTTCTTGAGCAGCTCGGGCTGATCGACAGCGAGCTGCTGGAGGCGACGGCCTGACAGCGACCTGGGAGGGCGTGTGAACGACGAACTGGCCAAGATCAAGGCCGAACGGGAAGAGATCGTACGGCGTTTCCGCGGAGCCGTGCTGTTCTCGAAGGACTTCACGGCGATACAGGAGGTGCTGGCCCCGGAGTTCGTGGACCACTTCGCGCCCCCGTGGGACCCGCCCGGCCGCGACGGCGTCGCGCACCGGTTCGGCCAGGCCGCCGACGCGCTCACCACCACCAAGGTGGAGGTGCTCGTCTCGGTGTGCGAGGGGGAGTACCTGTCGCAGGCCATCGAGCTGCACTTCGCGCACACCGGCGAGTTCATGGGCGTCCCCGCCACCGGCAGGACGTTCGCGATCGGCGGATCGAACACCTTCCGCTTCGACGGCGCCCAGATCGTGGAGCACTGGGGGGTCTTCGACGTGGCGAAGATCCCGGATCTGCTGCGGGAGACGCACGGCGCGCAGGGCGGCTGGGCGTCGATGTGGCCGAACCCGGAGCCCTCCAACCGGCCCTGAACGACCGTCGCGGGCGGCGGGTGGACCTGGGGGACGTATCGATGGATGCTGCAGGGACCTGGAGGTAGGAGTGCGGATGCGCGAGAACGGCGCAACGGGCAGGGTCGACGTCCACGACGATCACCGGCTCCGGGCGGTGGAGGAGGTCCTCGGCAAGATCCGCCGCGACCTGTCCCGCGCGCACTCGCTCGACGACCTGGCGCAGACCGCGTGCTTCAGCCCGTTCCACTTCCTTCGCGTGTTCCGGCTCATCACCGCCACCACCCCGGCGCGGTTCCTGGCGGCGCTGCGGATCGCCGAGGCCAAGCGGCTGCTCGCGGCCACTGATCTGGACATCACCACGATCTGCATGCAGGTGGGGTACACGAGCCTCGGCACCTTCTCCCACCAGTTCGCCCGGCACGTCGGGGTCTCGCCGCGGAAGTTCCGGCGGCTGATCACCGAGATGTCCGACCAGTCCTGGGACGCGGTGCTGGACGCGGTGGCGCCGCCCCCGCTCCGTGCCGGGCGGGCCCGCAAGCTCCGGGTACGGTTCAACGGCCTGGAGCCGGGCCGCATCGCGCTGGTCGGGCTGTTCGAGTCCGGCATCCCGCAGGGCTGGCCGGCCGCCTGCGCCATGGCCCGGGAGTCCGCCGAGGTGGACATGGCGGTCGGCCCCGACGGCGCCTACATGGCGCTGGCGATGAGCTTCTCGCCGGACGCCGACATCGAGGCCATGATGACCGGCGACCTGCCGAACCAGTACCTGGTCGGCTCGTACGGGCACGTCCACGTCGAGGACGGCCACGTCGCCGAGAGCGACATCGTCATCGATCTGCGCCCGCGCCGGCCCAGCGATCCGCCCATCGTCTTCGCCTCCCCGCTGCTGGCCGCCCAGGAGAGCGGCTTCGATCCGACGCCGAAAAGCCTGCCGGTCGGCCGCGAGCGAGCTTGCGCAGGATCGAAGAAGTTCCGGGACCTGGCCTGATCTAGCGTTTGGGCCACCGCGCGAACCGAACAAGCGGAGGTGACCCGTGACCACACCCCCGGCCCCGGCGACCGGCCAGGACGATCCGGTTCCCCGCCCGATGGGCGAGCACCTGCCACACGAGGGGGACGACGGACTCTACACACAGAGCTGGTATCCGATCTGCATGGCCGCCGACCTGACGGCCGGCAAGGTCGTCGGCGCGGAGTTCCTGGGCGGGCGCGTCGTCGCGTTCCGCGACAGCTCGGGCCGGCCGTCGGTGGTGTCGGCCTACTGCCTGCATCTCGGCGCCGACCTCAGCGTGGGAACCGTGTCCGACGGCATGCTGCGATGCCGTTTCCACGGCTGGGTCTACGACGAGCAGGGGGTGTGCCGCCGGACCGGCAGCGGCGACCCGGTGCCGGACGGCGCGCGGTTGTTCCGCTTCCCCACCGCGGAGAGGTTCGGCGTCGTGTGGGCGTTCAACGGCACCGAGCCGATCTTCCAGATCCCCGAGCTGCCCTGCCCGGAGGACGAGGTCCGGGCGCGACGGGGACGGTTCGGGCACCTGGCCATGGAGCCCTGGATGGTGTCGGCGCACACCCTGGACCTGCAGCACCTGTCGCTGCCGCACGGGTTCGACCTGAAGACGCCGCCCGCCGACACCGTCCGGCACAGCGCGCACAGCCATGGGTACGACCTCGTCGGCTCCCTGCCGGACGGCACCTCGTACGACGTCCAGATCGACATCCACGGCCCCAACCTGTTCCTGCAGACGGGCCTGCTCAACGGCCGCTGGTACTTCTGGATGACCTCGCCGAGCCTGCCGGCCCCGGGCCGGACGGACTCCTTCTTCGTCTACGGCGTCCGCAAGGGCGAGTCGGAGACCGAGGAGTCGGCGGAGAAGGCGCTGCAGCAGGTGTTCGAGGCCCAGATGCAGTTCTACTCCGACGACTCCGACATCTTCGACACCATCCATTTCCAGCCGGGCCTGCTCACCTCCCGTGACAGGACCCTGGCGATGTTCCTGGACTACATGCGGACCTGTCCCCGCGCCAATCCGGCACGCGAGTTCCTCAGCTGACCACCCCGTGTCCCGCTCTCGAACGGAGTACAAGGTGTCCGACGCACGTGCCCCCCGCGATGTCCAGGCCGACAACGCGTTCATCACCATGCTCAACCTGACCGACACCGTGGCGCCCTGGGCCATCCGCGCGGCGGCGACGCTCCGGCTGGCCGATCTGGTCACGCCCGACGGCGCGTCCGCCGACTCGATCCTGAAGGGGCTGGAGGTCGCCGGGGAGAGCGTCGATCCGGAGGCGGTGCGCCGGCTGCTGCGGTACCTGGCGCACCTGGGCGTCTTCGACCACGACGAGCCCTCCGAGGTGTACCGGCCGACGAGGCTGTCGGCGCTGATGTCCGAGGACAACCCGGTCAGCATGCGCGACTGGTGGGACATGGGCGGCGCGATGACCCGGCTCGACCAGACACCCGTGCACATGATCGACGCGGTGCGGACCGGCGGGCCGGTGTACGAGCGGATCTTCGGCCAGGACGTCTGGGCGGACCTCGCGGAGCACCCGCATCTGGCGGCCTCGTTCGAGAAGGCGATGGCCCACAAGACCCGCATCTCGCTGGACAGCGTCATCACGGCCATCGACTGGTCGGCCCGCGGCGACGTCGTGGACGTGGGCGGCGGCCACGGGCTGTTGCTGGAGGCCGTCCTGCGCGCGTCCCCGGACGCCCGCGGCATCGTGTTCGACACTCCGGCCGGGGTCGCGACTGCACGGGCGCACCTGGCCGGATCGCCGGTCGCCGACCGCGCCGGCTTCGTCGAAGGGGACTTCTTCGCCGCCTGGCCCACCGGCGCGGACACCTACGTCCTGATGAACGTCCTGCACAACTGGTCCGACGACCAGGCCGTGGCGGTGCTGCGGCGCGGCGCCGAGGCGCTCGGGTCCACCGGCCGGCTGCTGGTCATCGAGACGGTCGTCGGCGGCGGCGGGGACCAGCGGAGCCTGGCCCGGCTGGACATCATGATGCTGCTGTTCTGCGGCGGCAAGGAACGCAGCCGCCCGCAGTACGACGAGCTCGCGGCACGAGCGGGGCTGACCGTCGCCGAGTCGTACCCGACCTCCTTCGGCCTGGAGATCCTGGAGCTGCGCCCCGCCGGGAGCCGGTGATGGACGAGCGCCCCGTTCACCCGTTCCCGTTCGGGCCCACCACCGCGCTGGAGCTGGACGGCAAGTACCGCAAGCTGCAGGAGTCCGAGCGGGTCGCCCGGGTCCGCATGCCGTTCGGCGGGGA
This sequence comes from Nonomuraea sp. 3-1Str, assembly GCF_031570565.1. NCBI lineage: Bacteria > Bacillati > Actinomycetota > Actinomycetes > Streptosporangiales > Streptosporangiaceae > Nonomuraea > Nonomuraea sp. 3-1Str. Next base: position 97,478 of record NZ_JALHBK010000024.1, read on the forward strand.
CGCGTGGCTGGTCACCGGGTACGAGGACACCAAGTTCGTCCTCTCGGACCCCCGGTTCAGCCGTGCCGTCACGCTGACGATGGACCTGCCCCGGCTGCAGCCGCAGATCGTCCAGAGCCCCGACATGATCATGAGCATGGATCCGCCCGACCACACGCGGGTCCGCCAGGTCGCCGCCCGGGCGTTCACGCCCCGCCGGGTGGAGAGACTCCGGCCGTGGATCGCCGACCGGATCGACGGCCTGCTCGGTCAGATGGCCGCGAAGGGGCCGCCGGCCGATCTGATGAGGGACCTCGCGCTGCCCCTTCCCATCTCGGTGATCTGCGAGATCCTGGGCGTTCCGTTCGCGGACCGGGAGAAGTTCCGGGTGTGGTCGGACATCGTCATGTCGGTCACGGCGTTCACCCCCGAGGAGATCTTCGCCGCGTTCCAGAGCCTCACCGCGTACCTGCAGTGGCTGGTCAGGCAGCGCCGGGTCGCGCCGGCCGACGACCTGTTCAGCGTGATGGTCCGGGCCCGCGACACCGAGGCGGTGATGAGCGAGCAGGAGCTGGTGACGTTCGGCGTCACCCTGCTCGTGGTCGGCCACGAGACCACCGTCAACGAGCTCGCCGACATGATGTTCGTCATGCTCCGCGACGGCCTCTACGCGGAGCTGGCCGAGGGCCGCGGCGCGCCGCTGCCGCGGGTGGTCGAGGAGTTGCTGCGCTTCATCCCGCTGGAGAGCCCGGGAGGGTTCGCCCGCGTCGCCACCGAGGACGTCACCATCGGCGACACCCTCATCGCCAAGGGGGAGGCCGTCTACACCCAGTTGTCGGCGGCCAACCGCGACCCGCGGGTCTTCTCCGACCCCGACGAGATCGACGCCGAGGCGGCAAGAGAGCAGCACCTAACCTTCGGTTTCGGGCCGCACCGGTGCATGGGCGCGGCACTGGCCAAGGTGGAGATCGAGCTGGCCGTCGAGGCCCTGCTGCGCAGGTTCCCCGGTCTGCGGCTCGCCGTCGACCCGCAGCAGATCACCTGGAAGGCCGACCGGCTGGTACGAGGGCCTGAGGCGCTGCCGGTGACGTGGTGACCCGGCCGGCGAGAGGGCGGCCGGGGGGTGATCCAGCGGCCCACCGGCGCCGGGCGGATCGGCGGGCCGCGTTGACAGGTAGGATAGCCCCTACTGATAATGTACTGGAGTCGACGGATATCGGGCCGCCGACGACAGTGCGATCAGGGGCTGCGAACCATGCCGCGGAGCGGGAAGACGACGACGCCGGACGGTGTCCCCACCCTGCTCGACGACGTGTTCCCGGCGCTGGCCAACCCGGTCCGGCGCCGCATCCTCCAGCTCCTGCTGCAGGGCCCGCAGTCGGTCAACAGCCTCGCCGCGCACTTCGACATGGCCCGCCCCAGCGTGTCGGAGCACCTCAAGGTGCTGCGGGACTCCGGCCTGGTGACGGAGCGCAGGGTCGGCCGGGAACGCCACTACTCACTGTGTCAGGCGCCCATGCAGGAGATCTCCGACTGGCTGCACCCGTACGAGGCCTACTGGAGAGATCGGCTGAGGCTCCTCCGCGACACCGTGGTGGAGGAGGAAGGCGACCATCAGGGCGGGTAGGGCCGCCCCTCCCGGGCGACGTCCTGCCCGGCGACCTTGTCCGCGAGGACCGCTGCCAGCCGGCTGAACAGCCACGAGCGCCAGCCGCCGCCCATGATCCGGCGCGCCCGCTGCTGCAGCTCGTTGTCCGGGTCGAAGCCCTCGTGGTCGAAGAACAGGCGGGTGCCGTGGCCCTCGGCCACCAGCCGCCAGGTCGCCGTGCACCGCGCCCCGCTGGGACCGTGGTCGTCCCAGCTGATCCGCAGCATCCGCTCCGGCTCGACGGCCAGCACCTGGCAGTGGATGACGCCGCCGAACTTCGTCGTCGGAACGGCCTGCGCCACGATCGTGAACCGGTGGCCGACGATCGGCCGGAAATCCTCCGGCCCGAGCCATTTCATCACCAGCCGGGGCTCCGCGAACGCCCGCCACACGCGATCGGGGGGATACGGCAGGAACTCATCCAGTCTGATCGCCTGGGGGTCGTCCGTCATATCCGTCAGCTCTCGATCAGGGACTGAATGACCAGAGCGAGTCTATCGCCACAGCCAAGACGGCGCACTGACGAAGGGGACACCCATGAAGATCGGAATCGGGTTGCCGGGTGACGAGCCGGACCTGTTGCTGGACTGGGCGCGGCAGGTGGAGGCGGGGCCGTTCAGCACGCTCGGACTGCTCGACCGCTTCATCTGGCGCAACCCGGAGCCGCTGGTGATGCTGGCCGCCGTCGCCGCCACCACATCACGGGTCCGGATCCAGACCGAGGTGCTGATCGGCCCGCTGCGCGACACCGCCCTGCTGGCCAAGCAGGTGGCAACGCTCGACCGGCTGGCCCACGGCCGGTTCACGCTGGGCATGGGCGTCGGCAGCCGGACCGACGACTTCGCCGCGGCCGGGATGCCGCTCAAGGGGCGTGGTCGCCGGCTCGACGACCAGCTGATCGCGCTGCGGCAGCTGTGGGCGGGGGAGCGTACCCCGTGCGGACTCGGGCCGGTCGGGCCCGCGCCGGTGAGTCCGGGGGGCCCGGAGATCCTGTTCGGGGCGTTCGCGCCGGCGGCGCTGGCCCGGGTGGCCCGGTTCGGACACGGACTGCTGTGCGCCGCGCCTCCGCCGTGGGCCGGCGACCTCTTCCGCGCCGTCGACAAGGAGTGGTCGCAGGCGGGCCGGGCCGACCGCCCGCGCAACGTCGGCCAGCTCAACGTCGCCTTCGGCTCGGACGAGACGGTCGCCACGGCCAAGGCGGCGATCAGCGAGTGCTACGCCATCGTCGGCGCCTCCCACTGGATGGTGGAGGGCATGCTCACCACCGAGGACCAGATCCGTACGGCGCTGCGAGGCTTCGAGGAACTCGGGGCGGACGAGGTCATCCTCTACTGCTGGTCGCCCGAGGTCGGCCAGGTGGCCCGGCTCGCCGACCTCGTCGACCGATACACCGCCGACAACCCCGGCCATCATCAGCACACGAAGTCATGACGAATTCGGCCGCCGAAAACCCGCTTATCCATAGTCATATCGCTGAGTCGGCGACATTCCACTTCAACCCCGCCTTCCCTGTGGTTACCATCTCATCGACCCCGGGATCTCCCACTTCCACGAGATCGGGCGACGATGGCGACGCAGGAAGAGATAGACGCTGCCCGGCGTCATATCGAGCGATTACGCGACGAGCATGCGAACGACGTGATCGCGCTCGTCCGGCTGGTCGATGACGGCGCGCTGAAAGGCGAGGCCGGGGACAGGCTGGCCGCCGATCTGCGCGCGTGGGACCGGGGCTTCAAGGACCTGTTCACCCGGGCCCTGTCCGTGCTGGACTCCGTCCGGCCGTCCGAAGGGGCGGCGCCCCGGTGAGCCCCATGGTCGGCATCAACCCCGCGCTGATGACGCAACTGATCAACGGCATGAAACGGGTGAGCGGCACGATCCCGGACGTCGGCCTCCAGGTGGAGCGGGCGCTGACCTCGTTGGACATCCCGCTGTGGGGCCCGACCCCGCTCGGCGCCATCGGCCGGCAGATGAGCGAGCAGATTCCCGCACTCCAGGGCCGCCTCGACCTGATCCTCGCCACCCCCGACCGCGAATCCGGCAAAGGCGGCACCCTGTGGGCCAACGAGTCGGACTGGCTGTCGAAGTCACCCGCCGAGGGCGCGGCCTCCGCCAAGGCCGTGGCCGCCGAGCTGCGCGAACAGCTCGAAGGCCACACGCTCGACGCCAAGACGGTGGCCGAGCTCGAACGGCACAAGAACGACCCGTACTTCGCCCTGGCCCTCGCCAAGGAGATACCCGCGCGCGAGCTCAAGGCCCTGGTCGCCAGGGCGTACGGGACCGGCCTGCCGCGCTCGGAGCGCCCTTCCCAGCGCGACGTCCGGACCCAGGACAGGCTCGCCACCATGCTCAGCAGGATCCTGGGCGCGGCCTCGCACGGCGTGGGCTCGATGAAGCTGCCCGCCGACTACGCCGATCGGCTGGTCGAGGACATCGACGACCCGCGGAACGCGTTCGCGCTGAAACGGCTGCTCCAGGACGGGGACTTCGGCCACACGTTCCTGCTCACGCTGGTCCGCAAGCTGTACGACAAGGACGTGGCGCATCCACCCGACCCGAGCCTGCCGCGCGACCCGTGGACGATGCCCGGCCCCAAGGACATCTCACCCGGCGACCTCAGCCCCATGGGCACGGCCCTGGTGGCGCTGGCCCACCATCCCGCCGTCGCGCAGGACTTCTTCACCGACCCGCAGCGCCGGCCGCTGGCCTACCTGATGCGCAAGCACGCTTGGGACGGCGACGCGGACGGGGATCTGGGGTGGGCGATCCAGGCGGCGAGTACGGAGTTCCGCGACCATGATCTGCCGCCGGGGGGTTCGCGGGGGTACAAGTCCGCGCTGATCGCCTCGTGGGCGGTCCGCTTCTGGAGCGACCCCAAGGTCCAGGCAAACCTGCCGCATACCCGCGCCCACCTCGGTACGGTCTTGGCCCAGTACACGGGGGACGTGCACCGCGATCTGCAGTCCTTCAGCACGAAAATGCCTGCCGTGGTGACGAAAGTGGATGCGGACAAGAACCTGCAAAGCGCGGAGCCCTATGGAGCCAAGTTCAATGCGCAGGACACCAAGAGCGCCATGAAGTGGGCATTCGACGATGATGAGGCGTTCCAGACCGTGGCGGCTGCTCACGGGCTGTACGCCGCCAGGATGCTGGATGAACTGGCCGGCAGAATCGCGGGCGAGGTTGACGCTGACTTCACGGAGTGGCGGAAGTCGCATCCGGACGCCACGCGGCGGCAACTCGACGCCAAGCGCCAGGACATACTCGAAGAGCGTATGAGCCGCAGCGGAGGCGCCGCATTCTCCTGGGCAGCGGGCAACCTCAGCAGAACGACGTTTGTGATCACCGATGCCGCCAACCTCTCCGCCATCGATGCGGCCAAGGCCGAAGATGCGCGCTTCGCTGCTTTCAAGGAAATGGCCGAGAAGGTTGCCGGACTGGCGCCGGGTCCTCAGGGGAAGTTCATGGGGCTCATGGTCGACAAAGCCAAAGAGGCCATCTTCGGAAAAGTGAAGTCCAGCAGCGAGGACAAGGCTCGTGAAGGAGCGGACACCACGCTGGAAGTGTCCCAGAGCATGTTCACCGATCTCACGGTGGCCACGATGATGCGACATGGCCTCTTCGGTGATCCGCTTGTGCCCGCCAAGACACACCCATACCGCTACAAGGACTTCTCTCCCGGCGCTGACGGCCACTTCATGGATGACGGGCAGGTTCTGGCTCGTGACGAGATGAATGCCGACCAACTCGACAGCTACAAGGAGTGGCTGGGCCTGAGTGACGTCGGTCGCGTTCTCGGCCGGCCGGGTGATGCCATTGAGGACGGCTTCGACGCTGCCAAGAACTACTACGGGCGTGGCTCATGAGGATGACACTGGCAGTGGGATCCACCCTGGCCGTTCTTGCCTTGGCGGCGGCTTGTTCGGCCCCCTCACCTCCGCCGCCGGACAACCGGCCGCTGGGCGACGTGACCGCAGCCCCACAAGAATGCGACCTGATCTCAGCGGACGCCATCAAGATCGCCACAGGCCTCAATGACTACGAGGCCTCTGGCACGAAAATGGATATGGGCCGGCGTTTCGCGTCATGCACGGTGCGTGAGAAGGGCGTGTCCGACAGCAGTCTGGGCCTCCTGATCGAAGTCTTCGACCCGTCGCCGGATGACGCGGAAGACTTGGAGAACACCAAGCTGTCCACTCGGGGGAGTGATCTGCCCGAGGCATTGGGGCCAGGCTTCGCAGCGCGGCGGAAGAACGCCAAGGACAAGACCATCGCTTTCGTCTACGGATGGACGCCCGACTACCAGCGTCTTCTCACCGTCAACATCATCGAGCACGCCCCCGGCCGGGACTCGCTGGCCGACGCGACCGAGTTCTTCCGTCAGCTCAAACCCCTCCTCCTCGACAACCCTGCGCCATCGTGACCTGAGTCACATCCCCCTCCCCGGCGTCACACCACAAGCCCTGGTTTCTCTCTCATATGCGCCAGCGAACTCCTGCCCACGAGAGAGAACTCCATGATCCTCATAACCGGTGCGACCGGCACCATCGGACGTCTCATCACCGAGCGGCTCTCCGCCGAAGGCGTCCCCGTGCGCGCCGTCAGCCGCTCACCCGAGCACGCCGGCCTCCCGGCCGAGGTGGAGATCGTCCGGGGCGACCCGGCGCGGCCGGACACGATGGCCGCCCACTTCGACGGCGTCGAGGCCGTCTTCCTGCACCCGCGCACCTTCGGCGACACCGCCGACCGGCTGCTCGCCCTGGCCGCCGAGCGGGGCGTGAGCAAGGTGGTGGCCCTCTCCGCCATGAACATCGACGACCCGTTCGACCTGCAGCCCTCCCGCTGGCGGGGCGACCGCAACAAGGAGGCCGAGGAGGCGGCCGTCGCCAGCGGCCTGGCCTGGACCAGCCTCCGGGCCGGCAGCTTCGCCGGCAACACCGCGCAGGCGTGGGGCGCGCAGATCCGCGCGGGCGACGTCGTCCGCTACGTGTACGCCACGTTCCGGGAGTCCTTGATCGACGAGCGGGACCTGGCCGAGGTCGCGGTTCGCGCGCTGCTCACCGACGAGCTCGTGGGCCGCAGGCTGGAGCTCACCGGGCCGCAGTCGCTGTCGCACGAGGAGATGGTCGGTGTGATCGCCTCCGCGCTCGGCAGGCCGCTGCGCTTCGAGGAGATCCCGGCGCAGGTCGCCGCCCGGCGCCTGGCCGGCAACGGGTTTCCCGAGCCGTGGGCCGGCGCCCTGATGGCCAGGTATGCCCACTACCTGGGCCGGGACCAGAATCCCGTGACCGGGGACGTGGACAGGGCCCTCGGCCGTCCGGCCCGGACCTACGCCGAGTGGGTGGCCCACCACCTCTCCGCCTTCCGGAACGGATGAGTCTCCCCATGTCGACCGCCTACGTCGTCACGGCTCTGGTGACCGTCGCCGTCAACACGTTCTCCGGATTCGCGGCCATGACCCGGTTGGCGCCGATCATGCGTACCCTCGGCCCGGCACTCGACCGGGCCGGCGTGCCGCAGTCGTGGCTGTTCTGGCCGATCGGCGCGCTCAAGGCCCTGGGCGCGCTCGGGCTGGCGCTGGGACTGCTCGGCGTGCCGCTCATCGGCACGGCGGCCGCGGCCGGGCTCGTCCTGTACTTCGTCTGCGCGCTGTACACCCACCTGCGCGTCAGCGACTTCTCCCCGCAGTTCTACCTGGCGATCGTGTTCCTCGGCCTGGCGGTCGGCACCCTGGCCCTCGACCCCGCGCTCGTCCTGGACACGACACGCTGAGAGCCCTGGTCGAGCCCTACGCTCGGCGGGGCAGACCCAGCTCGCCCGCGCGCAGCCCGGCCTGGAAGCGGGAGTCGGCCTCCAGCTTGGCCATCAGCTCGGCGACGCGCCGCCGGTAGGTGCGCAGCGAGACGCCGAGCCGTCTGGCCGCCGCCTCGTCGGTGAGTCCCGAGCCGAGGGCTTCGAGGATGGTGCGGCCGTCGGCGTCGAGATGGGGGAGGTCGCCGCGCAGATAGGTGTCGAGGTCAAGGGAGTTGTCCCAGATCGCCGAGAACAGGGAGTAGACACCGTCGACCAGGATCTGCGACGTCGTCACGGTGTACTCGCGGCCGGCGGGGGTGTCCTTGCCGGCGAGGATCATCACCCGCCGGTCGATGATGATCGTCTCGTGCGGCAGCGGCGAGCCGCTGATCCGGACGACAGCCCCCTGGCTCTGCACCTGCCGCAGGTGCGCGCGGGCCTCCTCCTCGGCGAGCGCCACCGGGCTGAGCAGCTTGCGGGAGGTGAAGCCGGGGGAGTCCGGGGCCCGCATCCGGTGCCGGATCGCCGCCCTGGCCTCCGGCTGCGACCAGGTCCTGAGGTCCCGGGCGGCGCACAGGAACTCGGTGTACGCGGACTCGAAGAGATGGCCGGCACGCGCGAGCAACTCCGCGTCCCCTTGGACGGAGAACACCTGTTCATTGCGCATCCTGCCAGTCTGGCAGCAAGCTGCCACCAGCTCGCCGGGCGAGGTGGCGGCGGACACCATGAGCCTCATGACGACGAAGACTTTCTCCCTCGGCGGAGACCTGACGGTCAACCGGCTCGGCTTCGGCGCGATGCGCCTGGCGATGAGCACCTTCGACGGTCCGACGCGAGCCCCCGAGAACGGCGTCGCGGTGCTCCGGCGCGCTGTGGAGCTGGGCGTGAACCACATCGACACGGCCGGCTTCTACGGCCGGGAAGGGGTGTGGGCCAACGAGCTGATCCGTACGGCGTTGACCCCCTACCGTGACGACCTGGTGATCGCGACGAAGGTCGGGCCGCTGCTCGCGCCGGACGGTGTGCCGAGCGGGCAGGCGACCCCTGATCAGCTGCGCGGCCTGGTCGAGGCGGATCTGCGCTCCCTCGGGCTGGACCGGCTCGACCTGGTCTACCTGCGGGTGGGCGGGATCGCCGGGCCGGGGGGCGAGTCGATCGCCGAACGGTTCGCGGTGCTGGCCGAGCTGCGGGCGGAAGGGCTGATCCGGCACCTGGGCGTCAGCAACGTCGACGCCGCCCAGCTCGCCGAGGCCCGGGCGATCGCGCCCGTCGCGGCGGTGCAGAACGCCTACAGCGACGACATGGGGCTGCTCGCGGAATGCGAGGAGGCGGGTATCGCGTACGTGCCGTTCTTCCTGCTCGGCGGTGGCCGCGACCCTCTCGACGTCGAACGGCTCGGCAAGGTCGCGGCACGTCTGAGCGCCACCACCGCGCAGGTGCAGATCGCCCTGCTGCTGGCGACGTCACCGTCGGTGCTGGCGATCCCGGGCACCGGCGCTCTCGATCACCTGGCGGAGAACCTCGCGGCGAACGAGCTCAGTCTCAGTGAGGAGGACCTGTCCGACCTGCGCGGCTGACGGGCCGGATCGCCAAGGACGCCTGTGCGGCTGACGGGCCGGACCGCTAAGGACGCCTGCGCGCGAAGGCCGGCGCGTGCTCCGGCCGCGGGCCGAAGCCCACGAACCGCGCCGGTATCGCGCGAAGCCGGGGAACCAGGCGGCTGAGAAGCAGGAGCGTCCTGGGCGGTCCGGAGAACGTGCCCGCGAACAGCGGCTCGAAGACGACCCGCTGGAGCATCCGCTGGAACGCCTGGACGATCACGGTGGGTCGTTGCCTGCGCCGCTGCACGGCGGCCAGGTCGGCCGGCGTGACGGAGTGCCGCCGCAGGGGCTCGGCGAGGATGGCGGCGGCGGCGACCGCGTCCTGGACGGCGAGGTTGATGCCCACGCCGCCGGCGGGCGACATGGCGTGCGCGGCGTCGCCGATGAGCAGCAGCCCGTCGAGGTGCCAGCGTTCGAGGCGGTTCAGCTTCACGTCGAGCACGAACACCTCGTCCATACTCCTGAGGTGCTCCACGCGGCCGGCGAAGTCCGGCCGCAGGCGGGCGACCCGCTCACGGAACCGCTCGATCCCCTCGGCCCGCAGCCGGGCGTCGGAGCCTTTGGCGGTGAAGTACGCCACCTGGTAGAAGTCCTCGCGAGTCAGAGAGATCAGCGCCTCGGAGCCCCGCGCGACCGGCACGATGCCGGCGGGCACGCCCGCGTCGCTCTCCCACTTGGGCAGGCGGAACCACCAGACGTCGAACGGCACCCGGAACTCCTCCGGCACCAGGCCCGCGGCCCGCCGGAGGGTGGAGTGCCTGCCGTCGCACCCCACCGTCAGCTCGGCGCGGATCTCCCCTTCCTCGCCGTCCGCCGTGCGGTACCTGACTCCGACGACCTTCTCGCCGTCTCTGACCAGCGCGGTCGCCTCGGTGTTCATGTGCAGCGAGAAGCCCGGCTCGTCGCCGGCCGCCTTGGCGAGGAAGGCGAGCAGGTCCCACTGGGGCACCATCGCGACGTAGTCGTACGGCGCGGGCAGCATCCCGAAGTCGGCGAAGGCGATCACGCTGCCGTCGGAGGCGGGGAACGACAGGTTGCCCAGGCGGCTCTGCGGCAGGGCGCGGAAGCCCTCGCCGAGGCCGAGCTCGTCCATGAGGCGGACGGTGGAGGGATGGACGGTGTCCCCTCGGAAGTCGCGCAGGAAGTCGCCGTGTTTCTCCAGCACGGTGACCTCGATCCCCGCCCTGGCCAGCAGCAGGCCCAGCATCATGCCCGCCGGTCCGCCGCCGCACACCAGGACGCCGGTGTTTCGCGTGATCATGGCTCTCCCTTTCCAGGCTTTAATTCATCGTACGATGAAATGCCGGGAAAGTGTAGAGGGCCGATCACGCGGGCACGGCGCGTACCCTTCAATGTCAGCGGTCGCCGATCCGAGGGAGCACTGCTTGCCCAGCAACCCGGCCGAGTTACGCGCCAGAACGGCGACCGCGATCTACCCCGCGGGCGTGCTCGCGACGCCGCCCCGTACCCTCGTCGACGTCCTCGACGACACCACGCGCCGGCACCCGCACGCGCTCGCGATCGACGACGGAACCGTGCGCCTCGACTACCGCTCGCTGCGCGCCGAGGTGGACCGGCTCGTCGCCGAGCTGGGCGCGGCAGGGGTCGGCCACGGCGACCGGGTCGGCGTGCGCGTCGCGTCGGGAACCGCCGAGCTGTACCTGTCCATCCTCGCCGTGCTCGCCGCCGGCGCCGCGTACGTGCCCGTCGACGCCGACGACCCGGCGGAACGGGCCGCGCTGGTCTTCGCCGAGGCCGAGGTGGGCGCGGTCATCTCGGGCGAGCTGACGGTGAGCGGCAGCGCCGCGTCGGCCCCCGCGCCGCCCGCCCTCGACGACGACGCGTGGATCATCTTCACCTCCGGCTCGACCGGCCGGCCGAAGGGCGTCGCGGTGACGCACCGGTCGGCGGCCGCGTTCGTGGACGCCGAGGCCGGGCTCTTCCTGGGGGAGCGGCCGCTGGGCCCCGGCGACCGGGTGCTCGCCGGGTTGTCGGTGGCCTTCGACGCCTCCTGCGAGGAGATGTGGCTGGCGTGGCGGCACGGCGCCTGCCTGGTGCCCGCGCCCCGAGCCCTCGTACGCACCGGGATGGACCTCGGCCCCTGGCTGGCGGAGCAGCGGATCACCGCCGTCTCGACCGTGCCCACGCTGGCCGCGCTGTGGCCCGCCGAGCACCTCGACGGCATCCGGCTGCTCATCTTCGGCGGGGAGGCCTGCCCGCCCGAGCTGGCCGAGCGGCTCGCCGTACCGGGGCGTGAGGTGTGGAACACCTACGGGCCCACCGAGGCGACGGTGGTGGCCTCCGCGGCCCGGCTCACCGGCGACGGCCCGGTACGCATCGGCCTGCCCCTCGACGGGTGGGACCTGGCGGTGGTCGACGGCGCGGGCGAGCCGGTCGCGATGGGGGAGACCGGCGAGCTGGTGATCGGCGGCGTGGGCCTGGCCCGCTACCTGGACCCGGTCAAGGACGCCGAGAAGTACGCGCCGCTGCCGTCGCTGGGCTGGGAGCGCGCCTACCGCAGCGGCGACCTGGTACGGGCCGACCCCGAGGGCCTCGTCTTCGCCGGCCGCGCCGACGACCAGGTGAAGCTGGGCGGGCGCCGGATCGAGCTGGGCGAGGTGGACGCCGCGCTGCGGGCGCTGCCCGGGGTCGCGGGCGCGGCCGCGGCCGTCCGCACCGCCGGCGGCGGCCACCAGGTGCTGGTCGGCTACGTCGTCGCCGAGCCCGGCTTCGACCTCCGCCGGGCGCGGGAGCTGCTCGCCGACTCGCTGCCCGCGGCCCTGGTGCCGCGCCTGGCGCCGATCGACGCGCTCCCGGTCCGGACCTCGGGGAAGATCGATCGTGACGCGCTGCCCTGGCCGCTGGCCACGCCGCCCGTCACGCCGGAGGGCGGGCTGAGCCCGGCCGAGGCGTCGCTGGCCGAGCGGTGGACCGCCGTCCTCGGCGTGGCGCCGAGCGGACGGGACGCCGACTTCTTCGCCGACGGCGGCACGAGCCTGGCGGCGGCCCGGCTGGTGTCGGTGCTGCGCGCCGACCATCCCGACGTGGCCGTGGGCGACGTGTACGCGCGGCCGACGCTCGGCGGGCTGGCGCGGTTGCTGGACGGCCGGGGCGAGGCGGAGCCGGGCCGGCGGCCCGTGACGCCGATGCCCCGACGGGCCGCGCTGGCGCAGTCGGCGCTCATGATCCCGCTGCTGGGCGTGGGCGCGATCCGCTGGATCGTGCTGCTCGCCGCGGTCGGCAACGTGCTGGCGCCCGCGTGGGCCCCCGCCCTGTCGTGGTGGTGGGTGACGCTGGGCGCGCTGCTGTTCGTCACCCCTCCCGGGCGGATGGGACTGTCGGCGGCCGTGGCCCGGCTCCTGCTGCGCGGCGTGCGGCCGGGCAGTCATCCGCGCGGCGGGGCCGTACACCTGAGGTTGTGGTTCGCTGAGCGGTTCGCCGAGCGGCTCGGCGTTCCCGACCTGGCCGGCGCCCCCTACCTGGCGTGGTACGCCCGGCTGCTGGGCGCGCAGGTGGGGGACGACGCCGACCTGCACTCGCCGCCGCCCGTCACCGGGCTGCTCAAGCTGGGCCGGGGCGCGTCGGTCGAGCAGGAGGTGGATCTCTGCGGCCACTGGTACGACGGCGACCGGCTGCACATCGGCGAGATCAGGATCGGCGCCGGCGCGAGGGTCGGCTCCCGCTCGACGCTGCTGCCCGGCACGAGAATCGGGAAGAACGCCGAGATCGCCCCCGGATCGGCGGTCGCCGGGAGCGTGTCGGCGGGGCGGCTCTGGGCCGGCGCCCCCGCGTTCAGGCAGGGCAAGTCGCGCAGGTCGCGGCCGGCGGAGCGGCCCGCCCGCTCCCGGTTCTGGGCCGCGCTGTACGGGCTGACCGCCGTCGTGCTCAGCCTGCTGCCGGTGGTCGCGGCCGGAGCCGGGCTCGCGGTGCTGGCCGGGTTCGCCGGCGACGCGCGCACGCTCGGCCAGGCCCTGGCCGCCGCCCTGCCGGGCGTGCCGCCGGCGACGATCGCCGGCATGGCCGCCTACGCGCTGGTCACGCTGGTCAGCGTGCGGCTGCTCGGTATGGGCCTGCGCGCGGGACGCCATCCCGTGCACAGCCGCCAGGCGTGGCAGGCGTGGGCGACGGGCCGGCTGATGGCCTCGGCGCGCGTCTGGCTGTTCCCCCTGTACGCCAGCGTCCTGACGCCCGCGTGGCTGCGGGCGCTCGGCATGAAGGTGGGCCGCGGCGCCGAGCTGTCCACGGTCCTGGCACTGCCCTCGATGACGTCCGTCGGGGACGGCGCCTTCCTGGCCGACGACACGATGGTCGCCCCGTACGAGCTGGACGGCGGCTGGATGCGCATCGCCTCGGCCCGCATCGGCAAGCGCGCCTTCCTCGGCAACTCGGGGATGACCGCGCCCGGCCGCAAGGTGCCCAAGGACGGCCTGGTCGGGGTGCTGTCGGCGACGCCGAAGAAGGCCAGGTCCGGCTCGTCGTACGTGGGCATGCCGCCCATGGAGCTGCGCCGTACCGCCGAGGAGGGCGACCGGAGCCGCACCTACGACCCGCCCGCCCGGTACAAGGCGGCCAGGGCGCTGGTCGAGGCGTTCCGGGTGGTGCCCGCGATGTGCGCGGTCGCGCTCGCGGTCCTGGTCGCGGCCGCCTTCGAGTGGCTGGCGGCCGGCTACGGCTTCGCCGCGGCGCTCGCGCTGGGCGGCGTGGTGCTGGCGGCCGCGGGCGTGGCCGCCGCGACGGTGGCGACGGCCGCGAAGTGGGCGCTGGTCGGCCGCATCAGAGCGGGCAGCCGGCCGCTGTGGAGCTCGTTCGTCTGGCGCAACGAGCTCGCGGACAACTTCGTGGAGGTGCTGGCGGCGCCCTGGTTCGCGCGGCCGTGGCTGGGGACCGCGCCGTTGAACGCGTGGTTGCGTTCGCTCGGGGCGCGCATCGGGCATGGGGTCACCTGTGACACGTACTGGCTGCCGGAGGCGGATCTGGTGACGCTCGGGGACGGCGCCTGCGTCAACCGGGGCTGCGTCCTGCAGACCCACCTGTTCCACGACCGGGTCATGAGCATGGACACGGTGACCCTGGAGGCCGGCGCGACGCTGGGCCCGCACGGTGTGGTGCTGCCCGCCGCGCGGGTGGGGGCCGACACCACGATCGGGCCCGCGTCGCTGGTCATGCGCGGTGAGGCGGTGCCCGCTCGCACGCGCTGGTTCGGCAATCCCATCTCGGCGTGGCGATGACGTCGTACTTCCCCGCGCACGGCGACCATCGGTACGGGGTGTCGCACTACGACCTGACGCTGAAGTACCGGGTGGTGGGCAACCGGCTCGACGGCACGGCCCGGCTGACCGTGTCGGCCGCCGAGCCCCTCGGCGTGCTCGACCTGGACCTCGGCCGGTTCCGGGTCTCGGGCGTCACCGTGGACGGGGTCCAGGCCCGCCACCTGCACGGCCGGGGCAAGCTGCGGGTCACGCTGCCCAGGCCGCTGCCCGCTGGAGGCGGCGCGGTCGTCGAGATCCGCTACTCGGGCAACCCCGTGCCGGTGCCGAGTCCCTGGGGCGGCGTGGGGTGGGAGGAGCTGACCGACGGCGCGCTGGTGGCCGGCCAGCCGATCGGCGCGCCCTCCTGGTTCCCGTGCAACGACCGGCCCGACGACAAGGCGTCGTACCGGATGACCGTGACGACCGCGTCGCCGTACCTGGTCGTCGCGAACGGCGTGCTCACCGGCCGGCGCCGCGGGGCCGGGACCACGACCTGGATCTACGACCAGCCGGAGCCCATGGCCGGCTATCTGGCCAGCGTGCAGATCGGGCGGTACGAGCTCGCCGAGGTCGCGGGCACCCGGCTGGCCCACCCGGCGCGCCTGGGCGCCCGCGTCCGGCACGACTTCGGCCGGCAGGGCGAGATGATGGCGGTGTTCGCCGACCGGTTCGGCCCCTACCCGTTCAGCGGCTACGTCGCCGTCGTGGCCGATGACGACCTGGACATCCCGGTCGAGGCGCAGGGCATGTCGATCTTCGGCCGGAACCACGTGGACGGCCGGCGCGGGTTCGAGCGGCTGGTCGCGCACGAGCTGGCGCACCAGTGGTTCGGCAACAGTCTCACGGTGTCCTGCTGGAGCGACATCTGGCTGCAGGAGGGCTTCGCCACGTACGCCGAGTGGCTCTGGTCCGAGGCGTCCGGCGGCCCGCCCGCCGCCGAGCACGCCCGGCGCTGGCATCAGCGGCTGGCCGGGCTGCCGCAGGACTTCGTGCTGGCCGATCCCGGCGTGGATACGCTGTTCGACGACCGGGTGTACAAGCGGGGCGCGCTGACCGTGCACGCGCTGCGGCGGACGCTGGGCGACGAAGACTTCTTCGCCGTCCTGCGCTCCTGGACCGCCGCGCGCCGGTACGGCAACGTCAGCACGCGTGACTTCGCCGAGCACGTCCAGCGGCACACCACGCGGCCGGTGGGTCCGCTGCTGTCCGCCTGGCTGCACGACAAGCCCCTCCCACCGGCCGCCTGAGGTCACGGCGCCGCCGTCACCAGGTGACGGGCAGCTCGTGCATCCCGTAGACGGTGGCCTCGTCCTTGAACGAGAGCTGCTCGGCGGGAACGGCCAGCCGCAGGCCAGGGACCCGCCGGAACAGGGTGTTGAAGACGATCTCCAGCTCCACGCGGGCGAGGTTCTGGCCCAGGCACTGGTGCGGGCCGTAGCCGAAGGCCAGGTGGCTGCGGGCGTCGCGCTCGATGTCGAAGGCGTCCGGGTCGGCGAACACCTCCGGATCGCGGTTGCCGGCGTTGGCGAGCGTGAGCACGCCTTCCCCCGCCGGGATGACCGTGCCGCCGAGCTCCACGTCCTCGACCGCGATCCGCATGATCGCGAACTCCGCGATGGTGAAGTGCCGCAGGAGCTCCTCCACCGCGCCCGGCGTCTTGGCCGGGTCCTCACGCAGTGCGGCGAGCGCGTCGGGATGCCGCAGCAGCATGTACGTGCCCAGCGAGATCATGTTCGCCGTGGTCTCGTGCCCGGCGATCAGCAGCAGGAACGCCAGGCTGAGCAGCGCTCCATGGTCCACCTGGCCGCTCTCGCGCTGCTTGACCACCTGGCGGCTGAGCAGGTCGTCGGTGGGGTTCTCCTCCTTGACCCTGATCAGCTTGTCCAGGTAGACGGCCAGTTCGAGGGCCGCGTGCTGCCGCTCCTGCGCCGTGATGGTGCGGTCGAGGAGCTGCGCGGAGTGCGTCTGGAAGAACTCGTGCTCGTCGTACGGCACGCCGAGCAGCTCACAGATCACCAGCGAGGGCACCGGCAGGGCCAGCGCCTGCACCAGGTCGACCGGGCGCGGGCCGGCCAGCATGGCGTCGAGGTGCTCGTCCACGATCTGCTGGATGCGCGGCCGCAGCGCCGCCATGCGCCTGACCGTGAACTCCCCGACCACCGCGCGCCGCGCCGGGCCGTGCTCGGGCGGGTCCATCTCCAGCATCATCTTGGGCAGCGGCGACTGGCCGGCCTCCGTCTCGCCGTTCAGCCTGGGGGCGTTGGGATGGCGGCGGTCGGCGCTGAAGCGCGGGTCGCTCAGGACCGTGCGGATGTCCTGGTAGCGAGTGGCGATCCAGGCGCTCGAACCGCCGGGCAGCTCGACCTTGGCGACCGACTCCTCGCGCAGGAATCGAAGGTGCTGCTCCGGCGGAGCGTAAGGGCAGGTGCGGGTGATCTGGAGCGTCTCAGCGGAGTCAGTGGTCACGGGTGTCCCCCATCAGACATGCCAATCCAACTTCCCTACAAGTGCAGGCTAACCTACAGATGTAGGCGTCAGTACACTGAGGCGTGGCCCTCACCAGAGACAGAGACCGGGACAGAGGCGGTGACCTGGGCGACCCGCGGGTGCGCCGCACGCAGGCGGCCCTGCGGCACGCGCTGATCGACCTCGTCCAGGACCGCGAGCTGTCCCGGATCAGCGTGGCCGACGTCGCCGAACGCGCCGGGGTGAGCCGCTCCACGTTCTACGACCACTTCCGTGACGTGCACGAGCTGGCCGACGCGGCCTGCACCGCCATGATCGACGGCCTGATCGAGGCCATCCCCAACCCCGGGGCCGGCGACGTCCCGGACACGACGACCGGCACCCTGCTGACCTTCTTCGCCCACCTCGCCGAGCATGCCCGCCTCTACCGCGGGGTGCTGGGGCCCGAGGGGAGCGCGCGCGTCGTCGACCACGTGCGCCGCCGCGCCACCGTCGCCGCGCACGTCGGCGCCCACCGGACCGCCACCGGCGACGACGCCCCCGCGGACTACCCGGCTCAGACCCCGCACGACGTGCCCGCCGCGTTCACCGCGGGAGCGCTCATCGGCGTCGCCACGGACTGGCTTCAGCGTGGATGCCCGCGCCCACCCGCCGAGATGGCCGCCCTGACCCGGCCGCTGCTGATGGCCCTGTACCGGGGAGACGGCTCTACGGATTGAGGACGACCTTTCCGGCGACGGTGCCGGACTCGGCCAGCCGCACGGCTTCGGTGACGCGGGCGAGCGGGAGCTGGGCGGCGATCTGGGCGGTGACGTCGCCGCGCTGGAGGGCGGCGAAGACCTGGGTGAGGTCGGCGCGCAGCCGGGCCCGGAACCGGTTCCTGGCCAGCGCCCGGCCGGCCCAGACGTTGAAGAAGTAGGCGCGGCGGCGGTTGGGCAGGGCGTTCCACAGCCACACCCGGCCGAGCAGCTTGAGCACGGGCCACTGCTTGGACCCCTCGTCGTCTCGGGTGGAGGCGCTGCCGTACGAGACGAGCGTGCCGCCGGGCGCGAGGAGGCGCCAGGAGTCGACGACACCGCGGCCGCCGACGTGGTCGAAGACGGCGTCCACCCCGCCGGGGGCGAGCTCGCGGACGCGCGTGGCGACGTCCTCGGTGCGGTAGTCGACGGGGAGCACGCCGCGCTGCCGCAGGGCGTCGTGGTGGCGCGCGGAGGCCGTGCCGATCACCTTCACGCCCGCGGCCCGCGCCAGCTGGACCAGGACCGAGCCGACGCCGCCGTTGGCGCCGTGGACCAGAACGGTCTGACCCGCGCGGACCCGTGCCTTGCGGTGCAGCATCTGCCAGGCGGTGATGCCGTTGACCACCACGGTCTCCGCCTCGGCCGCGCCGACCCCCTCGGGCACCTCCACCACGTCGGCCGCGTCGACGATCACATGGCTGGCCCAGCCGCCGACCTTGACCAGCGCGGCCACCCGGGTGCCGGCCAGGCCCGGGTCGACGCCCGCACCGGTCGCCAGCACCGTGCCGACCAGGTCGTAGCCGGGCACGAACGGGAACGGCGGCTGGTCGTAGTAGCGGCCGCGGCGCATCTGCTGCTCGGCGAAGGAGACCCCGGTCGCCTCCATCCGGATCAGGACCTGGCCCGGTCCGGCGGTGGGGACGGCTCCGTGCCTGATCCGCAGCCCTTCCGGCTCCACCTTGCCCGGCAGGACGACCTCGACGAGTCCCTCGGTGCTCATGACGACCTCCACTGCGTTGTGCGTTACGTATTCTCTCGTTCGTTATAGGTTCTAACTCACGGAGAGGGGCGGTGTCAACGGGCAGCGTGATACCTTCTAACCAATCCTTGAGGATGTAACCGATCGGGTACGGAAGGCGGCGACGGCAGGTCATGGCGCAGACAGGCACGAAGGCCCCGCGTGAGCGCTACCGCACTCAGGTGCGGGCGGAGATCAAGGAGCGCGCGTGGGAGCAGATCGCCACGGCGGGGGCGTCCGCGCTGTCCCTCAACGCGATCGCCAAGCACATGGGCATGAGCGGGCCCGCGCTCTACCGGTACTTCGCCGGTCGCGACGAGCTGATCACCGAGCTCATCAGGGACGCGTACCGGAGCCTCGCCGACACCTTCCGCGCGGCCTCCGAGGCCGGCCCGGACGCCGCCGCGCTGGCCCGCGCGCTGCGCGCGTGGGCGCTCGACGACCCTCAGCGGTACTTCCTCATCTACGGCACGCCCGTCCCCGGCTACCACGCGCCCGACGACATCACCGCGATCGCGTCCGAGATCATGGCGACGCTGCTCGACGCCTGCGCCGCGCTGCCCTCCGACGGCCCCGCGACGCCGTTCGACGCCCACCTCGAGGAGCACCGCCAGTGGGCGGAGGGCCACCCCGCCTCACCGGCGGCCCTCCACCGGGCCCTGCGTTTCTGGACCCGGCTGCACGGCGTCCTGTCGCTGGAGCTCGCCGGCCACTTCACCGGGATGGGATTCGACCCCGCGCTGCTCTTCCAGGCCGAACTGGACGACCTGCCGGCGCGCTGACCACGATCACCGGGTTCCGATGATCTGCGGCCACAATCTGCGCACCGTCTCGGCGCGCTGCTCGATGAGCCGCATGCGCAAGGTCCACTCGGCCGGCGCGTAGTGGCCGGTGGCCGCCGTCTCCTGCCCCGGCCACTTCCGGTAGAGCAGGCCCACCTCGCTGTGGAAGTAGCCGTAGCTGACGACGCTGGCCGGCACGAGCAGGCCGGTGTCGTCCGATCCCGGAACCCCCATCCAGCCACCGAGGGCGACGGCTAACTCCCGCCGGATGCAGATGGTGGTGGGGTGCACCGGAAGCCGGTAGTCGTGGGCGCGCCAGTGTTCGAGCACGAATCCCGGTTCTATCCGTCCCGGCGCCGGGTCGGTGTCGAACCCGACCGTCGAGCCGTCGGGCATCAGGTCGAGAGCCGGGGAGGTGGTCCACTGGACAAGGGGGTCCGACGACAGGACGTCGATGTCGCGGGCGAGCGCGCCGGGGGTGAGCACGTCGTCCTGGTCGAGATTCCGCACCAGCTCACCACCGGCGCGGGCGAGGGCGATGCTCCGCGTCAGCGCGACCCCGCCTCGGCGCCCCGTGGCGAACTTCACCATGGGATCGCCGGGCAGGATGTCCCTGACCGCTCCGGTGTCACCGTCCTCCTGGATGACCCACTCGACCTCCCAGTCCGCGGGCAGTTTCTGCGAGCGGACGGATTCGTAGGCTTCCAGGAGTTGTTCGCGCACGGGCTGGTGGCTCGGCGTGACGATGGAGAGCAAGGGCACCTGGTCGGCCCACCTTTCGAGCTTCGTCTGTGCGTGATCTCTGTCGGGTCCCCTGGAAGAACCACTTCCGAGCACTGATCCATTTCCACCCGTAAGCGCCAGTTGGCGGCTTGTCCCGCGGCCGGATACGGTGCTGCACCGGCACGGCGAGCGATACCTGCTCCGTGCCACGCAGATCGTCCTGGAGTAGTCGCTGGTGCGCGGAACGCTGTTGATCCTGGCCCTTGTCCTGAGCCTGTGCGGCTGCGGGGTGATCCCCGGGCCGGCCGCCCGGCCCGCCGGCCACCCCACGCCGGCCCCGGTCGCGTCACCGCCGTCCGGCGCCACGCCGTCCGGGAGCGCCGCTCCCACTCCCTCCGCGGCCAAGGCGGGGCTGACCATCCCGCAGGCCGGGCAGGCCGTGCGGCAGTGGGTGGCCAAGTACGACGCGATGCTGGAGACGCGGAAGTGGTGGCGACAGAACGCCCTGCTGGAAGCGCTGTTCGTCGAGGGGGCGCTGCACCAGGGCGTGCTCGAACGCAACCATGAGTCCTTCGGGTGGAAGCCGGGGCACAAGCCGATCCACCTGATCGGCGCCCCGAAGGTCTACCTGCCCAGGCCGGAGCGGCAGCCGCCGATCGGTGAGTGGTTCATCGCGCAGGCCACCTACAAGGACACCAAGGGTCATGCCCGCCCGCACGTGCTCGCGTTCTTCCGCGCCCCAGGCCGGCCCTTCAAGCTGGCCGTCGCGACCCCGATCCACTGGGGCCGGCGGATGCCCGCGCCGCTGCTCGACGCCGACGGTTACATCACCGACATGGACGACGCCGTGGCGCGCGCCGTGGCCGAGGAGTACCAGAACTTCTGGAACAACGAGAAGAAGGAGGGCGCCTCCGGCTACCGCCTGGCCAAGGACAGCTTCAGCCGCAAGGCGTTCCCCGCGGTCAACAAGGGGATGTACGTCGCCTTCGCGGGCCACGGCTCCGTCTTCGGCTTCCGTACGGCGGACGGCGGTTCGTTCTTCCTGTTCGCCATGGTCAACGACCCCAAGAGCGTCAACCAGGTGCTGAGCGAAGCGTTGATGGTGCCCAAGGGTAGTAAGACCATCCAGGAGCTGGGCGCCGACTGGTTCTCGTAGCGGCGCCGTCAAGCGGCACGCTCAGCACTCCGGTCGTCACAGGTGACGGGACTCAGCCCGTGTAGTCGGTGGCATGGGTCGCGGTGCCGGTCGGCCAGAGATACCTGCCGTTGTCGGCTGTCGAATAGCTGGTGTTGTCATCTCCCGTACGGGCCTGGATGAGGTTGCGGCGCCAGGTGGAGCCGCGCGCCGAGCCGCCCCAGATGTTGCCGTACAGGAAGCCGTACAACTGCTCGAGCTCTGCCGAGAAGACGTTGTCGGTGACGGTGATGTTGGTGGCGTTGTTCACGACGCCTATGGAGACCGCATAGCCCCAGCCGGAGACGTAGTTGTTCGTGAACGAGATGTGGTCGTACACGCCGCTTCCCTGCAGGGCCAGGGCGTTGGTGTTCCCCACGGAGGCCAGGGTGTTGTGGTCGACGATCATGGGGCCGCCGTCGCCCTCGCTCTGCGGGCCGATGCCGTCGTGGTGGTAGACGTCATGCGAGGTGTCGGCCATGTCGTGGATGTAATTGTTCGTCCAGGTCGACGGGCGGCCCGGGAAGCCCGTCACCATGATCATGCCCGCGTTGCCCCAGATGTCATTGTGGTCCATGACGGCCACGGCTTCCTTCATCGTCGTGGCCAGCTGCCAGGACTTGTCGAAGGGCGTTCCGGGCTTGGTGGGGGACGAGGAGACGGTGCCGTCGTTGCCGGGAGGCATCGCGTAGGAGCTCGGCTTGAACGTCGAGTAGAGGAACTTGATGTTGTTGTCCGAGTAGATCTGGACGAGATTGTCGTTGGGGTTGGTGCCCTCGAACAGGCAGCCGACGAAGGTGAGATTGTCGCCGTAGATCAGTACCTTCAGGCTCAGGAACCGCTTGTACGAGATGACGCTGTTGTCGGGGAACCTGAGCGTCAACGGTTTGTCGGCGCTCATGCCCGACGTGTAGTCGGTGAGCTTCCCCGGGTACGCGCCCAGGCCCAGCCCGCCGGCGTTGGCCGGCGTGTTGGCATAGCCGGTGTTCGAGAAGTCCGGCCAGTAGCCGGAGCCGTCGTTGGGCCGGGCGTCGATGGCCCTGACGACCTCTTCCGACCCGCGGGTACGGAATTCGGCGCCGGTGACGACGCTCGTGGACAGGGCGGCGGCGAGGACCGCGAGGGCGACGGCGGCGGAGAAGGAACTGCGGGCGAGCGCACGGACGAGCGGTAAGCGGGGCCGGTCGTCCATTCCCTGGCGAGGAAAAGTCTTGATGTCGTCCTCCTGGAGGGTCGATACCCGCTCATGCCGTCCAGCGGCAGAGGCGGTGCTTCGGCACGAGGCAGTGGGCTCATTCCACCGTGACGTCGCTGGTCACGGCTTCGTTGGCGATCATCGTTCTTGATTCCAGCAGCAGGAAGACCCCTGGTGGAGAGGCCGTCGACCAAGATCGACGATCTCCGCCAGGGGCTGGGTGCTGTTTTACCGTGCCGCACCGCCGTTGTCATCCCGGTCCGTGAGCCGCCTGGCGGGAGATCATCGGGCGATGCCCCTCTGGCGCATGGCGTCCCTGGGGCAGTCGCCGTAGCCACCCCAACTGCCGGAGGCCCGGATGCCGGACGCGCTCTCGTCGGCCCCGCTGCTCACCGCTCCTCCGAAGGAGACGCACTTGCCGTTGGTTCGTGCTTTCACCGGGCCCGCGTAGAACTTGAAGGCTCCCTGGTCGGTGTATCTCGCGGGACCGAAGATGGTGTTGGTCTCCACGACGAGGGACGCCCTGGTCATGGTGGGCGTGCCGACGAAATCCGACTTGACGGTGACGGCGCAGTGCTCTCCGGTGCGGGCGTTGTAGAGCAGGTACGCGTAGCCCCGGATGGTGTTCGTGTGGTCGGTCACCGGTCGGGTGCCTGAGCTCACCCTGGCGAAGCCACCGCCGCACACCTGCTCGGGGGTGTACCCGATGGTCGCGGCGCCGGCGGGTGCGGGCAACGCGGCGATGGCGGCGGTGATCAGGGTCGCCGAGACGAGTCGCGGGAAGACGTTACCGTTCACGAAATCCTCCAGATCCAGTGGCGCGTTCTTCGCCGGATTGACGGCCGGTGGCCTGACGGAGCCCGGGGCGACGAGGCGGCCCGGGCGGTGATCACCGGCTTCTCGAAGGCTGACGGCGCCGGCGGTTGTCCGGAAGCAGCGGCGCGAAAGAGCCGAGGAAGTCCGGACAATGGGTTGTCCGCGGACAATGGGTTCTGTTGACTTGATCATCGGGCGAAAGGGGCGCAGGAGGAGGCCGCTGCGATGAACCGCAAGGTGGGCAGGCCGCAGGGCGGCCCTCGTGGCCGCACGCGGCAGGCCAACGAGCTGGCGGAGTTCCTGCTGACGCTCACGGCCGGGCTGACCGTCCGCGAGCTCGCCGCGCGCTACCACGTCGGGAAGACGCTCTGGGGCGAGTACCGTTCGGGCCAGAAGATCATCCCGTTGGACCTGCTGATGCGGCTGGTGCGGGACCACGCGCCGGACGAGCACACCAGTGACCTTCGCGCGGAGAGCGCCGCCCGGTTGCACGCGGCGGCCCTCGAAGGAGCACGCCAGGCACCGGCGCCAGTGGCTCCGCCGCCTGCGCCTGCGCCTGCGCCTGCGCCTGCACCCGGACCTGCGCCCGGACCTGCGCCTACGTTCGCTGAGCCGGCAGCCGCGCGGGAAGGGCCCGCCGCGAACCCCGACGAGGCGCCCGCGCGGAGACCCCGTCCACGCGCCCTGATTCTCGCCGGCGGTGCCGCCGCGATCGCGGTCCTCACCGTGCTCGCCCTGCTGCTCCGGCCGGGCCCCGCGGGCGGGGGCGACGTGTTCGCCGTGGGGCCGGGTGGCCATGGCGTCTTCCGATGGGACGGCTCGGACGCGAGCGGATGGACCAGGATCGGCGACGGCGCGAAGCGCCTCCACTCCGGACCCGCCGGTCTGTTCGCGATCGGACTGGACGACCGCCTCTACAAGTACGGTGGCCGCCCCGGCCTGTGGTCACGCATCAGTGAGCCGGTCAGTGACTTCGCGGTCAGCGGCGCACACGTCTACCGGATGCCCGCCGACCGTCACTCCGTCGACGTGTGGAACGGGCAGGGCATGTCGTGGACCGAGATCGGCGGCCCGGCGGTGCGGTTGTACGGCGGTGCGTTGGGGCTGTTCGCGACGAGCCCGGAGGACGGCTGGATCTTCCGGTACTCCGGCCGCCCCGCGGACTGGAAGCCCGTCGGCTCGGCCGGAGCCTCGTTCGCGCTCACCGACAGCGATCTGTACGGTCTCACCCCGGACCACTCCGTGGTCAACCGCTGGCTCGCCGACGACCAGCCGCACCCATGGCCGCCCTGGGTCTACGCGGCAGGTCCGGCGGCGGAGCTGTACGGGGGTCCCGCCGGGCTCTTCGCCACGGACCCGTCGCACGAGCGGCTGCGCGTCCTCGCGGGGCCGGCGACCCGTGTCACCGGCCAGACCTGGCAGGACATCGGCGCGGCGGGCGCGGAGGTGGCGGTCGGCCGGGAGGCGGTGTACGTCCTGACCGGAGATCGCTCACAGATCCTCCGCTGGTCCCGCGACTCCGGCACCTGGCAGCGTGTCGGCGGCCCCGCCCAGACGTTGACAGCGGGATGATCCCGCCCCGCGATCATCGCTACGCTGCGGCAATGTCACTCACTCATCGATCATCCGGCGCGACGGCGCTCGCGGTGGTCGCCGCGCTCGCCACAACCACCCCCGCGACCGCCCGGGCGCACGAAGCGCCCACGGCCACCGCGGATCGAGTCTTACGGGTCTACAGCGACAACATCGAGAACCTGGTGAGGAACAACGCCGACGGCTCGTGCACCCGGATCTCAGGCCCGGACCACCTCACGTCGATGCTGGTCGACGACCACGGTGCGACGGGCACCTCCGGCGTACGGGCTCCCGATCTCCTCATCGTGCAGCAGGTGCGTGGCACCGGACAGGCCACGGCCTACGCCGACCAGCTCTCGGCCAAGTTCGGCTACCCGGCCGGCACGTACAGGGCGCACGTCGCCTGGGACGACCCCGAGGAGTGGGGCGGCTCCCACCAGTGCAGTGATCAGGCGCTCGGCGACCTGAAGAAGAGGCAGACCAACGGGATCATCTACAACACCAGGACGCTGAGCCTGGCCGCGGGCGACATCTCGAAATACTGGAGCGCGGGCTGGCTGAAGCCTGGAACAGCGTACGACGGCGGGGCGGGGTGCACGCTGTACAAGCCGCCGGACAACGACGACGGCGCCACCAACGCCTACAAGTGGAAGCGCACGAGCGCCATCGCGGCGAGGTTCACGATCAGGGAAACGGGGACCACGGTGTTCGCCGCCACCATGCACCTCCCCGAACAGAACGGAGCGAATGCCTGCGCGGGTCCGGGCGACCCGGGCATCGCGAAGTCCGGCATCCGTGTCGGCACGGACGCCACGAGCCTGATGAACGCGTCGACGATCCGCGTGATCGGAATCGACGCGAATCGCGCGAACATCGCCTCCACCACACTCGGAGGCTTCGGCATGACCGGCTATGGGGCGAAAGCGACCATGGGTTCCAGAAAGATCGACTACCTGTTCGTCAAAGGCGCCGTGCAGCCGTCGAGCATCGATCACACGGTGAGCAGCACGAAGTCGAACCATTTGGCGCTGTACGGATTCATCACGTTCTGACTCCACAGGGGTCGCCCTCGGGTCAGGCGCGCACCTCCGCCTCGGTGCGCGCCTGCTGTGACCGGGTACGGCCGGGTGGCCTGGTCAGGCCGGCGGGGACACCGCCTGGGCCGCCGCCCGCGCGATGCGCGCCTTGACGTCGCGGAAGTGCAGCCGCATCGCTTCCCGGGCGGCCTCGGCGTCCCGGGCGCGAAGCGCCGCCACGATCCGGCGGTGGTTGCCGACGATCTCCGCCGTCCGCTCCTCCGGCGGGCCGAGCGTCGGCTCGACCTCGTGGTAGACGTCCCAGAACAGGCCGATCAGCTGCAGCACCAGCTCGTTGCCGCACGACTCGTACAGCAGCGCGTGGAATGCCCGGTCGGCTTCCCGGTCCCGGTCCATGCCGTTGACCAGGGCGGCCAACGCGGCGAGCCGGGTGGCGCTGGTGCTCCGGGCCACCTGGCCGATCAGCCCCGTCTCGAGCAACTCGCGGACCTCGACGAGATCGTGCAGCGCGCCGATACCGCCACCCGGCCCCGAACGCACCTGGAAGGCGAGCGAGGGGGTGAGGACGTCGAGCGAGGCGTGCCCGACGAACGTCCCATGTCCGTGCCGGATCTCCACGATGCCCAAGGCCCGCAGGGCCCGCACGGCCTCGCGGACGCTGTTGCGGCTCGCCCCGAGCAGCTCCATCAGCTGCACTTCGGTCGGCATCGGTGACCCGGGGGCCAGTCCGCGCTCGTGGATCAGGGCGACGATGCGCTCCTGAAGCGACGCGCCGTCACGCGTACGCATGCTGCCCCCAGATTCGTCGAAAGACTCTGTGTCGAACATCCCACCTCTCGGTCCCGGAAGGGCGGGCGAGGCAGAGAATTCTACGCCGACGCCACGGACGGCCACCGGACGGACATGACTTGGTCACTATACGGTCAAGACATAGGATGTCCCATGTGTACGGAACACTTTGCGGGGCGTCGTGGAGAGATTGACGCCGGGGACGCTCGGCGGCACCTGGGGTACGGCCCTGCTGCCCGTCCGGGACGACGACTCGATCGACTGGGCCCGCCTTGAGGCGGAACTGGACGTGCTCGTCGCCGTGGGGCTCGACGGCCTGTACGCGCACGGTACCGCCGGCGAGTTCCACGCGCTCGCCGAGGACGAGTACGACCGCGTCAACGCGCTGCTGGCCGAGCGGTGCGAACGGCACCGGCTGCCGTTCCAGATCGGCGCCGGCCACATGAGCGCGCAGACCGGCCTGGCCCGGGTGGCCCGCGCACGGGAGCTCCGGCCCGGTGCGATCCAGGTGACGCTGCCGGACTGGGTGCCGCTCTCGCGCGGCGAGGTGGTGCGCTTCCTGGCCCGCGTCGCGGCCGCCGCCGACCCGGTGCCGCTCGTGCTGTACAACCCGCCGCACGCCAAGACGCAGGTGCCGGCCGAGCTGTATCCGGTGATCCGCCGCGAGGTTCCCGCGGTCATCGGGATCAAGGTGGCCGGCGGTGACGCGCGGTGGTACGCGGAGATGGAGCGCCACGCGGCCGGCCTCGCCGTCTTCGTCGCCGGCCACGACCTGGCGACCGGACGGCGGCACGGTGCCGCCGGCTCCTACTCGAACATCGCCGCCCTCAGCCCGGCCGGCGCCATGGCATGGCAGAGGATGATGGTCGCGCGACCCGATGCCGCGCTCGACGTGGAGCGACGGATCCACGAGTTCTTCGCCGCGCACGTCCAGCCGCTCCAGCGCAGCGGGTACGCCAACCCCGCGCTGGACAAGTTCCTGGCCCACCTCGGCGGCTGGGCCGACATCGGCACCCGGGTCCGGTGGCCGTACGACTCGGTCGCCGCCTCGCTCGCCGTACGGCTCAGGCCACTGGCCCGGGCGCACCTGCCCGAGCTCTTCCCAGGGGCGTAGCGGGTTCCTCCGGTTCATGACCGGCATCCGGATGCCGGTCAGGGCGCGGCGACGGCGCCCACCGGGGCCCGGTGAGCGCCATCGCCAAGCGGTTCGTGTCGCTTAACCGACGTGGTCGAACGGCAGGCGCAGCCCGAGCTGACCGCCGATCGGGAGGTTCGCCCGTCGGATCAGGTCCAGCTCGGTGCCGGTGAGGGCGCGCCGGTAGACGCGGACCTCGTCCAGCGTCCCGCGGAAGCGGTCCACACCGTCCAGCCGCTGTCCGACGTGGATTCCCTCGATCCCGAACTCCTTGCCCAGGGTCAGCGAACCGGCCGGCGCCGCCGCCGCCGAGACCTGTACGCCGTCCACCAGGAGCCGGAGCTCGCCCTGCGCCCGCTGGAGCGCCACGAAGTGCCACTGCCCGTCGTTGTACGCGCTCGGCGACTGCACGGTCACGTTGAACCGGTCGACAGAGAGGACCGCCCGGATGCGGTTGCTGGCCGGTTCGGCCCGCAGCCACAGCGCCGGCGGGTTGGTGCCCCGGTTCACCCGGTGGAACCAGAGGATCGTGTGCGCGCCGGTCTTCTCCGAGTACCGGATCCAGGAGGTCAGCGTGAAGTCCTTCGCGCCGAGGTCGACGGAGTCGTTGAACGGCACCTCCACCCGGTCGTCCACCCGGTCCAGGGCCAGCCCGTTGCCGAACCGCCCCTCGGTGGGCTGCGCACCGCCGCGGACGTACGCCGTGTTGCGGTTCGGCGACTTGTCCGGCGTCGTCGGACCGGGCGCCGGGGGCCCCGGGATGCCGGGCGGGGTGCCGTTGGGCGTCTCCAGATACGCCTCGTTGAACCGCGCGAACCGGATCTGCTCGTACGGTGTGACGGTGCCGGCCTCGTACATCAGGGCCGCCTCGTCGCCGTCCAGGCGCACCATGTCCGAGTACGCCGACGGCCCCCAGTAGAAGACCTTGCCCTCGTTCCAGGTCTCGAAGCTGCGCCCCTCGTCGTAGGACGAGCGGATCCCCATCGCCTCCCGGGCGCTCGGGTGCATCGGCGCGGAGAAGAGGATGCGCTTGTCGCCGAAGCGCAGCAGCGACGCCTGGATGTCGGTCGTCGCCAGGGCCGGCATGGTGCGGAACGGCTCGTCCCACGTCTGGCCGCCGTCGCTGCTGGTCGCGTACGCCCGGCTGCCCTCGTCGGTCCCGCGCTCGCGGGCCGAGGCGTAGATCCGCCCGTCGGTGAGCTCGATGACGGTGACCTCCTGGGCGATGACCGTGCCGTCGTCGCGGGACGTCTCGGCGCCGATGTTCCAGGTCACGCCGCTGTCGTCGCTGTAGAGCAGGTGCGTGCCGTAGACGTGCTTGCCGACCCGGTCCCAGCTCTCGAAACTCGCCCCGACGACCAGCCGCCCGGCGTGCGGGCCGAGCTTGAGCTGGATGCCGTGCATCGGGCCGGTGGCGTACCAGAAGTTCCACTCCGGACGCTTGCCCTCGGTCATCTCCCTGGCGGCCGACCAGGTCGCCCCGTGGTCGTCACTGAACTGCACCCACGGGTCGCGGTCACAGCCGTTCGGGCACGGCTCCCCGCCGTTGTGGGTGCTCACCAGCACGATCCGCCCGCTGCGCTCGTCGACGATCGGCACCGGGTTGCCGTGGGTCGTGCCGTTGCCCTCCGAGACCACCTGCAGGGGTCCCCAGGTCCGCCCGCCGTCGGCGGAACGGCGCAGCACGAGGTCGATGTCCTCGTCGTCGCCGCAGTCCTTCACCCGTCCCTCGGCGAACGCCAGGAGCATGCCGTTCGTGGCCCGCACCACGGCGGGGATCCGGAAGCAGCCGTATCCGAAGTCGCCCTGCTTGTAGAGCACCTGCTCGTCCACGAACGGTGCGGTGTCGCCGGTCGTGGCGGCCTCGGAGGTCGTGGCGCCCTCGAAGGTCCGCGCCGGCGCCGCGGTCGCCGGCGCGCCGAACGCGCTGACGAGTAAGCCGGCGAGCACCATCGCGGCGCCCGCCCGGCGGCGCCAGGAGCTCCCGGTGCGGCCCCCCGGGAGATAACTGTCGTGCATGTCCTCGCCCTTCCTGGAAGGAGAAAGTGATGAGGAGACGTCCTACGTCCCACGTCGGATGTTAAACAGGGTGTGAACCTGGAATGTCGGTAGCGGACGGATATGTTGCTGACTTGTTACGGCGTGTCCGCTTCCACGGCATTGCCCTGGTCCTCCCGGCACGCGCCGGGCTCCTGGAAGCCCCGTCCCTCCGCGCGGACGGCAGCGCGGCGGCCTCTGCCGCGTCGAAACGCGGCCGCGATGGCTCTGAGCTGGGCTTCGACGGGGTCCGCCCCTGGCGGGACGTTCGGGGTGCGGAGAGCGGGTGAAGGCAGGCCGGGGCTGATCGAGCCGTTGGGGGTGCAGCCGGCACACTGCGGTCGGGCGATCACGGTCGGCGGGGTGCGCGCGCTGCGGGAGCTGGGTTCGTCCAGCGTGGTGGTGGAGGTGTGCTGCGAGAGGTCCAACGTCGGGGGAGTGGCCGCCTACTGGTCGGCCGGCATGAAGCCGCTGTCCGAGAGGCGGGATCTGTACCGTTCAGCCAGTACGAGCACGCCAGGAGCTCCCATGAGCGATACCGGAGAACAACCGCGAACAAGGAAGCCGGCATCGGGCAATAAGCGCCGACCTCTTTCGAGAAAGGCGCCGGATGCATGACCCCTCTTCATACCCCGCCACACGGCTGGCCGCGGAGCCGGACGACGCGTCGGTCATCGCGAACTCGCGGCACGAGCCGGAGTGGTTCTCGTTGATCTTCGATCGGTACTTCACCGCGATCCACCGCTACGCCGCCGCCCGGCTCGGGCCCGGCGCCGCCGACGACGTGGCCGCGGAGACATTCCTGGCCGCGTTCGATCAGCGCGACCGCTACGACCTGACCCGACCGGAGGCCAGGGCCTGGCTGTACGGCATCGCCACCAACCTCATCGGCCGTCATCGCCGCGGCGAGCTCCGCCTCTACCGGGCCCTCAGCCGCTCGGCCGCCCGCGACCACGTCGAGGGCCACGCCGAGCGGGTCACCGACCGGGTGACCGCCGAGCAGCTCAGCCCCCGGCTGGCACGCGGCCTGGAGAGCCTGTCCCTGGGTGACCGAGACGCCCTGATGCTGGTGGCCTGTGCCGACCTCAGCTATGCGGAGGTGGCCTTCGCCCTGGGCATCCCGATCGGCACTGTCGGCTCCCGGGTGAACCGGGCCAGGGCCAAGCTACGCAGGACACTGGGTCATGCGGCGAAGGGGGTCTGAATCATGGACGAACTGCAGGAGCTGCGCCGCTATCACGACGCGCTGCCCGGAGCCGCTCCGGAGTCCATCGGCGCGGCCCGGTCCCGCCTGGCCGGTCACATACACGGGAACTGGCGTCCGCGGGCACGTCGCATCCGTCCGGTGTGGGGGCTGAGCCTGACCGGGGCGGCTGCCGCCGCGCTGCTCGCCGTGGCCATGACGGTCGTCCCGGGCGTCACTCGGGAAGCTCCGGACGTCCCCCGGGACGAGGGCGTCGAGGTTCCCCATGCGCGGCCCTCCGCCGCCGTCACCGAGCTGCGGCTGCGCCCGGTGGCCAGCGCCCGGGACCTGGCCGGCAACGCGGCGGTGCTGGCCTCCGACGAGCCCGAATGGAGTGCCGGGCCCACACAATGGGGCTACGTGAAGAGTCTGCGCGCCCAGACGCGGGTGGACGGCAGGGAATGGCTGCGCGGCGAGCCCGCGGTGACGAACACCCGCGAGCAGTGGCGGCAGCTCGACGACAAGGCCTTCGCCACCGTCGAGAAGGGCAAGCTGAAGATCTTCAAGGGTTCGGAGTTCGAGGTGACCTACCCCTACCTGCTCGCCCTGCCGACCGACGCCGATCAGTTGCTGGCGCGAATCTACGAGACCATCGACGCGGAGAACGCCAGGAATCGCGCCTCCGTCCTGCGCTCCACCCAGGAACGGGCGGAGAGCAGGGGTAAGACCCCCGAGGAGGCGAAGCGGCTGGCCGAGAAATCAGTGCCTCCCCTCACCCGCGTACAGCGCGACAGATGGGCGTTCCAGCTGATCGCGATGGGCATGGGGGACGCGGCCCTTCCCCCCAGGCTCCGCGCCGCCATGTACGGCGCCATGGCCGAGATCCCGGGCGTCCGATACGAAGCCAAGTCGTCCGATCTGCTCAAACGCCGGGGCATCACCCTGTACCACGTCCTGGACGGCTACCTGCGCGACGAGATCTTCATCGATCCGAAGACCTACGAGTACCTGGGCTACCGCACCATCGTGGTCAAGGACCACAAGGACGGACCCTTCGGCACCATGAAGAAGGGCGAGATCCACAACTGGGACGCCCTGATCAAGGCCGCTGTCGTCGATGAGGCGGGGCAACGGCCCCGCTGACGTCGGAACCCGTTCCGCATTGCTCGTGGTCGCCGTTCGAGGAAGATGGGAGACGCCGCTCAAGCTCTTGGCAGGGAGGGAACCCGGGTGGGCCGACGGCAGAAGCCACTGGACGGCTCGACCGAAGCCGAGCGTTTCGCCCTGCGGTTACGCGAGGTGCGGGCCAGCAGAGGCTTCACGATCCGGCGATTAGCCGACAAGGCTGGATATGCGGCCAGCACGCTGTCCAAGGCCGAGTCGGGCGATCAGGTGCCCTCCTGGGAGGTGACCGAGGCATTCGTCCAGGCGTGCGGTGAAGATCCGGCCACCTGGCGGTCGAGCTGGCTCACGGCCGACGCCTCCACCGCCCGCGCGCAGGAGCCCCCGGCCTTGGAGGCGACGGGACTCACCGCCCCCTCAGGTGAGTCCGTCCCTCCAGCGCGGCCGCCCGGAAGCGGCCGACGGCCGTACGCGCTCCTCGGCCTGGTCGTCGTCCTCTTCGGGATCGCCGGTGCCGTGATCTGGTTGCGGATTCCGGCGGCGCAGGTGACATCCTCCGTCCGGACCCCGCCCACCAGGACCGGCCAGTGGCGGGAAGTGGCAGAGGCGCTTCCCCCCGACCCTGCCCGCCCCGGCGACGGCATGGACCCGATCCGCGCCGAGTGCGGTTCGCCCAAGGTCGCCGCGACGGTGATCACTCTGGACGAGGTGTCCGTCCGTCTGCCGCGGGGCGCGGAGTTCGGCCGCCTGCGCCTGCGTCATCAGCCTTCATGCCGGGCCAGCTGGGGCCTCGTCCTCGGTCCGCACGGCCCGGACCGGGTCGTGCACATCGCCGTCTACCGCTCCGCCGACCGTGTGTTCGCGCCCAGCTCCTTCGGCGGCCAGAGTCCCAGCAGCTACGGGAACATGCTCCTGACCACCCCGGGCTGCGTGTACGCCGAGGCGTACGTGCACACCCCACAGGGCGACGGCCCCATCGCCGTGACGCGCTGCGCGTAGGACGTCAGCAGGGGCCGTGGCCGGCGAGGTCGCCCACCCGGGTACGCCGGGATCCGGGCACCATGTCGGTGTAGGCGTGGTCGTAGCCGGGTGGTACGCGGAAGGTGTGGACGTAGGAGCCGTCGCAGGTCTGAACGTAGAACCAGGTCCCCGCGCCGGCTCCGGTGATCCGTGCCCACGAGGCGTCGCACGAGGGGCTGTAACGACGCTCCAGCACCCCGAGCCTGGTGGAGAGCCGGTAGTTGGTGCGGGCGTCGCTGTCGCATCCCAGATCGATCGGGTCCAGCCCGTCACACCGCGTGCCGCTGCATCCTCTGCGCACGTCCCCGGAACGGACGTCCCCGCGTCCGCTGCCGGGGTCGTCCTGCGCGTGGACCGCGGACGCGGGGAGAAGAAGGCCGGCGGCCAGCGTGACGGCGGCAAGGGCTCGGTACATGCTGCTTCCTCCTGGAGGTGGGACGAACGTGACCTCGACGTTTCACCGTTCACCCCAGGCGAGGAAGGACGTCCGAACAATCGTGGACAATCGAACATCCGCCGACCTCACGCTGTCGCGCCCGCCGGAAACGGGTACCTTCCCGGAGAGGACGTCCAGCGCGAGGGAGGCCCCGCCGATGACCGAGGTTCCACCGCCGCGCGGCGAACGGTCGGTCGAGCTCCACGGCGACAACCACGGGATCATCACGACCGGCGACCACGTGAACATCACGCAGCTGGTGACGCGGATCGAGGCGGTGCGTCCGGTCGAAGGCGTCGCAGTGCCGCGGGGCTTGGGCAACGTGCCCGCCGTCCCGCGCACGTTCGTCGGACGCGAGGAGGACCTTGAGGTCCTCCACGAAAGGCTGATCGAGGACAGGCCGGTGGTGGTGCGGGCACTGCACGGGATGGGCGGCGTCGGAAAGTCGACGTTAGCGGCGCGGTACGCGCGGCAGTACCGCGACCACTACGAGATGGTCTGGTGGATCGTGTCCGACACCGAGGAGACGGTGTCGGCGGGTCTCGCCGACCTGGCTGTCGCGCTCCAGCCCGAGCTCGGAGGGCTGCCCGCGCAGGCGCTCACGCTCCGGGCGAAGGCCTGGCTGGCCTGCCATTCCGGCTGGCTGCTGATCTGCGACAACGCCCCGGGCCCCGGCGTGCTGGGCGATCTCGCCACGGCCGCCGACGGACGGATGATCATCACGAGCCGGTTGGCGCACGGCTGGCACACCCTCGGCGCCGACACCGTCCAGCTGGACGTCCTGGACGAGGCGGCCTCGCTCGAACTGCTCCTCTCCTTCGCCCCGCCCGGCCAAGCCGACGCCTGGCCGGGCGCGGCGGACCTCGCCGCCCACCTCGGCGGGCTTCCGCTGGCGATCGAGCAGGCGGGCGCCTACCTCCAGGAGACCGATCTCACTCCCGAGGCATACCTGAGGCTCCTGCGCGACCAGCCGGCCCGCCTCCACGACAGCACGGCCGAAGGCTCCGCCGGACGCGCGACGATCGCCCAGGTCTGGAAGACGACCCTCGACACGATCGGAGTACGCTCCCCGCTTCCCGGCGACCTCCTCGCCATCCTGGCGTGGCTCGGCCCGGAACCCGTCCCGCGGACCGTCTTCCGGGCCCTGGCCGAGCCCAAGCCGGTCTACCGCCGGCGTCGTCTGTGGGAACGCCGCGACCGCAGCGGCTGGAGCACGACGCGGGCGCTGTGCGACTCCCTCGACGTGGAGGAGGCTCTCGGCCTCCTCGGCGCCTACAACATGGTCAGCCTGACCTCCGAGTCCGTGACCGTGCACCGGCTCATCCAGGAGGTCACCCGGACGGCGGAGGGGGAGACGCCCGGCATCGCGAGGGACCGCGCGGCGATCCTGCTCGAGCTCGCCTTCCCCGCGAACCCGAGTCTCCCTGCGGCCTGGACGGAGATCCGCGCGCTGCTCCCGCACATCACCGCGCTGGCGTCCAGGACCCCGAAGGAGGCCGACGGCCTGGCCCTGACCTTCCTCCTGTGGCACACGTCCGTATTCCTCGGTGAGCAGGGTGACGTCCTGCGGGCCGTCGCCCTCCTGGACCGCTCGCTGGAGTCGGCCCGGCGGCTCTACGGCGCCGTCCATCCGGTCACGCTGTACATCCGCGACGCCCTCGGTGTGGCCTGCCAGGACGCGGGGGAGCTGGGTGACGCCATCGCGCTGCTCAAGGCGAATCTCGCCGACCGCAGGGCCCGGCACGGCCGCAACGACCCTCTCACCTTCGAGAGCCGCCGTCACCTCGCGCATGCCTACCAGGCGGCGGACGACCACGCCAACGCTACGCGCCTGTTCGAGCAGCTCCTGGCCGACAGGGAACGGCTGCTCGGGCCCCACGACCCGCTCACGCTCCAGAGCCGCCACGATCTCGCCAACGCTCACTACCGCGCGGGCGACGAGGCGATGTCGATCCCCCTCTTCGAGGAGGCCCTCGCCGCGTGCGAAGCCGTCCTCGGCCCGGCGCACGGCCATACCCTGGCGGTCCGCAACAACCTCGCGCTCGCCTGCGCGGCGAACGGCGAGGAGGAACGCGCGACCGCACTGCTGCGGAGGAACCTGGACGAGCGCGAACGGGAGCTCGGCGGCGACCACCCGGACACCCTCCTCGCCCGCTTCAACCTGGCGGACGTCCACGCGCGGACCGGGGACGAGGACGGCGCGCTCGCCATGCTGGAAGCCGTCGTGGAGGACGGCGACAGGGTCCTCGACGGCCTGCACCCCGACAGGCTCGCCAACCGCGAGGGACTCGCGGACGCCTACCTGGCGGCCAAGAACTACACGAAGGCCATCCCGTTGCTGGAGGAGCTGCTGGAAGACCGGGAACGCGCGCTGGGCCCCGACCACCCGACCACGCTGAACACCAGGTGCGAACTCGCCGGAGCCTACGCGCTGACCGGTGGGCTCGACCGCGCCCTGCCGATGTTCGAGGAGGTCCTGGCCGCCCGGGAGCGAGTGCAGGGTGACGACCATCCCAGGACCTTGGACGCTCGCCGAGACCTGGCGCTCGCCTTCGAACAGGCGGAACAACCCTATCGCGCCATCCCCCTCTTCAAGCGCGTCCTCGCGGACAGCTCCAAACTGTTCGGCCGAGACCACCCCGGCACGTTGGACGCCCGCCAAGATCTCGCGAGCGCGTATCAATCCGTCGATGACCTGAAACGTGCCGTTCCTCTGTACGTGGAGGCCGCGGAGGGCTTCGCGAGGCTTCTTGGCGAGGACGATCCGAAGACCTTCGGAGCCCGACGCGACCTGGGGTTCGCCTATGAGCAGGTCGGAGATCACGTACGTGCGCTTCGGCAGTTCGAGAGAGCCCTTCCCGGCCATGAGCTGGTACTGGGCCCGGATCACGTCCTGACCCGGGCCGTCCGCGACTCCCTGCGCTTCGTCGCCGAGAACCTCGACTGGCTCGGTGACGAGGACTAGACGGAACGACCGATGCGCAAAGGGCGGGATGGCCGGTAACGCCTTCGCTACTTCAGTCCCGTTCGCGCCGCTTCGGGAGCAGGCTGGAGGCATGCCGAAGACGTCACCGAGGGCGGAGCGCGCGCCGGGTTCGCGGATGTGGCGGGTCGTGGCGATCGCCGGGGTCGCCGTGCTGGCGATCTGCCTGGCGGCGGCACTGCTGTGGTTCTTCGCCGATCCGCTGCACCTGCCCGACCAGGTGTTGGAGGTGCTGGATCAGCGGGCCAGCGTGGTCGGCATGTTCACCGGCATGGCGATGGGCGCGGCCGGGCTGGTAGTGGCGGCGGTGGCGTTGCGGGCGCAGCTGCGCGCCGGGCAGAACCCGCCGGCGGCCGGGCAGAGCACGGCGCCTGCGGTGCCGGCCGCCGGCGGGCGGGCGGTCGCCCTCGACGGCGACAACTTCGGCATCATCTCGACCGGGGACGGCGCGCGGAACGTGCAGATGCGAGGGCAGGCCTCCGGGCAGGGGCGGGTGGACCAGGCGAGCGGCGACCATATCCTCGACGAGGTCGTCGACCATCGGCGCACGTACGGCGGCGATCACATCGAGTTCCACCACAGCACCTTCCCCGGCCAGGTCGTCGGTAAGCAGGTGACAGGCTCCGAGCCTGCCGCGCCGGACCAGGATCACGACGGGGATGACGATAGGCGGCGCTGAGGGCGACCACATCGACTTCCACGACAACGTCTTCCATGACAAGGTCGTCGGCGCCGAATATCACCAGCACGAGCATCACCATTACCCGCCCAAGCCGGAGCCTGGCCAGATCGTCGAGGGGGACATCCCGCAGCGCTCGCCCGGCTTCCAGGAACGCCCTCAGCTGATGGAACGGCTCGCTGAGTTGCTCGGCGAACCCGGTACCGGCGGGCGGGAGGCGCGTGGCGGCGGGGCGGCGGTGATCTGCGCGCTGGCCGGCACGCCCGGGGTGGGCAAGACGCTGCTGGCCGCCTGCTATGCCTGGGCCTGCCAGGCGGCGCGGATCACCACCGGCACGATCGAGATGGTCGTGGCGGCCAGGAGGATCTGCTGCTGCGGCGTCTCGGCCGAGGTGAACGCGGTCAGGCCGCGCTGGATCGGCATGAGGGAGTTGTCCTCGAACAGGACGAGCGCCATGAGGTACTCGTTCCACGCGCCCAGCCCCTGGATGACCGCCACGGCGGCGAGGCCGGGCCGGGCCAGCGGGAGGATGCTCCGACCAGCTCGACAGCGAACCCTTGGGCGTGTTCGCCAGCGGGTCGGACACCATCGTCCTGTCAGCGGGGGAGGAGCCGCTGGCCGAGTTGGACGGCCGCTACCTGTCCACGGAAGTCGCCACCGGCTTCACCGGGCGGGTCATCGGCATGCACGCCACCGAGCACTCGGCCGCCTTCGACTGGTTCACCTACCAACCCGTGCAGCCCTGAGCAGAGGGCGGCGCGACCTTCATCAACGGCCAACTCGTCGAGCGTCCAGAAGGGGCCGCGGCATGAACGACAAGCCCACCACCGGAACACTGCACCACGTCGAGATATGGGTGCCTGACCTCCAGCGCGCCGGCGTCAGCTGGCAGTGGCTGCTGCAGGCGCTCGGCTACACCCTCTTCCAGGACTGGAGCGATGGGCGCAGCTGGCGGCTGGGGGCCACCTATCTGGTCCTGGAGCAGTCACCCGCGCTCAGCGCCGACCGGCACGACCGTTGCCGTCCTGGATTGAACCACCTGGCCTTCCACGTGGAAAGCCGCGCCCTGGTCGACGCTCTGGCCGAGCAGGCGCCCGCACATGGTTGGACCCTGATGTTCCCCGATCGCCACCCGCACGCCGGTGGCGAACAGCATTACGCCGCCTATCTGGAGGACATGGACGGGTTCGAGGTCGAGCTCGTCGCCACCGACATGACAGACCAGTCCTGAGAATCCTGCTGCAACCGACCACAACTCTTGACGATTGCTCCACGAGATCGCGATGCCAACGCGAGATCGTCGCGGGTGTGACTACGGAGCCGGCTCGGCCTCGTCAGCTCCTCGGCTTGACCCAGTATCAGGTCCGCAGGTGGACGCCCTGGCACCGGCACGTCACCACCGTCATGCCGGCCCCGGCCTTTCTCGCCGTCACCCAGGCAGCCTTGCCAACAGACACCGACGAGCCCTGCGACCAGGGAAAAGACCAGCAGGAGTACCCCGAACCGCCACCGCCGCCGTGGCGAGTCTGCACGTCACGGTCTCCCTCGGCTCTGGTCAGGCAGCGCCCGCACGACGCGTAACAGACTCGTCACTCGACTGACCATGGTGACGATCAGTGATGTCCCGTAAGCATTGAGTCTCCCGAAGAGTGGAGGCGGATGTGGCCAGTGAGTTCCGGCGTAGAAAGGTCGGCGGAGTCTTTCGTGCGATGGATGTGGACGGCGACGGCCGACTGACCCAGGCCGACTTCCAGGCGCTCGCCCACCGCTGGACGGCCGTCGCGGGGTCCGTCGACCCAGAGCGACTGGCCTCCATCATGACCGGTTGGTGGCTCGTGCTCCGGGCCGCCTCCGGCCCTGGCGGCGGCGACGCTGTCTCCCTCGACGAGGTGCTTCGCGTCGTGGAAGGACTCGGTGACATGGCCGACGCGGTCTCCGGCACTGCCGACGTGATGTTCGAGGCCATCGACCTCAATGGCGACGGCCTCATCTCCTGTTCGGAATACGGCGCGCTCATCGAGACGTGGAACGGGGCGCCCACAGCAACCGATGAGATCTTCCCGCGCCTCGATCTGGACGGCGACGGCCACCTCACCCGCGACGAGTTCCGCATCCACTGGACGGAGTTCTGGGCCGGCGACAACCCGGATGCTCCCGGAACCTACGTATTCGGCGCGCTGGTGGAATAGCGGCAAGCCACTGGGTGGCTGCTGCGTAACTCCACCACCCTCACCCTGACGAGCAACAACACCTGGACGTTGTGCGGGCTCTGCGGCCTACCGGGGCAGACCGGCGCGTGCGACAGCCGAGGCCAGGGCCCGGTTGACCGCCGCAGCGTAACGGTAGAACGCCGTGGTGCGGTTGGCCGGGTTCTCGATCCAGGATCGGGCCAGCCTTCCGTCTTTGAAGAACTGCTCGCGTTGGCCTTGGGACAGTTCGAGCTGGACGCCCCGGTTCCTGAGGTTTCTGTTGGCGATGTTGCGCGGGCTGTCTCCGCCGATCTCTTCGGGGACCGAGTCAGTGACCGTGAAGCCGGCGGCGCGGAGCTCGGCAGTGATCGTTTTGATCAACACGGTGTCGCGGCCTCCCACGTATGTGGTCGCCTTGGCGCCGGACGCGCCGTGCCAGGAGACGGTGTAGCTGCTCTGAGCGACCAGCCTCACCGCACTCGGCTCGTCGAAGCGGGTGGAGGTGAGATGCAGGTCGGAGTTGCCGGCGGGCTTGATGCCCTCGAAGGAGTAGAAGGCGTGGTCGCCCGCCTTCGCCGCGTAGTCCGCGAGCTGAGTGGTGGGGGCTTCGATGGCGCCGCCGTGGATGGCGATGTGCGCCACCTTCGCTCCGCGAGTGGACCGCTGGGCGATCCGGTAGTCCTTGCCCTTCACCTCGTGCGCCGCGAGCTCGGCGTAGCTGCCGTACTTGTCAGCCGCCTGCGCCGGTACCGCGCTGCCGACCAAGCCGGCCACGACTCCGAAGACGAGTAGGGCTCTCTTCACCGAATGCTCCCGACGTGATCTTGGACATTGCGGGCGAGAGCCTAGCAAGTGTCGGCGTACGGAGCCATGTGCAGAGGCAGGTATCTACGGCCGCCCGCAAGTCTCGGCAGGCGCGGAGTCAACGACGCGGATTCTGGCCGTGCATCGCTTTCGTGACGAGGTCACGGGTGGTCGCTGACGAGATCTCTGGTTCGACGATCAACGGCTCGGCAGAGTCGCTCGCGCCCGCCGATCTCTCCGTCACGCGGCTCAAGCCGTACCCCGACGCGGACGGTGGCATCGCCGAGATCGCGGCGTGGTCGCGCCGGATCGCCGAGGCCGGCGCCCGCAACGGCGGGCCGCTGATCTGGGCGCCAACGCGCTCTACTCCCCGGCCAATTGCCCGATGCTGGCCGGGCTCATGCAAGCCGCTCTGAACCGTGCCGAGCTGCCCGTTCCGAACACGCCGGAGGAGGCCGCCCTCCAGAACACCGCCGCGCACGCCGGTGCCACGCCGAACTCGATCGCCCGGCACGAGCGGCAGGTCAAGCGCAACCTGGCCGTCTACCCGCTGACCGCGGGCATGCCGGTCAACCTCGGGCCGTGCGACTGGCCATTCAAGCGCGCGGAGCGAGCCACGCGGATCAGCTCGCGCGGCCCGGCCAATGTCCTGCTGATCCAGAATCGGCGCGATCCGTCCACGCCCTACAGCGGGGCGCTGAAGATGCGCGAGGCGATGATGACCGACAAGTTCGCAACGGACATCGTGCTCGAAGCGGCTGAACTTTTCTCACATCCGTCATATCCAACCCTGATGTGAACAAGATCCAGAAACTTGCCGCCCTGTCCGTGCTCCCTGTCGCCGCAGCTCTCCTGGCACTCCCCGCGCAAGCGGCGGAGCGCCCGAGCTGTCCCGTCCCCAGCAAGGCGGAGGCGAAGCGGTCGTTTGATGCCAAGTCCGACAAGCCGCCGAGGGGTGCCACCGCCATCAAGGGACTGCACGTCAACCACCTGCCGAACGGCTTCACGTACGGACAGGTCGTCGTCAACAAGCACGACGGCATCACCGAGTACGGCTACCAATGGACCGACGACCGCGACGACGTGGACATCCGGCACCGGTCGCTGTGGGTCAGGGTGGTGTGCTGGCCGAAGGCCGGCTCACTGGCACAGCTCAGGAACGCGCCGTTCGACACGGGGACGTTCTCCGGAAACACCAGGACCGTGAAGATCGGCGACCGTCAGGTGCTCACCCAGAAGGGCGACGGCGCGCTGGGCCACGGCCGGTACGCCGGCTGGGTCGAGCGGAAGGGCGTCGTCGTCACCGTGATGGCCAGCCAGCCTCTCGTACCCGAGCTGACGAAGATCATC
The DNA here is from genome assembly GCF_031570565.1 of Nonomuraea sp. 3-1Str. Taxonomy (NCBI): domain Bacteria; kingdom Bacillati; phylum Actinomycetota; class Actinomycetes; order Streptosporangiales; family Streptosporangiaceae; genus Nonomuraea; species Nonomuraea sp. 3-1Str. Next base: position 139,001 of record NZ_JALHBK010000024.1, read on the forward strand.
AAGGGCATCGAGCTCTGAACCGGCCGACCCCGCCTCCACGCGTTGCCGCGACGCGCCGCCCAGCAGGGAGTCCTGGGCCCCTCATCGGCCTGGGAGTGTCCGGACGTACGAGGAGTCGCGACCTCACGAGGCCTCATGCGCGACTGCGGGCGCAGCGCGCGCTCCGTCGTCAGCCCGGGACAGACGCGGGAACTGCTGACGGCGGTCACCTACGTCGGGCGTTCGCGGTCCGATGCTGCGTAACTCCCGCCCCTTACGCCGCGTGCTGGCTGCCTACGAGACCCACTTCAACGAACACGCCCGCATCGCCCCTTGCGGCAGGAGGGCTGGCGTCCCCTTAAGGCGGACACGGGTGACGGCGTGGCGGTCGAGCTCCAGGACCTCGATCTGCCAGTCGTCGCCCGTGACCGTTTCCTCTTGCTGCGATCACGGTATCGGGTCGTATCTCACAGCCGCGGTAACGGGCACCGGGGTCCGAAGGATTCCTCAACGTGGGTTTCTATGTGCGTACCAGCCTCAGGGCTGGACCGTTCCGTTTCACCCTCAGCCAGGCCGGGATGGGGGTCTCGGCCGGAATCCCGGGTCTTCGAGTGGGGATGAGCCCCCGCGGCAACGTCGTGCGCATGGGACGCGGAGGGATCTCGTACCGCACCGTCGCGCCCGACCGTGACGTGGTCATGCACGATGTCGTCAGCCTGGTCCCGGCCCAGCCGAGTGACGTCGTCCAGCAGTTGCAGAAGGCCGCCGAACGCCGGCCGTACTGGCCGTTCGCCCTGGCCGCCCTGCTCGTCGCGGGGCTGGTGACAGGACGCTTCGGCCTGGTCATCGTCGCCGTCGGTCTGCCTTGCGTGATGTGGGTGGCGTTGCGCGATCGGGCGGCTCGCGCGGTGGTCGTCATGTACGACGTGACCGACGAGGCCGCTTGGCGCTTCGATCACCTCGTCAGCTCGATCACCGGCCTCCAACAGGCCCACGGGTTCTGGCTGATCACCGCATCCGGCGCGATCACCAGCACTCACCAGTTCAAGGTGAACGCCGGCGCCTCCAGGCTGCTGCGCAGGCTGAATGCCTCGGCCCGGTTGGCGGGACCGCGGATCCTGGTCACCAACGTCGCCGTCCCGACCCTGACCGCAGGCAGCCTGTCGGTGCACTTCCTCCCCGACCGGGTCCTGATCCGTGACGGCCGCCATGTCGCCGACCTCGCCTATCAGCACCTCCACGTCGGCGTGGAACACGCCCGCTTCATCGAAGAAGGCCCGGTGCCACGCGACGGCACGGTCGTGGACTCCACCTGGCGCTACGTCAACGTCAAGGGCGGCCCCGACCGCCGTTTCAAGAACAACGCCCGCCTGCCCATCCTGGTGTACGGCAGACTCATCCTCCGCAGCCACAGCGGTCTCAACCTCATCTGGGATGCCTCTCAGGTCCCGCTGGTCCACGCTGTGGCGAACGCCCTCCACCAGTCCATCGCCGCTCGCCCATCTGTGATCCACCTCTGAGGAGCCCCACCGAGCCCCGGGCGCACCGGGGAGCGCCCCGCTGTGGCCGTGTGGGCGGTCGAGCAACTGACCGAGTTCCTCCCGCCGCTCCGACAACGCCGTCGCGGACGGGTGGTTGCAGTACTCCGGCAGGCCCGGCGCCGCCTCGATGCCGCGGGTGCCCAGGTTCACCGCCATCATCGGTACTTCATCGTGGCTCTGGGCGTCTTGAAGCCGTCGTCACGTGTCCTCCTCGTCGGGACGACAAAGCTGCGTGGGCAGCGCCGGCCGTATGCAGGACGTCGATTCATCCAGGGTGGTCGAGGTAGGCAATTGTCCGGAGCGGCGGGTTAAGGTCACCGAGGACGCGCAAGAGGGCGTCGACCACCATCGGGATGAGGCCGGCTTCTCGTTGATCAAGGAAAAGGTGGGGGATCAGTGCTCGTGCGCCGTGCTGGTCGATGGTCGCTGTGAGCGCCGGCGTCCCTGCGACTCGGACAGCCGAATGGGCGGGCCACAGCGTGGACGTCCTTCTCAGGAGCTACGCCAAGTGCATCGTCGGCCAGGAGGAGATGCCGAGCGCCGCCTCGCCGATGCGCCCAACGACGTGGAAGGCGCCCATGATCCGGCGCATGCGCGGAAGCGTGGGAAAGCAGTGGGTAGCGAGGCCGCTACTCGTCGATCCAGCCGAGCTCAACTGCCCACCCGTGCGTCATGGCTTCGGCCGCGGGCAGCGTGAGGAACGAAACGGCATACAGAACAACGAGGAGCCCGAGCGGAACGGCCCAAGCGCGAGGACGAGTTTCCGACGGACCGGCCCCGTCCTGTCCAGGGTCGGCAGGGCGATACCGACGGAGCCGCGTCTCCGGGAGTCGACGGTCGGCAGGTCTCAGTGCCCACGACGCGAGGGCGCACATCCCGAACATCAGCGGCACCCCCCACGTCTGAAGACCGTCGCCGACTATCAGATGCGACGCCACGGCACTCGACCACAGGAAGATGGCGCCCGCGTATGCCCATTCCTTGATCAGTGGGAGCCTGGGTGAGATGATCGCGATGGCCGCACCGGCCTGCCACACGCCTAGGACATAGGCGAAGAAGCGCGGGTACCCCAGGTGGCGCAGCTGGGCCTCCACCCATTCGATCGGCACAAGGTTCCAGACCGATCCAGCGGTCAACTCGGCGACGATGACCAACGTGGTGGCCCAAAAGGCGATGGGGCGGACCCGGCTCCAGTTCCAGCCGCTTCGTGCGACGGTGGCCGACTTTTCGTCCGTCGCGTGCTGGAACGTTCTGGTCGTTTGATTTTTCATCTCAGGCTCCTCGTCAAATCGATCTGGCATGTTCACGAGATTCTTCTTGCGTTGTGAGCGGCTTCGGTTCGAAGCCGCAGGTGGCGGTGGATTCCGCAATGGAGCGGTCGGCCGGGGCCGAGGGCCGCTAAACGCGGCTTGTCGTTCGCGGGCCGCCCTTGAGCCAGAAACTGGAACCCGGCTTGCGGGCCTCGCGGCGGATCCTCGACACCCCGAGTTCGCGGGTCGCCTCCTTGATCGCCGCAGCCATGCGCCCAGTGATGTGGAGATTCACCGCGGTGTCGTCTTTGCGGGAGAGCTGTCGTATGCCGGCGCGCCGGCCGAGGCTGACGCCCGACCCCGTGAAGGCCTGGTTGATCACCGCAGGTTCGGTTCCCGCGATGCGGCTCAGGACGGTTTCGGCGGCCTGTGCCCCGAGCGGTTGTGCGGCCTGGCAGCTCATCCGCAGCGCCGGCCCGATGGTGCGGCGGCGTCGCAGCCCACTCGCGGTCGCCAGTACTGCGGATGCGCGCCGACGTCGACATCACGCTGGTCAATCCCCGCCCGGATTATGGTTGGCCGAGACCGTTCCGGCGTAGCCGCCACCGATGACGACGACCTTGCTGGGTGTGTGGTATCCGGGCGTGGACATGGCGAGGCCTTTCCTTCTCAACTTCAGCGGTTCTTGAGGCTTTGCGACCTGGCGGAGTCGGGCTTCCATCACGAAATGGCCGCCACAGGGGCGATCACGTGTTCCGCCGCGGGTTCTCGACGACGATCCGCATATCTGCCGGGGGTAGCTTCCTGCGCGCTGGATGGTGTCTCGCCAGTCCGACAACACAGCACCGCGGAATGTGAGGCGACGCGCCAACCTCACAGTTCACCGCGCTGTCTTGTCGAATCAGTGAGAGCAGACCTGAAACCCCGGGAGTCAGTGCACGATGGCCAGGACACCATGACCACCCCATCCGAGCCGAGAGGCGGCCGGCGCGATCCGGGCCTGGCCGCGATCACGAGCGAGCGGCGTCAGCTGATCAATCTCGCGTACCGGCTCCTCGGTTCCCTGGCCGACGCCGAGGATGTCGTCCAAGAGGCCTCCGCCCGCTGGTGCGCCATGTCCCGGCAGCAGCAGGACGCCATCGCATCTCCCGGCGCCTGGCTGACCACGGTCGTCGGCCGTCTCTGTCTCAACTTGCTCTCCTCGGCACGGGCCCGGCGCGAGACCTATGTGGGCGAATGGATCCCCGAGCCGCTACCCGAACCCAGGGAGTGGATCACCGGGCGGCCGGATGGCATCACCGCCGACCCGGCCGATCGGGTCACCCTGGACGAGTCGGTCAACATGGCCTTCCTCGTCGTGCTGGAGTCGATGACCCCGGCCGAGCGCGTCGCGTTCGTCCTGCACGATGTCTTCCGGTATTCCTTCGCCGAAGTGGCCGAGATCGTCGGCCGTACCCCGGCGGCCTGCCGTCAGCTGGCCTCCTCGGCCCGCCGTCGCATCCGTGCCGCGCAGGCGCCTGCGACTCCGGCGGCCCGGCAGGCCCGGATCGTCAGGGACTTCAAGCAGGCGTGGGAGGCCATGGACATCGACGCCCTCATCGCCCTGCTCGACCCCGACGCCACGGCGATCGCCGACGGCGGCGGCGTCGTCGGCGCCGTACTCCGCCCGGTCGAAGGCGTTGAGCAGATCGTGCGTGCACTGCTCAATCTCGATGGCAGGCTCCGTGACCTGACGTTCCTGGAGCGTACGGTCAACGGCCGGCCCGGCCTGATCGCCCAGCAAGACGGCGTCACCGTGTCGGTGTACGCGTTCGACATCGCAGGCGACCGGATCAAGCACATCTGGGCCGTACGCAACCCCGACAAGATCCGGCCGTGGACGGTAGGACCGCGGCACTAGGAACGGCGAGTCGCCCCCAGACGATGGAAGATGGTCTTAAGAGCCTGTACGGAGTTCGGATCTTTCGGCTGGCCGGAGGCTTCGGATCCATAAGACGGCTCCGCGTAGATGCAGGCCAGCCAGATAGCTGTCGGGTGTCTTGTCGAACCGGAAGGCCAGCCCACGCCACTCCTTCATCCGGTTGATGCAGCGTTCTGCTGTGTTGCGCTGCTTGTAGAGATCGGGATCATGGCTGACCGGCCGGCCACCGGCAGATCCACGCCTTTTGCGGTTGGCCGCCTGGTCGGCCTTCTCCGGGATGACCGCCTTGATCCGGCGCCGACGCAGGTAGGCGCGGTTGCCACGGGAGGAGTAGGCCTTATCGGCGGCCACCGCACCCGGCCGGGTGCGCGGACGGCCGATCGGCAGCCGGACCTTGATGCGCTCCAGCACCGGGCGGAACTGCGGACTGTCTCCGGCCTGGCCGGCAGTCAGGACGAAAGACAGCGGACGGCATGCCGTCGAAGATCCGGGATCGGGCCTCGCTCACCCAGCGGTAAGTGGGGCTCGATCAAGGACCATTCTTCGTCGGTGAGGTCTCCGCGCGCCATGTTCGATGGCCTACCAGGACCGCTGGCCGTATTGCAGGAATTCCCTCTGATCTCAACTCCGTACAGGCCCTAGGGCCTGTTTTGTGGATCTCATAAGAGCCATAGCAGCAGGCAGGCGATGGTGACACCTGCCTGGTAGTGAACGGCGAGCTTGTCGTAGCGGGTGGCGATGCCTCTGAACTGTTTGAGCCGGTT